>JBPCPA010000171.1:0-34603 GCA_050999655.1 Jatrophihabitans sp.
CCCGCAACCCGTGAGCCCACGAGCCCACGAGCCCACGAGCCCACGAGCCCACGAGCCCACGAGCCCACGAGCGGCGAGGCGCCCGGGGGCTAGCGCACCTGGCGAGTCCGGGAACCGGCCCGCGAGCGGCGCGCCGGCGCGGTGACAGCCTTCTCCCGATCCTCCTCGGCCCGCCGCTGCGCGAACTCGGCAAGCGCATCGATCAGCGAGGCGACGTTGGCGGTCTCGGGCTGCACATCGACCCGCAGCCCGAACTCGGCCGCGGTCGCGGCGGTCTGCGGTCCGATGCAGGCCACCACCGTCCGGTTGTGCGGCTTGCCCGCGATGCCGACCAGATTGCGCACCGTCGAGGACGAGGTGAAGCACACCGCCTGGAAGCCACCGGACTTGATGGCGTCGCGGATCTCGGCGGCCGGCGGCGCTGCCCGCACCGTCCGGTAGGCGGTCACGTCGTCGATCTCCCAACCCCGCTCGCGCAACCCCTCGGCCAGCGTTTCGGTGGCGATGTCGGCGCGCGGCAACAGGATCCGGTCGATCGGGTCGAGCACGTCGTCATAGGGCGGGAAGTCGGCCAGCAGCCCCTCGGAGGACTGCTCACCCGAGGGCAACAACTCCGGCCGGATGCCGAAGGCCCGCACCGCGTCGGCGGTCTGCTCGCCCACGCAGGCGATCTTCACGCCGGCGAAGGCGCGCGCGTCCAAACCGAACTCCTCGAACTTCTCCCGAACCGCCTTGACCGCATTGGTCGAGGTGAACACGATCCACTCGTAGCGGCCGGTGACCAGGCCCTTGATGGCGCGTTCCATCTGGGTCGGCGTGCGGGGCGGCTCGACCGCGATGGTCGGCACCTCGATCGGCACCGCGCCGTAGTCGCGCAACCGGTCACTCATCGCGCCGGCCTGCTCCTTGGTCCGCGGCACCAGGATCTTCCAACCGAACAGCGCCCGCGACTCCCACCAGGCCAGCTTCTCGCGAGCGGTCGCGGCCTTGCCGATGCTCACCACCAACGAGCCGGACATGCCCGCCGCCGCCAGATCGGCCTCGCCGAGGGTTCCGTTCACCGTGACCTGACCGGTCGTGGTGCCCGCGCAGGTCACCGTCACGGCACTGTCCGGCTTGAGTCCCGAAGCAACCAGTTGCTCGGCCACCGAACCGATCTCACCGGCCTGCACGGTCAACACCAGCACGCCGGGGGCGGCCGCCAGCGCCTCGAAGTCCACCGCCACGCCCTGACGCAGATCGGCTTCGGTACGCACCGGGCCGAGCGAAACCCCCGCGTAGGTTGCGGTGGCGGCAGCCTCGGACAGCGCCGGCACCACCTCGTACGGGATCACCGTCTTGGCCAGCGCCAGCGCCTCGCGGGTCACCGCGTCGGACCCGAACGGGTCCCCGGAAACCACCCGCGCCACCAGCAGGCCGCTGCGGGCCTCGGCCAGCACCGCCTTGACCGCGTCGGCCGGCACCGGATCGGCCGGCCTGATCTCACCGCCGATCAGGGCGCGCACGGCCTCGGTCACCGAGGCATCGACGAAGGCCACCTCGGCCGCGGCCAGCACCTCGGTTGCACGGACGGTCAGCAAACCAGCGTCGCCGGTACCGGTGCCCACGAAGGACACCCTGCCGCCGGACTTGCGCGCTCGGGTCATTACGAGTTCCCCATTATCGTGTTCGCGCCGAGATCGATCAGTTCAGCGGCGAGCCGCTGGCCGATCTGCTCGGCAGTGTTCAGTGTTCCGGTAGCGGACAACCGGACGGCGTCGCTGCCGTCGATGGCGGTGACCGATCCCCGCAGGAAAATTTCCAGCAAGCCGTCGTCGCCTTCGGTGACTTCGGCCAGTGCCCCCACCGGGGCGGTGCAGCCGGCTTCGAGCGCGGCAAGCAGCGACCGCTCGGCAGCAACCGCTGCCCGGGTCGAGTGGTCATCAAGGGACGCCAGCAGCGTCCGGGTGTCGGTGTCTGACGTCCGGCACTCGACCGCCAGCGCCCCCTGGGCCGGGGCGGGTAGCACCTGGATCGGGTCGAGCAACTCGGTCACCAGTCCGGCCCGGCCCAGCCGCTGCAGGCCGGCCACCGCCAGCACCACCGCGTCCAGCTGCCCCTCGCCCGAGCCGACCATGGCCAGCCTGGTATCGACATTGCCCCGGATCGCGACGATCTCCAGTCCCAGATCCAGGGCCCGAAGCTGGGCGATCCGGCGCGGTGAACCAGTGCCGATCCGAGCGCCGGTCGGCAGCTCGAGCAGGCTCAGGCCGTCCCGGGCGCAGAGTCCGTCGCGCGGGTCCTCCCGTGGCGGCACAGCGGCCAGCACGATGCCGGGCTGGGGCGCGGTCGGCAGGTCCTTGAAGGAATGCACCGCCACGTCGATCTCGCCGGCCAGCAACGCCTCGCGCAGGGCCGAGACGAACACGCCGGTGCCGCCGATCTGGTCCAGCGGCGCCGCCGAGCGATCGCCGGCGGTGCTTACCAGGACGGTCTCGACCGGCACGTCCGGATTGGACCGGCACAGCGCATCGATGGTGAGCTGGGTCTGGGTACGCGCCAACAGGCTGGCCCGGGTACCGACCCGGACGGTTCGGGTGCTCAGCATCAGCTGGTCACCTCGCTCGGATCCGCCGGCGACTGGCCGGCCGTTTCACCGGTGTCGGCGCGGCTGACCGCCGACACCGAGTCGGGACGGGCCGGGTCCAGGTCGAACAGCTCACGCAGCGCGGCCGCGTAGGAATTGCCTTCGGGGGTGGCCGCCAGCTCCTTGACCCGGACGGTCGGCGCGTGCAGCACCTTGTCCACCGCCCGCCGGACCGCGCTGGCCAGCTCGTCGCGCACCGTCGGGTCCAGGCCGGGCAACCGGCCGTCCAGCCGGAGCAACTCGGCGTCGACGACCTGCGCGGCGCGGGCCCGCAGGGCCGTCACCGTCGGCGCGACCGCCAGCGCCTGCCGGTGCGCCAGGTAACCGTGCAGCTCGGCGGCCACGATGCTGGCGGCCGCCTCGATCTCGGCGTCGCTGACCATGGCTCCGGAGTCGCGCAACACCTCCAGATCGATGTAGTGCACGTCGGGCATCAGCGCCACCGCCGGGTCGACGTCGCGGGGCAGGGCCAGATCCAGCACCACCAGCCGGCGGCCCTCGCGAGACCGGATGTCAGGCGCCTCGACCACCAGGCCGGTCGCTCCGGTGGAGGAGATCAGCACGTCGGCGGCGGCGATCTCGTCGGCCAGCGTCTCCAACCGAGCCGCCCGGCCGCCCATGATGCCGGCCAGCCGCTCGGCCCGGGGCAGGCTGCGGTTGATCACCACCGCGTCCAGTTGGGCGCCACCGGCCAGCCGCTGCAGGCTTGCACCGGCCAACGCGCCCATCGCACCGGCGCCCAGGATCACGAATCGCTTGCCGGTCAGCGCGGCCTCGCCACCGAACAGGGCCGCGGCCTGCTGCAGCGCAACTGACACCACCGAGGCACCGGCCCGATCGATGCCGGTCTCGGTGTGCACCCGCTTGCCGACCCGCAGCGCCGTCTGGCTGGCTTCGTGTAGCACCTTGCCGACGGTGGCCGCCTCGGTCCCGACCGCGTAGGCGCTCCGCAGCTGGCCCAGGATCTGTGACTCGCCGACCACCATCGAGTCCAGCCCGGCCGACACCCGCAGCAGGTGCTCGGCGGCCGCCTCGTCGAAGTGGACGTAGAGGTTGTCGGCCAGCTGGTTTACCCCGATGTCGGCGGTGCGGGCGAGCACTCCGGAGATGTCGACGACGGCCGGGTGGAACCGGGCCACGTCGGCATAGACCTCGATCCGGTTGCAGGTCGAGAGCAGCATCACCTCAGAGATGGAGTCGCTGCGGTGCAGTTCGTCCAGCACCTTGCCCTGCAGGGTGGCCGGGATGCTGGCGCGCTCCAGCACCGGAACCGGCGCCGAGTGATGGGACAGACCGACTACCAGCAGCGTCATTTGCCCACCGCCATGCTGGGGGCGCCGGCGATCCGGCCAGACTTGCGGTTGTCGTGAAAGGACAGGATCTGCAGCTCGGCCGCCAGATCGACCTTGCGGACGTCCACGTGCGCCGGGACGCTCAACACGATCGGGGCGAAGTTGAGCACCGAGGTGACTCCGGCTGCGACCAGCCGGTCACAGACCTCCTGTGCGACGGTGGCCGGCACCGTGAGCACCGCAATCGCAACGTGTTCCTGGGCAACGACCCGATCGAGCTCGGCGATGTGGCGCACCGTCAGGCCGCGCAACCGGGTGCCGACGATCCGCGGATCGGCGTCCAACATCGCCGCGATCCGGAAGCCGCGCGAGGCGAAGCCGTCATAACCGGCCAGCGCGCGCCCGAGATGGCCGACCCCGATCAGGGCGACCGCCCGGTTCTCGTGCAGGCCCAGGGTCTTGTTGATCTGCTCGGTGAGCAATGCCACGTCATACCCCACTCCGCGCACTCCGTAGGAGCCCAGGTAGGAGAGGTCCTTGCGTAGCTTCGCTGAGTTCACACCGGCCGCGGTGGCCAGAGATTCCGAGGATACGGTCGCAGTGCCGTTTTCGCCCATGCCTACCAATGCGCGCAAGTAGACAGCAAGCCGAGCGACGGTCGCCTCGGGCACGGAGCGCTGATCCACACCGGCGGCCCGCGGGTCAGCTTGATCGCCGACCGCGTTCAGCTCGTCACGCTGCGCGATCATGGGCTCCTCGGGAAACGGCCGCCGCGAGCTAGGGCGCTAGCCCCTCGCGTGGGTAGCGGACCGGTGTGGTAATGGGGTGGACAGCAATGGACCGTACGCCTTTGTGAACGCATTCACAAAATCGATAACCGGTGTGGTATGGCACGTCCGACGGCCGTTTTCAGCGGTCCAGAGCAGCGCGAAACCTGGCCTCTTCCAGCCGCCAATAACCGTGTTCACGGCCATCGATCATGATCACCGGGACCCCCTCGGAGTACTCGTTGGCACGGGCCCGGTCGGCATCGACATCCAGCACGTTCAGAGAAAAGCCGAGCTCGGTCGCGAGCGCCGCCAGGCTGGTCTCGGCCTGCGCGCACAGGTGGCAGCCGGCTCGGGTGATCAGCGTGACCTGGTGATCAGCGGCGCTCATTCTCGTTCCTCGCTGACGCTCGCGCTTCAGTTGATCCGGCACTTCGCTGCGCTCCTCCCTCGCTGATGCTCGCTCAGTGAAGATCAGCGGCGGTGCGCAGCCGCCACTTCATCACCTTGCCGGTGGCGGTGTGCGGCAGCGTGTCCACCTCGATCACCCGGCGCGGGAGCTTGAACCGGGCGAGCGAGCGAGCCGCCTGCTCCAGCAGCGCGTCCGGATCGAGCACCACACCGTCCGCGGGCACCACGTAGGCAACGATCAGGTCGTCGCCATCGGCCTCGGGCACCCCCAGCACGGCGACCTCGCGGACTTCGGGCAGCCGGGCCAGCACCGCCTCCACCTCGGCCGGGTAGACGTTGAAGCCGTTGACCAGCACCAGGTCACCGCGCCGGCCCACCAGGTAGTAGTCCCCGTCATCGTCGGCCACCGCGAGGTCACCGGTGGCAAACCAGCCATCCTGGTCCGGACCGTCCGCTCCGTCGGGCCAGTAGCCGGTGAACAGGTTGTCGCCGCGGGCCACCAGCAACCCCAGGTCGCCCACCTCGACCGGCTCACCGTCGCTGTCGAGCAGCTGCACCTGCACGCCGGGCAGCGGCCGGCCCACCGAGCCGGCCTTGGGCTTGGCCCAGCCCTCGCCGGCGACCGCCGGAACCAGGTTCACCGTGAGCACCGGCGCCGCTTCGGTGAGGCCATAGCCTTCGAACAGGTCCACGCCGATGCCGGCGTAGCTGCTCACCAGCTCGGCCGACAGGGGCGCCGAGCCCGACAGCGCGTACCGGACGGCGCCGAAGGCCTCGGCCAGGTCCGGTTGGGCCGCCCACTGGGCGAATTCCAGCGGGGCACCGACCACCACGCTGATCCGCTCGTCCCTGATAGTCGCCAGGCTGGCGGCCGCGTCGAACCTCGCCGACAGCACCACTGTGGCCCCGAAGTACAGCGACATTCCCAGGCCGGCATTGAGGCCGAAGATGTGAAACAGCGGCAGCGGCAAGAAGATCCGGTCGGCCGGGCTCAGCGGCGGCGGTTGGAGTTGCGCCAGCTGCCCGAGGTTGGCCAGCAGCGCCCGGGCCGGCAGCATCGCGCCCTTCGGCCGCCCGGACGTGCCCGAGGTGTAGAGCAGCACCGCCAGGTCTTCGCCGGTGCGACCGGCCGCGTCGAGCACGGCAGCATCGTCGACGGTCCCCGCCTCGATCAGCTCCGCCACCGTCTGCAGGTCGTCACTGCCGGAGCGGGCCGCCACCACGATCCGCTCCAGGCCGGCGTGCCGGGCACACAGCTCGGCGGCCGCACCCACCACGCTGACCGAGTCGGTGATCAGCAGCCGCGCCCCGGAGTCGCGCAGGATGTGTTCGAGCTCGGGCAGCGTGTAGGCCGGGTTCACCGGCACCACCACCAGCCCGGCCCGCAGCGCTGCCAGGTAGAGCGCGACGAACTGCGCCGACGTCGGCGCCTGGATGGCCAGCCGGTCATCGCGGCGCAGGCCCGAGCCGAGCAGCGCCGACGCCAGTCGGGAGACCGTCCGATCCAGCGTGGCCCAGCTCCAGCGGACGTCCGGGTCGATCACCGCCAGCTCGTCCGGCCGGCTTTCGCTGGCGCGTCGGAGGAGTTCGTCGAAGGATGCGGGAGCGGCCATTCGCGGACCTCCACTGGGATCGGATCGAACTGGTGGCAGCCACCGGGAGCTGGCCGGGCAACACCCGAAATACGCCCAGCACGAGGGGCAGAGTCAGCATGCTACCGACCGCCGAACCAATCGCCCGGAAAGTCCTGCGGAACTGGCCGGCAACCTCCTACGGGCTGCGTTGGGCAGGTAACGTCATGCGAACGGGGAAGCCGCTGCCCATGACGAGCACACCGATGAGGGAGCTGTCCAGGCCACATGAGCGTTCCCGGCATGCCCTTCGAGCTGCCTCTGGCATCTCAGCCGGGCCTCGCCGCCCTCGGCCGGCTGATCGCCGAGGCGATCGGTCGGCCAGCCGCCAGGTGGACCGAGTCGATCGAATCGGCAGTCAAGTTCCCGCTGCGCTCCGCCGGAGCGGTCGGTGCGACGCTGGGCGAGAACCGGCAGTCCACCCCGTCCAACGACTCGCCGGGGGCAAAGTTACCCGGCAATTCAGAGAGCCGGATCGCCGAGGATCACGCCGAGATGTGGGCTCTGGTGCAGGCCGCGCAGGCCGGCGACGGCGAGGCCTTCGGCAAGCTGTATGACCGTTACGTCACGGTGGTGTTCCGGTTCATCTACTACCGGGTCAACGACCGGGCGCTGGCCGAGGACTTCACCTCGGAGACCTTTCTGCGCGCGCTGCGCCGGATCTCCAGCATCGACTACCAGGGCCGTGACATCGGCGCCTGGTTCATGACGATCGCCCGCAACATCGTCTTCGACCACGGGAAGTCGGCCCGGTTCCGCCTCGAGCTGACCACCGGCGAGACGCCGGAGAGCGGCGAGCAGGTCGCCGGCCCGGAGTCCACGGTGCTGACCAACCTGACCAACCTGCGGCTGCTGGAGGCCGTCAACGAACTGGGCGAGGAACAGAAGGAGTGCATCGTGCTGCGGTTTCTCAACGGCCTGTCGGTCGCCGAGACCGCCGCGGTGATGGGCAAGAACGACGGCGCGATCAAGGCCCTGCAGCATCGCGCGGTCAAGCGGCTGGCCGTCCTGCTCGGCGACGAGTTGGCATGATCGCGCAAGCTACCGGCCAGTACGCAGTAACCGGGTCCCGGCAGGTGTCGTTGAATGCTGCGACGTCCGCCGAACCCCGCGCAGCCGGGGGTTTGTCCACCACCGTCGATCGGCGTGAGGGAGGTTTGGATGGGCGCGGGTAGGTTCACCGCCCGGTCCGGCAGCGGACGTGCGCGGCAGTCACGGGAGGCCGAGCTGATCAGCCGGCTGACCGATCTGCCGGTGGGTCCGGTCCCCGACTCCCGGTTCAAGGCGGAGTTGCGCTCCCAGCTGGTCGCGATCGCTCCGCGGATCCTGGCCGAATCAGCAACCGATGCCCAGGCCGTGCCCGCGGTCGGGCCGGCCGGCCGATCCGGCCTGGGCCGCGCGATCCGCCGGCCACTGATCGCCGTCGCCGGCTCCGCCGCGGTCCTGGTGCTGCTGCTCGGCCTGGCGGTCTGGGTATCCAACGGAGCGCTGCCGGGACAGTCGCTCTACGGGGTCAAGCGGGCGAGTGAGAACGTCCAGCTTTCGATCGCCGGCGGCGACACAGCCAAGGGCAAGGCCTACCTGCAGCTGGCGACCAGCCGGGTCAAGGAAGCCGGCAAGCTCGTCGGCGGCACCGACGGGCAACCGGCCACCCTGAGCGCGCATACCAGGTCGCTGGTGGCGAGCACGCTCAGCAGCGCCGACTCCGACAGCCGCAATGGCATGCAATCGCTGGGCAAGGCGTCAGTCGCGCAGATGTCGGCCGATCCGATCGCCGGAATCGCCAACTGGGCCAGCCAGCAGCGCAGCCGGCTGAGCGACCTGCAGGGCCGGTTACCGGCCGGCAGTACCCGCAACCGGGTCGAAGCGTCCCAGGCGCTACTGCAGAAGATCGCCACTCGCGCCAGCCAGCTCAGCGCTCGGATCGGTTGCGGCTGCCTGTCCCAGACCCACGCCGACGAGCTGGGACCGCTGCCGTGTACCGGTTGCGGCGCGGTCTCACCCAGCAGCCCGGCACCGCCGGCCCATTCGCCCAGTGGCCTGCCCTCGTTGCCGACCGGATTGCCCGCAACCTCGGATGCCGGCACGTCCGGTCCGTTGCCGTCGCTACCCGGACTCGGAGGCGGCTCCAGCGCCCGCCCGAGCGGCACCACCAAGGCCGCCGGTGGCCTGCCCGCCCTGACCAGCAGCCCGGTCTCGACCGGTGCGGACGGCGTGGCCGCCGAGCTGCCGGGCGGCGTGAGCCTGCGGCTCGGGCCCGGTGGCGCCGTGCTCAGCGTCGCGCCACTGCCCCTGCCCGGCACGCTGCCCTAAGCCCCATGTCAGGGGCCGCCCGGCACCGCGGTGATCCGTCCGGCCGACCTGGCTAGGCTCGACCCCGACCGTGCACGCCCAGCGTCGAAGGGGAACCCGGTGCCTGGCAACTCAGCGGGATCGGCTGCGGCCGAGGTCGAGCAGGCGCTGGCGGTGACGCCCCGACCGCAGGCCGCGGCCTTCTTCGACGTCGACAACACGATGGTGGTGGGCGCGTCCATCTTCCACTTCGCGAAGGGGCTGGCCGCCCGCAAGTACTTCTCCACCGCCGACCTGCGCCGGTTCGTCTGGCAACAGGTCAAGTTCCGCGCCGGTGGCGAGGGGCCGGAGAACATCACCAAGGCTCGCGAGTCAGCGCTGGCCTTCGTGGCCGGCAAGTCGGTGGCCGAGATCGTGGCGATGTCGGAGGAGATCTACGACGAGACCATCGCTGCCCGGGTCTACTCGGGCACCCGGGCGCTGGCGCAACTGCATCTGGACGCCGGTGAGCGGGTCTGGTTGGTGACCGCCACCCCGGAGGAGCTGGCCCGGATCATCGCGACCCGACTCAACCTCACCGGCGCGCTCGGGACCCGTGCCGAGGAGAAGGACGGTTACTTCACCGGACGGCTGGTCGGTGACCTGCTACACGGCGAGGCCAAGGCCGCGGCGGTACGGGAGCTGGCCGAGCGCGAGGGCCTGGACCTGAGCCAGTGCGCGGCCTACTCCGACTCGATCAATGACATCCCGATGCTGTCGCTGGTCGGCTTTCCGGTGGCGGTGAATCCCGACTCGGCGCTGCGGGACGAGGCCAAGCGGCGGGGCTGGCAGATCCGGGACTTCCGGACCGGACGCAAGGCGGCTCGGGTGGGAGTGCCGACCGCGCTGGCGGTCGGCGCGGCCGGTGGCGCGGTTGCCGCCGGCATGGCCCTGGGACGGCGGCAGGAGCGCACCCGCCGGTCCCACCGGCCGTTGCTCCGCTTTCGCTGACGGCGCTGCGTCAGCTAGTGCCCGGCCAGCGGTTCGGCGGTTCAGCGCCAGGCCGGGCGGCGCTGCGTCAGCTCAGTGCCAGACCGAGCGGCGCTGCATCAGCAGTCGGTACAGGCTGTTCTGGATCTGCTCGCGTACCCGGTCGGTCAGTTCGAACACCAGCATCGGATCGTCGGCGGACTCGGGGCCGTAGTGGGCGGTCTCGATCGGCTCGCCGAACTCGATGTGCCACTTGCTCGGTAGCGGCACCATGCCCAGCGGCCCCAGCCACGGAAAGGTCGGCGTCAGCGGAAAGTAGGGCAGGCCCAGCATCCGGGCCAGCGTCTTGGCGTTGCCGAGCATCGGGTGGATCTCTTCGGAGCCGACGATCGCGGTAGGGATGATCGGGGATTGGGTGCGCAGGGCCGCCGAGACGAACCCGCCGCGGCCGAAACGCTGCAGCTTGTAGCGCTCGGAGAACGGCTTTCCGATGCCTTTGAAGCCCTCCGGCCAGACCCCGACCAGCTCGCCGGCGGCCAGAAGCCGCTCGGCATCGGGATTGCAGGCCAGCGTGCTGCCGGTCTTGCGCGCGAGCTGGCCGAGCACCGGGGTGTTGAACACCAGGTCCGCGCCGAGCATCCGCAGGAAGCGGTGGTTCGGGGTCTCGTCGTGGACCGCGGTCGCCATCATCACGCCGTCCAGCGCCCACAGGCCGCCGGCGTGGTTGGCCACCACCAGCGCGCTGGAGTCGACCGGAAGGTGGTGCACCCCGGTCACCTCGGTCCGAAACCACCTGCGGTAGAGCTGGCGGGCCGCCGGCAGCACGGTCGACTCGGTCAGCTCGGGATCGAAGCCGAACTCGTCCACCTCGTAGTCACCGGTGATCCGGCGGCGCAGGAACGCCAGGCCGGCCGCCGCCCTGCGTTCCCAGTCGCCGGCCGGAGGCGGTGGCGGCGGGGTCTCGTCCGCGGGCGTCGGCGTGGCGGTCCTCGGCTCGCCGGCGCGCAGCGGGATCACCTTGGCGTCCCCGCCCGGACTGCGCCGTGGCTCAGCCATGCCGCACCTGCCCGGGATAGCTGGGTCGCCGGCCGTCGGTGGCATCCCAGGCCCCATTCCGCTCGGGCTCGGGCGCCACCCGCAACAGCCGGGCCAGCCGGGTCTCCACCGTGCTGACCAGGGACGGGCTGAGCACCGGCGGCACCGGCCGCCCGGTCAGCAGGGTGTCGAAGGCCGCCGCGGTGCTGTAGGCCGGCAGGTAGCCGAAGTCCTGCTTGAGCCGGGCGTTGCACACCACCCGGCCGAAGTTGAGAAACTGCATCTGCTCCGGTGAGAAGTCGACCATGCCGCTGTGCCGGACGGCCCGACCGACGAAGGACACCGCAACGGAGGGCACCGGCAGCGCGATCTTGCCGGCGCGACGGATGGCCTGGCTGCGCATCGGCACCCCGTCCGCGGCTACGTTGAAGGTGCCCGGTCGGCTGGAGGTGCTGGCCAGCCGCAGGATCTCGATCGCGTCGCTCTCGTGCACCAGCTGCAGCCGGGGGTCATAGCCCAGCGCGGTCGGCACGATCGGTAGCTGGAAGTACCTGGTCAGCGGGGTGTCGATGAACGGGCCGACGAAGTTGGCGAAACGCAGCAGGCTGACCTCGATGTCGGGACGCCGCCGGCTGAACCCGCGGACGTAGCCCTCGACCTCGACCGCGTCCTTGGCGTAACCGCTGCCGGGCAGCGCCTTGGCCGCCATGTCCTCGGTGAAGATGGCCGGGTCGCGCGGCGAGCTGCCGTAGACCGCGGTGGTGGACTTGACCACCAGCCGCCGCACCGTGTCTGACTTCTGGCAGGCGGCCAGCAACTGCATGGTGCCGATGACGTTGAGTTCCTTCATCGGAGCCCGACCGCCGGCACCGTGCGGGGTCGCGGTCACCGAGGCGTGCACCACGGTGTCGACCTCGGCCGAGGCGATGACCTTGGCGATCAGCGGGTTACGGATGTCGGCTCGGACGAACTCGGTGCGCCCGAGCAGGTCCAGATCAGCGCGGGCCGGCGGCGAGGTGTCGACGCCGATAACCCGGTCGATGCCAGGATCGGCGGCAAGCCGACCGGCCAGCCGGGAGCCGAGGTAGCGGCTGACGCCGGTAACGAGCACGACCCGTGTCATGGGCACCTCGCGGTGGGTTCGCTGTGGCCGAGACGTCCGTTAGCGGACACCGATCACTGTAGGCCAGCCCTGGGTGGCTCAGGCATCGCCGCGGAGTCGCGAAGGTAACAGCCAGCCGGCCTGGTCGGCCGGTGGCAGCTACTTCTTGTTACGGCGCTGGACGCGCGTCTTCTTCAGCAGCTTGCGGTGCTTCTTCTTGGCCATCCGCTTGCGCCGCTTCTTGATGACAGAACCCATTGATTAACCTCACTAGCGTGCTCGACTCGCGGGCCGTGGACCTGCGCGAACTGGACTCGAGTGGCTCGCACTTCACAGGCTTGCACTCGAATGACATGGCGCAAACCCAGTGACTTCGAAAGTCACCAGCAGGTCATACCCGCGTCACTGCCGGCTAGCTTACCCCGCCTCGAAGAAGGCCCCCTTGAGGTAGTCCTGGACGGCCTGCTCGGGTACTCGAAACGAGCGGCCGACACGGACGGCGGGCAGCTCGCCGGAATGAACCATGCGATACACGGTCATCTTGGATACGCGCATGACAGCGGCCACCTCGGCCACAGTCAAGAAGCGCACCTCGCGCAGCCCATCAGAGGACTTAGTCATACGTCACCGAACCTTCGGCACGTGACAGTGAGCCGGCTTCCCCTCCGGCAACCTGACACGCACGTGCTCGGCGAAGCGTATCGGTACCAGTGGGACTCGTGCGATACATGTTCTTCACGAATTGGAGACTATTTCTCACAACACCGGCGTGGCTACCTCACAGATAGCCCTGCTCGATCGGGCACCGCCGGGTCCGGGCGGGCCGGACGGTCCCGGCGCCCGCCCTAGTCGGTGGCTCGTCCCAGCTCGGCGGAACGGTTGCTGGCTGCCTCGATCGCGGCCAGGAAGGCGGCCCGGACGCCATGGTTCTCCAGCTCCCGGATGGCAGCGATGGTGGTGCCGGCGGGCGAGGTGACCGCCTCGCGCAGCCGCACCGGGTGCTCGCCGGAGTCGCGCAGCATCACCGCCGAACCGAACAGGGTCTGCACGATCAGCTCGGCGGCCAGCGCCCGGGGCAGGCCGAGCAGGATGCCGGCGTCGATCATCGCCTCGACCAGGAAGAAGAAGTAGGCCGGCCCGCTGCCCGACAGCGCGGTCACCGCATCCAGCTGGGACTCCGGTACCCGGACCACCTTGCCGACCGCGGACAGCAACTGCTCGGCCCGCTGCAGGTCGGACTCGCCGGCCTGGGCGCCGGGGCAGATCGCCGTCATCGCCTCGTCCACCACGGCCGGTGTGTTCGGCATGCACCGCACCACTGCCACGCCGGGCGGCAGCGCGGCCTCGATCCGGCCGGTGGTGATGCCGGCGGCCACCGAGACGATCAGGTGCTCGGCATTGACCAGGCCGGCCAGCTCGGCCAGCAGGCCGGTGATGTCCTGCGGTTTCACCGCGATCAGCACCGTCCGGCAGGCCCGTACCGCCTCGGCCACCCCGACCACCCGCACCTGATAGCGCTCGGTGAGCTGGCTGACCCGGTCCGGGTAGTGCTCGACCACCATCAGCTCGGCGAGCTCGGCGTGGCCGCGCAGCAGCCCGGACAGCAGCGCCTCGCCGATCTTGCCGCCGCCGATGATGGCCAGTCCGCCCGAGGTGCTCGTCATGGCCGCCATCATCGCAGGCTGAGCGAGCATCGACCGAGGCACGAGGGAGGAGCGCAGCGACGTGACAGCCAGCTCAGCCGATGTGGTCCAGCCGGCGCAGGACGACCCCCTCGCGCAGCGCCCACGGACACAGCGAGAGCTCGCTGACCCCGAGCGCCACCATGGCCTGCTCGGCGACCACCGCGCCGGCCAGCGTCTGGTGCGCCCGAGCCGCCGACACGCCGTCCAGCTCGGCCAGATCGGCCGCCGCCATTCGCGAGATGAACACGATCAGCTGGCGTAGGCCGTTGATCTGCAGGCCGCGCGGGGCCCGCTGCCCGGCGCTGGACGGCGCGGCGCCGGCCAGCCTGGCCAGCGTCCGGAAGGTCTTGCTGCTCGCCACCACCCGTTCGGGCTGCCCGCCGTCCAGCAGGGTGCGCACCGGCCCGGCCAGCTGATGCCCGACGTGCTGGCGCAGCCGCTCGACCGACTGCCGCGACGGCGGGTCGCCGGCCAGCCATTCCCGGGTCAGCCGGCCGGCGCCCAGCGGCAGCGACATCGCTACCTGGGGCACCTCGTCGTTGCCGACCCCGAGCTCCAGCGAACCGCCGCCGATGTCCAGGCACAGCAGCCGGCCGGCGCTCCAGCCGAACCACCGCCGGACCGCCAGGAAGGTCAGCGCCGCCTCGTCCTCGCCGGTCAGCACCACCAGCCCCACGCCGGCCTCGTCCCTGACCCGGGCGAGCACCTCGGCGGAGTTGCCGGCATCGCGGACGGCCGAGGTGGCGAAGGCCAGCAGCTCGTCGCACCGCAACTCGTTGGCCTGCCGGCGGGCGCCCAGGGTGGCGCCGACCAGCGCGTCAGCGCCCTCGATGGCCAGGTCACCGCGCTTGTCGATGTGCTCGGCCAGCCGCAGCACGCTCTTACGGGACAGCTGCGGGGTCGGCTGCGCCCCCAGGAACGCGTCGACCACGATCAGGTGGACGGTGTTCGAACCGACGTCCAGCACTCCGAGCCGCATGGGAGCAACGCTAGCCGGTCACCGTCGCACCGCGCCGGCCGCGGACTCGGTTACAGTCGCCGCTGTGCCCCAGCGATCACGACAGCTGCCCGTCATCCAGCCGCGGCCGCCGGAGCCGCGGGATACCGAAGTGGGACTGGATTTCGCCCGCGAGTGGCTGGAGTTCACCGACCCGGCCAACTCCGAGCACCGGATCCGGGCCGACCTGACCTGGCTCTGCTCGCGCTGGACGTGTATCTACGGCCGGGGCTGCCAGGGGGTGATCGAGGGACGGCCGGACGAGGGCTGCTGCAGCCACGGCGCGTTCTTCTCCGATGACGAGGACCGCAAGCGGGTGAAGAAGTACGCCAAACAGCTGACGCCCGAGCTCTGGCAGCACCATCAGCACGGCAGGAAGAAGGGCGTCACCGAGCAGGATTCGGTCGGCGACGACGAGAACCGGTTACGCACCCGGACGGTGGACGGGGCCTGCATATTTCTCAACCGTCCGGGCTTCGCCGGTGGTGAGGGGTGCGCGTTGCACGCGCTCGCGCTGCGGAGCGGCCTGCACCCGCTGGATACCAAGCCCGAGGTCTGCTGGCAGCTGCCGGTGCGCCGCGAGCAGGAATGGCTGACCCGGCCGGACGAGACCAGGATCCTGGTGTCCACCGTCTCGGAGTTCGACCGCCGGGGCTGGGGCGACGGCGGCCATGATCTGCACTGGTGGTGCACCTCGTCGCCGGACGCCCACGTCGGGGCCGAGCCGCTGTACCTCAGCTACGGGCCGGAGCTGGCGGCGCTGATCGGGCAACCGGCCTACGCCGAGCTGGCCCGGCTCTGCGCGCAGCGGCTGGCACAGGGCCTGCTGGCGCCACACCCGGCCACGGTGGCCGCCAGCTCGCGAGCGCGGGTCCAGAGCCAGGAGTTCACCCAGCTCGGCCCGGACGCTCAGCCCTCGAACTTGTAGCCCAGGCCGCGCACGGTCAGTAGGAACTTCGGGTGCGCGGGGTCGGGCTCGATCTTGGCCCGCAGCCGCTTGACGTGCACGTCCAGGGTCTTGGTGTCACCGACGTAGTCCGCACCCCAGACCCGGTCGATCAGCTGGCCCCGGGTGAGCACCCGGCCGGAGTTTCGCAGCAGCAACTCCAGCAGGTCGAACTCCTTGAGCGGCAACGAGATATGGCTGCCGTCCACCGCGACGGTGTGCCGCTCGACGTCCATTCGCACCGGCCCGGCCTCCAGGGTGGGGCTGAGCAGGTCCTCGGGCTCGGCGCCCCGGCGCAGCACCGCGCGGATCCGGGCGACCAGCTCGCGGTGCGAGAACGGCTTGGTGACGTAGTCATCGGCGCCCAGTTCGAGGCCGACCACCTTGTCGACCTCGGAGTCGCGGGCGGTCAGGATGATGATCGGCACCGACGAGCGTTGCCGCAGCGATCGGCACACCTCGGTACCGGGCAGGCCGGGGAGCATCAGATCCAGCAGCACGATATCTGCCCCGGACCGGTCGAAGGTGCCCAGCGCGTCCGGTCCGGTGGCGGCCACCGACACCTCGAAACCCTCGCGGCGCAGCATGTAGGACAGCGGGTCAGAGATCGATTCCTCGTCCTCGACAACAAGTACCCGGGTCACGGGCTTTCCCTTTCGATAATTGGAACTTCGGTGGCGTACATCAGCGGGAGCGGGTGGGCAGGGCCGGCTCGGCGGGGCTGGACTCGTCCTCGGTGACCGGGTCCCGGCTGGCCAGTGGTAGCCGGATGGTGAAGGTGGAGCCGGAGCCGACCACACTCCACACCGAGACCGCCCCGCCGTGGTTGGTGGCGATGTGCTTGACGATGGCCAGGCCCAGGCCGGTGCCGCCGGTCGCCCGGGACCTGGCCGGATCGACCCGGTAGAACCGCTCGAAGACCCGGTCCAGTTCGGACTCGGCGATCCCGATGCCCTGATCGGTGACCGAGATGTTGACCCACTCCTGGCCGTCCGGGTCCAGCTCGGCACGGCTGGTCAGCCCGACCCGGGTGCGCTGCGAGCTGTAGGCGATGGCGTTGTCGACGAGGTTGCCGATGGCGGTCATCAGCTGGGTCTCGTTGCCGCGCACCCACAACCCCGGCTCGGTCCGATCCACCACCGCGATGCCGGACTGCTCGGCCAGCAACCGGCTGCGGTCGACCGCCTCGCAGACGATGTCCTCCACCCGTACCAGCGTCGGGCCCGGCAACGCCTCGGCGCCCTACAGCCGGGACAGCTCGATGAGTTCCTGCACCAGCTTGCCGAGCCGGGAGCCCTCGCGCTGCATCCGGCCGGCGAAGTGCTGCACCGCCGCAGGATCGTCGGCCGCCTCCTGGACCGCCTCGGCAAGCAGGGTCAGCGCGCCGACCGGGGTCTTGAGTTCGTGCGAGACGTTGGCCACGAAATCCCGCCGCACCAACTCGAGCCGGCGGGCGTCGGTGACGTCGAAGAACCGCAGGACCACCGAGGCCACCCGGCCGTGCTCGCGCAACGGCATGGCCCGTACCGCAAAGGTCTGGTACTCCGGGCCGCGCCCGGAGCTGGCCAGATCCACCGTGACACTGTCCGGCTCGCCGGAATCGGTCACCCGGCGGACCAGCTCGGTCAGCGCCGGGACCGCGAGCCGATCGGCCGCCACCACCCGCATGGCGCGGGCAACCGGGTTGGCGTACAGCGCCGTCTCGTCCCGGTCGAGCACCACCACGCCCAGGTCCAGGGCACCCAGCACCCGCTGGGACATGCCCGAACTGGCCGGCGGGACGGTCCCCGGCCGCGGACCGAGCGCAGTGTCCGTGCCAGCGTCCGTGCCAGCGTCCGTGCCAGCGTGCGATCCGGCAGCCGGACGGGCACTGCGCCGGACGAACCAGCCGGCCGCCAGCGCCGAGCCGGCCGCCCCGAGCAGGAACGACGCGACCACGACGACAACGCTCACAGCATTGATCCTACGGCCCACTTTCAGGCCGGCCCGGACCGACGAGCACCCTGCGGGCCAAGTAAAACTGGGCGTCATGTGTTGTTCATCGGCTGGCCGGACGGCATTCATCGAGGGGAACGGCCGGCGACATCTGAGCATCTAGGCTAAGGGCCATGCGCGACCTGTATCACGACGAACTCGACGACATCGGCAATTCGCTGGTGGCAATGACCTACCTGGCCGGCACCGCCATGCAGCGGGCCACCGACGCCCTGCTGGACGGTGACCTCAACGGCGCCGAACGGGTGGTCAGCGACGACACCGCCATCGACGCGTTGCGCGCCGACCTGGAGTCCCGGACGTTCCTGCTGCTGTCGCTGCAGCAACCGGTCGCCACCGATCTGCGGGTACTGGTCACCACGCTGCACCTGGTGGCCGATCTGGAGCGGATGGGCGACCTGGCGCTGCACGTGGCCAAGGTGGCCAGAATGCGCTACCCCGACATCGCGGTACCCGTCGAGCTGCGCGACGTGATCTCCCAGATGGGCAAGGTCGCGCTGTCGCTGGTGGACAAGGTCGCCGAAGTGATCCGGGGCCGCGATGTCGAGCTCGCGCAGGCCATCGAGGCCGAGGACGACTCGATGGACGCCCTGCACCGCAAGCTGTTCACCCAGCTGCTGTCGGACAACTGGTCCCACGGCACCGAGGCGGCCATCGACATGACCCTGCTGGGCCGCTACTACGAGCGCTATGCCGACCACGCCGTCGGGGTGGCGCGCCGGATCGTGTTCATCGCTACCGGTGAGATGCCGGCCGGCTCGGCTGCCGCCAAGCAACCGCCGGCCGCGTCCTGACCTTCCGGCCCGTGGTGGACTGCTACCTGCCCTGGTTTGCCACCTGCTCGATGGCGGCCCGGGCCGCCTCGGGGTCGAGGTAGTCCGCTGGCGCGACCGGCAGCATGGTGGTCTCGTCCAGCTGGTAGCGCAGCGGGATGCCGGTCGGCACGTTGAGTGAGACCACCGCCTCGTCCGACAGCCCGTCCAGGTGTTTGATCAGCGCGCGCAACGAGTTGCCGTGGGCCGCGACCAGCACCGTGCCGTTACGCAGATCGGGCACGATCGCGTCGTAGAAATACGGCAGCATCCGGGCCACCACGTCGGCCAGGCACTCGGTCCGCGGGGCGCTGTCCAGCAGGTCGGCATAGCGCGGGTCACCCAGCTGGCTGAACTGGCCGTCGCCGGCCAGCGGCGGCGGCGGCACATCGTAGGACCGGCGCCAGAGCATGAACTGCTCGTCGCCGAACTCCGCCCGGACGGCCGCCTTGTCCTTACCCTGCAGCGCGCCGTAGTGCCGCTCGTTGAGCCGCCAGCTGCGTCGTACCGGAATCCAGTGCCGGTCGGCGGCGTGCAGCGAGAGTTCGGCGGTGCGGATCGCCCGGCGCAGCAGCGAGGTGTGCACCACCTGGGGCAGCACGCCGTGTTCGGCGATCAACTGACCGCCGCGGCGGGCCTGCGCCTCGCCGGCCTCGGTCAGGTCGACGTCCACCCAGCCGGTGAACAGGTTCTTCAGGTTCCAGTCGCTCTCGCCGTGGCGGAGCAGCACTAACGTCGCGGTCACGGCTCAATCCTGCCATCCCGGCTCAGCCGAACAACCTTCTGGACGGCACAGCTAGCGCAGCTCGATCCAGGTCGCCTTGGCCACACCGAACACCCGGCCGTCCGCGCGGTAGCCGGTGGACCTGCTGAACGCCTTGCGGCCGTCCCAGCCGTCGCCCTGGGCGACCACCACGCAGCGCTCGCCGACCGGTGGCACCTCGGTGATCAGCGCGGTCATCCGGCCGAGCACCGCCCGCCGGCCGGCCAACCCGATCGCCCAGCCGCCGGCGCAGTCCAGGGCGGCCCAGCTCAGCCAGAGCTCGCGGGGCAGGTCCTCGCGGACCACGAACGGCGTGGCCACCCTGGTCGGGTCCCCCGGATCGACCGGGCCGGCATGGCAGCCCAGGCCGTCCGGACGCTGGACGCCGCAACCCACGCAGGTCGGGAACGGGTGCTCGGTGAAGCCCTCGTACCGGCTTGCCGCCGCCACCGCCAGGCGATAATCCACCGGCGGGACCGGGGCGATGTCGCCAGCAGCCGGCTCGGCGACGGCAATCAGATCGCTGCCGTCACACGCGCGCAGTTGGCCACTCACGGACTCGACGGACTCGATGCGCAGGTCGGTCTCCAGCGGCGGTGGCCGGCGCAGCGACACCTGGACGGGTCCGTCGGTGTCGACCAGCGCGGCCAGCAGGCCGGCTACCACCCCGCCGTTGGCCGAGTCGGGTGGTCCGTTGAAGCGGGCCGGGATCCGGATGCTCGTCATGTTTTCACTGCCTGTCACTGCGTCATAGTGGTCACTGCCGGCGGACGAAGCCCTCGAAGGCGGCCAGGTTGGCCAGCGACGCGCCCCGGCTCTCGCGCCAGGCCCATTCCCGCCGGATGGACGAGCCGAAGCCCAGTTCCAGCAGGGTGTTGAAGGCCGAGTCGGCGTAGTCCAGCACCGCACCAAGCAGCCGGTCCACCACCTCGGCGGTGACCGCCTCCAGCGGCAGCCGGCCGGTCAGGTAGATGTCGCCGGAATCGTCGATGGACCAGCAGACCCCGAACATCCGTGCGTTGTGCGCCAGCAGCCAGCGGTACACCCGCTCGGCGTTCTCGTCCGGCTTGCGCACCACGAACGCCTCGATCGCCAGGCCCTGGCGTCCCAGCACGAACCAGCAGGCGGTCTTGAGCCGGCGCTGACCGGGCAGGTTGGCCACGAAGGTGTCCGGCTGCGGGTGTTCGAACTCCACCTCGGCCTCGACCAGTGCCTGCCGGATCTGTTCGGCGGCCTCGGCCGGGGTCATCGGCGGTCCGAGCCGGTCGCGGCCAGCGCGCCGAACTCGGCGATCGCGTCCCGGTATGCCACCAGCAGGCCGTCAGCGGTGTGCCGCCAGGAGAACCGCTCGGCATTGCGGCGGGCGGCCACGCCGTAGTCGGCGCGGGTGGTCCGGTCGTGCAGCAGGCCGGCCAGCGCCGCCGCCCAGTCCTCGGTGCGGTGACCTGCGATCAGCAGGCCGGTGCGCCCGTCGAGCACCGCGGTCGGCAGGCCACCGACCGCAGCCGCCACCACCGGCGTGCCGCAGGCCTGTGACTCCAGGGCCACCAGCCCGAAGGACTCGTTGTAACTGGGCACCACGGTCAGGTCGGCAGCGGCGTAGAAATCGGCCAGCCGGGCCCGGTCGGCCGGCGGCTCGAACCGGACCCGGTCGGCGATGCCCAGTTCCGCGGCCAGCTTGCCGAAGGCGTCCGGGTCGCTCAGACCCGAGCCGGACGGCGCGCCCACCACGATCACCTGCAGCCGGCGGGCCAGTTCCGGATCGGTGGCCGCCAGCCGGGCGGCCGCACGCAGCAGTACATCCGGCGCCTTGAGCGGCTGCAGCCGGCCGACGAACAGCAGCACCAGCGCATCGTCGGCCACCCCCAACCGGCGGCGGGCCGCCGTCGGATCGGTCACCCGGAAGGTGTCCAGGTCGACACCGGGCGGGATGACCGCCACCCGGTCCGGATCGGCCGCGTACCAGTCCAGGAGTTGCTCGGCCTCGTTGGCGGTGTTGGCGATCAACCGGTCGGCCTCGTCCACCACCTGCTGCTCGCCGACGATGCGAGCCAGCGGCTCGGGGCTGTCGCCCTCGGCGAGGTTGGCATTCTTGGCCCGGGCCAGGGTGTGGGCGGTGTGCACCAGCGGCACACCCCAGCGGTCCCGAGCCAGCCAGCCCACCTGGCCGGACAACCAGTAGTGCGAGTGCACCAGGTCATACCAGCCCGGTTCGTGCTGCGCCTCGGCACGCAGCACCGCGGCGGTGAAGGCGCACAGCTGGCCGGGCAGGTCGTTCT
Organism: Jatrophihabitans sp.; assembly: GCA_050999655.1. Classification (GTDB taxonomy): domain Bacteria; phylum Actinomycetota; class Actinomycetes; order Mycobacteriales; family Jatrophihabitantaceae; genus Jatrophihabitans_A. Next base: position 21,603 of record JBPCPA010000171.1, read on the forward strand.
TGGACAGGCCCTCGAACGGCCCGGCGGTGACGTGCCGGACGGTCACCCCGGCCTCGACCTCGACCGAGCGGGGCAGGTCTGAAGACACTGCCCGGGTGAAGATCTCCACCTCGACACCGGAGTCGGCCAACCGCCGGGCGGTCTCCAGGACGTAGACGTTCATGCCGCCGGCGTCACCGCCACCGGGCTGCTCCAGCGGCGAGGTGTGCACGCTGATGATGGCTACCCGCTGGGGCAACACACCGTGCCGGGTTATCCGACCCTGTCGCACCATGCCTCCGCTGTCTGCCAATCTGCCTGCCGGCCGGCGTCCCGACGGTCCCGCACCGACCGATCGGCATCGTCGGGTCCGGGCCGGCGTGACCGGTCAGCTCCGACCCCGCCTCGCTGTCGTGGTCAACGTCGCAGCACCCCCGATCATGCCGCATCGGCGCAGATCGGCAGAATCGATGCCATGACCAGCAACCGCGGAATCGCCGTCGTCACCGGAGCATCCAGCGGAATCGGCGCGGCCACCGCCCGCCGGCTGGCCGCCGAGGGCTTCACCGTCTGGGCGGCGGCGCGTCGGGCGACCCGGCTGGCTGAACTCGCGGCCGGGCAGGCTGGCATCACCGCGATCACCCTGGACGTCACCGAGCCAGCCTCGGTGACCGCGCTGGCCGAACGGGCCAGCAGCCAGCCGGAGGGCATCGCGCTGCTGGTGAACAACGCCGGCGGCGCGATCGGGCTGGATCGGATCGCCGAGGCCGACCCGGCGGACTGGCTGGCGATGTTCGGCTCCAACGTGCTCGGTGCGATGCGGGTGACCCAGGCGTTGCTACCGGCGCTGCAGGCCGGCAGCGGCGGGCACGTCATGCTGACCGGGTCGATCGCCGGCTACAGCGTCTATCCCGGCGGCGCCGGCTACTCCGCGGCCAAGTACGCCGCCCGCGCGATGATGCAGACGCTGCGGCTGGAACTGAACGGCCTGCCGGTGCGGGTGTCGGAGGTCGCGCCGGGCATGGTGGCCACCGAGGAGTTCTCGCTGGTGCGCTTCGGTGGCGATGCCGAGCGGGCCGCGGCGGTGTATCAGGGAGTGCCGCAGCCGCTGACCGCAGACGATGTCGCCGATGTGATCGCCTTCGTGGCCACCCGGCCGGCTCACGTCAACATCGATCTGGTCGTGGTCAAGCCGCTGGCCCAGGCCGCGGCGCATCTTGTCGCGCGCGAAGGCAGATCCGGCTGAGTCGGGTCAGCCGGCCAGGTCGATCGCTGACAGCTCCACCCGGTTGCGGCCACCGCGCTTGGCCGCGTACAGCGCCGCGTCCGCCGCGTGTAGCAGTCCTTCGACGTCGGTGCCGTGGGTCGGGTAGCACGCGATGCCGATCGAGGCCGACAGCCCCCGCAGCGCGCTCTGTTCCTCGTCACGAGCGGTCACTTCGAGGGCGGCCACCCGGAGCCGGATCCGCTCGGAGATGGTCAACGCGGCGAACTCGTCGACGTCGGACAGTACGGCGACGAACTCCTCACCGCCGAACCGGCCGATCGAGTCGTAGCCCCGCATCTCTTCGGCCAGGCAGTCGGCGACCGCCTTGAGCACGTCATCGCCCACCCGGTGGCCGTAGCTGTCGTTGATCAGCTTGAAGTTGTCCATATCGCTGATCAGCAACGCGGCGCCGTGCTTCTCGCGGTCCGCGCGAGCGATCTCACGCTGGGCCACGTGGTGCCAGGTGGCGGCGTTGAGCAGGCCGGTCTTGGCGTCGGTGGTCGCGGCGATCTCGAGCTGGCGGGTGAGCACGCTGCGCTGCAGCACGAACATCGGCGGCACCACGAGCAACGTCAACAACGGCTCGCGCACCAGTGCGAGCGCGGTCAGGCCGCCGAGGCACAGCGTCGAGATCTCCAGCGAGATGTCCTGCCAGCTGTTCAGCAGCGTCCGCAGGCTGACCGGTCGGACCGCCAGGTAGATCGCGGTGTGCAGCACGGCGGCGTTCACACCCAGGTAGACGAGCAGTCCCACCCCGATCACCAACACGCCCATCGCCGAGGCCGGCAACGGGCCGCCGTGCCCGGCCAACAGGCTCATCACAGCGCGGGAGATGTAACAGGCACTGATGACCACGGCACAGGCGAAGACCTGACGGTAGGGCCGCATGCCGCTCTGCCGGCCATGTCGCAGCCCGACATCGACCATGATGATCGCGCAGAGCGGCAGGATCAGCGCCGAGGGCAGCACGACGGCAGCCGAGAACGTCCAGACCGAGGTCATGTCGACGTGGGTGTGGGCGGCGAGCCGGGCCCGAAGCCGGGCGATTCTGGCGGAGATCTCCTCGAAGACCAGGCCGAGTACGATGAGCAGGCCGAACCGCGCGAAATCTGGGCGGTGCCAATGGGTTAAGAATGGCAGCACGGCGGCCGATAGGCAGATGACGGCCTCGACGCTCAGCACATACGCCAGCATGGCGCGTGGGCTCGACCAGAGGTCCCACGAGCCGACACGCGCCGTGATCGGCGTATGCATACCGCGCTGTATCCGAGACATTGTGTGCTGCTCCTCAGTGCACGCAGAACGCTAGTGGATCAGGGCTCACTTGTCATCGCCTCGTTTGCTCACTAGAACCCAACATCACTGTGGGAATCTCAGAGCAAGCCCGCGTTACGTGGGCCATGCCCCCACGCCCATCGACCCCTGGAGAAGGTGTCATGCTCGACCATCGCATGCGGGTCGAAAGAAAGTAAAGAGTCCTTTGACCGAAAGTTCTTAGAAATGGCTTAGCGGTCACATGTCCTGAACAGCAAGGGGGTTGTCATGCGTAAGAACATCATCTGGTTCTAACATGCCCAGTTTTTCTTGGCATCCGGGCTACGAAAACGACGACGGCTGGCGATAACTAAATGTGGCACCCACGCGGCTATTGATACAACTCCGAGCGAGAAATCTTGACGAGTCCGCCGCGCCGGTCGAATCTCTGAGCATCAGGCGACTAGGACGGTCACACAGAGGAAACAATTTTTACTGGAACAGCCGCTCGGAACACCATTCGCGCACTTTCTGTCACCAATTCGATAACTACCAGTAGCGAAGGAGGCTTTAATGAACAACATCGTCTGGGGCTAATCAAAGGCACCTCACCCCCGAGGTAACAGCCACCCACAGCTGGGGAAGCGCGTGCGACCCCTCCGGTGACCTGAGGTGCCGCCAGCACAGGCCTACGGGGTTTTGCGCCGGTGCTGACCACTTGAGGTGACCAGAGGAACTGCCGTTGCCGCCGACCGGCTCACTCGCGACCACAGCCAGGTCAGCCACAGGGCGATCAGCAGCCCGATCGTCCCGGCACCGCCGACCGCCCAACCGACCCCGGCAACGCCAGCGACCAAGCCGCCGACCAGCAGCCCGACACCCTGCACGGCCAGCAGGCCGGAGGACGCGATACCCACCGCCTGACCGCGCTGGTTGTCCGGCACCATCCGGATGTAGACGGTGACCACCTGCACCTGGTAACAGAAGAACAGCCCGCTGCACGCCCACAGCACCAGCGACAGCGGCAGGTCGGGCACCATCCAGCAGCAGATCAGCGGGACACCGGCCGCGATGCCGAGTGGACCCATCCACCGCGAGCGGTTCGCGGTCGGGATCAACCGGACGAACAGGTAGGTGCCCAGGGCAGTACCGGCCGGCATCGCAGCCATCAGCAGGCCTACCGCCGTCGCACCATGGTGGGATGCCGCTGCGTACGGGGCGGCGACGCCCTCGGGCACCACGTACACCCCCGCCAGCCAGGACAACCCGAGCAGGACGCGTAGCTGCGGGTGCCCGAAGACCAGTCGCAGACCGGCGGCCAGGGCCGAGGCGCCGAACCCGGGCGGTGGGGTGTCCTGCTCGGTAACAGAGGCCGGCCTGGCCTCGACGCCCAGCCAGATCACCAGGGCCGAGACCGCGAAGGTGGCCGCATCCAGACCCAGGCCGGCACGGGCTCCGATCAGGGCGATGGCCAGGCCACCACCGGCGAAGCCGGCGAGTTGGGCGACCTGGTTGGTGATCGTGCGCAGTGCCGTCCCGACCACGTAGTAGTCGCCGTCCTGCAGGATGCTCGGGATCAACGACGACTCGGCCGCGGTGAACGGCGACTCGGTCAGCACCGCCAGCACCAGCAGCACGCAGAGCACCCAGATCGGCAGGTGTGGCATCGCCATCGCGCCGAACAGCACAGCCCGAATCAGGTCGGCGACGATCAGCACCCGGCGCCGGGGCAGCCGATCGGCCAGGCCGGACAGCAACGCCCCGCCGATCAGGGCCGGCAAAAACGTCAAGGCGTACGTCAGGGCGGTCAACACCGCCGAGGCCGTACGCTCGAACACCAGCACCGACAGTGCGACGCGCGCGATCTGGTCACCGATGGCCGACTGAGAATCAGCCAGCCACAGCACCCGAAACTCGCGAACCCGAAGCACCGCGGCGAAGGTGACACGTTTGCCGGTCAAGCCGCTACTCACAACATCCTTCTGTCCGATATGAGCTGTCACATTAGTGGGTCAAACCTTCAGAACACCAAATCCCGGACTCAAAACGCGCAGTTGCTCAGATGTGCCTCCGGTCTGAGCTCGATGCCGAAGCGCCGTTGCACGCCGGCACGGATCTCTGCAGCCAGTGCGAGCAGTTCAGCAGTGCTGGCGCCGCCGCGATTCGTCAGGGCCAACGTGTGTTTGGTGGAGACCGCTACCCGGCCGGAGCCACGGTCCAGCCCGAAGCCCCTGGCGAAGCCGGCGTGCTCGATCAGCCAGGCCGCCGACAGCTTGGTACGCCCGTCCGCCTGCCAGTGTGGGCAGTCCCGGGCGGCCTCGGGCACCACGTCCAGCATCGGGTTGACGAAGAACGAGCCGACGCTCCAGCTGTCGTGATCGGACTCGTCCAGCACCATGCCCTTGGACCGGCGCAATGCCAGCACCGCCTCGCGGACTTCGCCGGCCTCGGCCTGCTGCCCCTGCTCGATCCCGAGCCGGCCGGCCAGCTCCAGGTAGCGCACCGGTCGCGACCCGCTCGACCGGGTCAGCTGCAGCGTCACCTCGAGCACCACGTACCGGTCGGTGTGCTTGAACGCCGAGGTGCGGAACCCGAAGCCGCACTGCTGCGGTGTCCAGGCCTGCACGGTGCGCAGCTGGCGGTCATAGACCCGCAGGCCGCAGAGCACGTCGGCGACCTCGGCGCCGTAGGCCCCGACGTTCTGGATCGGGGTGGCGCCGGTCAGGCCCGGGATGCCGGACATGGTCTCCAGGCCGGACAAGCCCTCGGCCAGGCTGAGCTGGACCAGCTCGTCCCACGGCAACCCGGCGGCCACCCGCAGGCAGGCCGCACCGGCGATCGGCTCGATCGCCAGTTCGGACGAGGCGACCCGGATCACCACTCCCGGCCAGCCGGCGTCGCCGACCACCAGGTTCGACCCGCCACCGACCAGCAACACCGGCTCGCCGGTGGCATCGGCGGCGGCGACCTCGTCCACCAGCTCGACCGCTGAGCTGGCTGTCACCGTCCGGTTCGCCGGACCACCGAGGCGCAGGGTCGTCAGGTCGGCGAGGGTGTTGGCCATGATGGTGGCGAGCCTACCGGTGGCCGCAGCCCGTTCTGCTGGGATAATGCGCGATTGTGGACAACGTCGGTGGCAAGCGGCCGGCGGCCCCGCAGGACAGGCAGCCCAGGTTGGCGGCTGGCCGGGCGCGGGCGCTCGGAGTGGCCACCCGCGGCACCACTCATCCCAACCGGTTACGTCGGATGGACAACTGGATCGCCGCCGAACTGGCCGGCCGGTTGGCGGCCTCGGCCGGCCCGCTGGTGATCGATCTGGGCTACGGCGCCACCCCGATCACCGCCGTCGAACTGCTCTGTCGGTTGCGCGCGATCCGTCCGGACGTCGAGGTGTTGGGGCTGGAACTCGACGCGGCCCGGGTGCTGGCCGCCCAGCCGGCCAGCGGCCACGGCCTGCGGTTCGCGCGCGGTGGCTTCGAGCTGGCCGGCCAGCACCCGAGGCTGGTCCGGGTGGCCAACGTGCTGCGCCAGTACCCGGAATCCGCGGTGGCCGGTGCCTGGCAGGTCATGCGGCGCCAACTGGCGCCGGGTGGCGCGATCGTCGAAGGCACCTGCGATGAGCTGGGCCGCCGCGCCAGCTGGGTGCTGCTGGACGCCGCCGGCCCGATCAGCCTGACGCTGAGCTGCCGCCCGACCGAGCTGGGCCGCCCGTCAGACATCGCCCCACGGCTGGTCAAGGCGCTGATCCACCGCAACGTGGCCGGCGAGCCGATCCACGCGCTGCTGCGGGCAATGGATCTGGCCTGGGATCAGCACGCGTCACTGGCGGCCTTCGGCAACCGGCAACGATGGCAGGCGATGTGCGCCCAACTACGCGGTAGCTGGCCGGTGCTCGGCGCGCCGAGCCGGCACCGGCTGGGAGAGCTCACGGTGGCCTGGTCAGCGGTGGCGCCGCGCGAGTGATCGGAACCCCGCTATCCGAGCTAGGGCAGCTTGTACTGCTGCTTGAGCAGCGCGTCGTGGGCGCGGTCGGGCAGCACCGCCTTCATCGCCACCAGCGACTTGGCCATCGGACTGATCAGGTACCTGGTCCGCGGCCGGCGCGCCCGGCTGGCCTTCACGATCACCTTGGCCACCGAGTCGGCGCTGATCGACAACCTCGCCAGCGGTCCAGCATAGGCGCGCTCGAAGGACTCGGCGACCGCATCCTTGAAGGCGCCGTACGGGTCACTCGCGTGCTCGGCCTGCGCCGAGGACGCGTCCTGGGCGTGGCTCGGAAGCTGATCGGGTGCCGGGGTCGCGGTGCTGGCCTGGTGTTGCATGGCCTGCTCGGACCAGGGCGTGCGCACCACACCCGGCTCGATCAGCACCACCTGGATGCCGAACGGTTTGACCTCGATGCGCAACGCGTCGCTGATCGCCTCGACTGCGTACTTGCTGGCGTGATAGAAGCCGCCACCGGGCAGCGTGGTGCGCCCACCCATCGACGAGACGTTGACGATCCGGCCGGCCCGCCGCTCGCGCATCGCCGGCAGGACGAGTTGGGTGAGCCGGACCAGACCGAAGACGTTGGTGTCGAACTGCCGCCGAACCTCGCTCAGCGGCAGCTGTTCGATCGGGCCGTACAGGCCGTAGCCGGCGTTGTTGACCAGCACGTCCACGCTCCCGTGCTCGTCGCGGATCCGGTCGGTGGCCGCCACCATCGACGCCTCGTCCTCGACGTCCAGGCGCAGCGTCCGGCAGCCGGCCGCTGCGAGTTCGGCGAGCGTGTCGGGTTTGCGGGCGGTGGCATAGACGAGGTAGCCGGCTTGGTTGAGCTGCCGTGCGGCGGCCTTGCCGATCCCGGACGAGCAGCCGGTTATCAAGACGATCCGTGCCATCTGGTTTCTCCCTGTGCTCATCGAGCTCTCGTGCCGTGTCCACCGAGCTGCCGTGCCAGCCGAGCGCCAGGATTGCCTTCGAGATCGGTTCGAGCCGGGTCCAGAATTCGTCGCGAAACCGGTCCACGCCGTTACCCTAACCACCGGCTGGCTGCGATGGACAAAGCCAGCTGGCTGGTGCACTGTGTTTACAACAATCCTGACTTTGTACAAGCCGATCGGCGGGAGCAGCCTTGGCAGCGCAGGACGACTACGACGTGCTCGTGATCGGTTCGGGATTCGGCGGCAGCGTCACCGCGTTGCGGCTCACCGAGAAAGGCTACCGGGTCGGCGTGCTGGAGGCCGGCCAGCGCTTCGAGGAGCACAACACTCCCAAGACGTCCTGGGACCTGCGCAACTTCATCTGGGCGCCGAAGCTCGGGTTGAAGGGCATGCAGCGGATTCACCTGCTCTCCGACGTGGTGATCCTGGCCGGCGCCGGGGTCGGCGGCGGCTCGCTCAACTACGCCAACACCCTGTACGAGCCACCGGCCCCGTTCTTCGCCGACCCGCAATGGGCACACATCACCGACTGGCGTTCGGAGCTGGCGCCGTTCTATGCCCAGGCCCGCAAGATGCTCGGAGTCATCACCAACCCCACCCTCACCGAGTCCGACCGGCAGATGCAGCGGCTGGCCGAGCAGTTCGGCAAGGCCGATACCTTCACCCTCACGCCGGTGGGCGTGTTCTTCGGCCGGGACGGCAAGCAGGAGCCGGGTCGCACCGTCCCGGATCCGTTCTTCGGCGGGATGGGGCCGGACCGGACCGGCTGCATCCAGTGCGGTTCGTGCATGACGGGTTGCCGGTTCGGCGCCAAGAACACGCTCACCACCAACTACCTGGGGCTGGCTGAGCGAGCCGGCGCCCGGGTGCACCCGCTGACCACGGTCACCGACCTGCGACCCCGCCGCGGTGGCGGCTACCAGGTGACGACCGTGCCGACCGGACGCTGGTTCGGCCGCGGTGGCCGGGTGTTCACAGCACAGCAGGTGGTGTTCTCGGCCGGCACGTACAACACCCAGAAACTGCTGCACCAGCTACGCGACAGCAACCTGCCGGGCATCTCGGCGCGGTTGGGTGAGCTGACCCGGACCAACTCGGAGTCGCTGCTGGGCGCGGTCAGCAAGGACAAGACCGCCGACTACAGCCGCGGGGTGGCGATCACCTCGTCCTGGCATCCGGACGAGCACACCCACATCGAACCGGTGCGCTACGGCAAGGGCAGCAACGCGATGGGGCTGCTCACCACCGGCCTGACCGAGGGCGGCACACCGGCCCAGCGGATCCGCCAGTGGCTGGGCGTGGCAGCACGCAATCCGGGGCTGATCTTCAGGACGGTGATCCCGCGGCACTGGTCGGAGCGGATCATCATCCTGCTGGTTATGCAGTCGCTGAACAACTCGATCACCGTGCTGCGCCGGCGCACCCGGTTCGGCCGGATGAAGCTCACCTCGAAGCAGGGCAACGGCGAGCCGAACCCGTCGTGGATCCCGGTGGCCAACCGGGCGGCCCGGCAGCTGGCCGACAACATCGGTGGGGTGCCGGGCGGCACCTACGGCGACCTGGTCAACATTCCGATGACGGCGCACTTCATCGGCGGCTGCCCGATCGGTGACTCGGCCGACACCGGCGTGATCGACCCGTACCACCGGCTCTATGGCTACCCGGGCCTGCATGTGGTGGACGGCTCGACGCTGTCGGCCAACCTCGGTGTGAACCCGTCGCTGTCGATCACCGCCCAGGCCGAGCGGGCGATGGCGTTCTGGCCGAACCGGGACGAGCCCGACACGCGCCCGGCCCTGGGCCAGCCTTACGTCCGACTCGCGCCGGTGCCGCCGAACAAGCCGGTGGTACCCGCCACCGCTCCGGCCGCCCTGTCCTACTCCGCGGCCTCGTAGCGCACCTTTTCGGGGGCGCCCTATCGGTACTGGCCGGCTGTCGCCAGGTTCCCCGGTCGGATGGTCCAGCTAGAACGGCGGCGGGCCGGAGTACGCCCGATGGTTAAGTTCTCGCTGACGTTGCTGGCCGGCGTTGGCCAACCCCCGCTTGGCAAGACTGATCCTGCTGTGGTCACCGTCTTCGGCGGCGCACCGTAGCTCGTCCTGCCAGCGTTTGACGAGCGCAGCGTGTTCGGTGTCCTGGCGGCGCTGCAGCTGGCCGAGGGCGAGTTGTGGTGGCGGCTCGGGCACGGGGGCAACGGATCGCTTCCAGTTGCGCGCCGGATGGCCGGTATAGCGGTGGCCGGTGCTCGTGACCCACGTGAACGTGCCGTCGGCATTCCAGGTGTATGCCCAGCCGGTGTTGACCTTGCACTGGTTGTGTCGACGGCAGGCCAGTGCACCATTGCACCGGCAGGTGGCACCGTCTTGCAGGTAGGCGGTGATGTGCTCGTACTCGCAGCGGTAGCCGGGTTGGCTGCAGGTCGGGAACGCGCAGACGCCGTCCCGGGCGCTGATGAAATCACGCAGTCGCTGACTCGGCCGGTAGCTACCCTGACTGATGTCAAGCAGTTGGCCGGTGTCCGGGTCGGTCAGCAGCCGTCACCAGGTGCCGGACTCGTCGGCCGCCAGGCGTCTGGCGGTTTCCGCAGTGATCGGGCCGTAGCCGATCAACTCGGCAGGTTGGTCATCGAGCCTGAGCAGGGTGTCCGCGCCGACCACGACCTGGACGCTGGGTCGGCGCCCGCGTAGTTCGGGAAGGGCGTCGTGTGGGAGGCCGGTGAGAACCGCGTCAACGAGCAGGTCGGCGCGCTTCTGATCCATCGACCGCCCATCGTGGGCCGGCAGCAACGTCGCCGCGGCGGTGAGCCGGGTGAAGATCAGCTGCCCTTCTACCGCACCGAGTAACACCGGTAGCTGGACCATGCCGTCGTCGAGAGGCATGAACCCGACTGCGCGATCGGCCAGCGCCCGCTGGTGGCGCTGCTCGGCCGACGCCGGATCCATCGACAGGGCCGCTCGCCGAATCGCATGCCGCAACTGGGCGACAGTCTGATCTGACGCGTGCTCAGTCACTGCGGCCTCGAAGACAGCCACCGATTCGGCGGGCAGTGACCAGGATGTCTCAGCAATGACCTGGGCGTGGCGGCGGGTAATACGACCGCCGCTCAGCAGCGCCAGCGTGATCGGCAGGTCCCGAACCAGGGTGCTCGCAGTCGCGAGGGCATGCTGCGCCGTGCGGACCGGCACTCGCAACGCCAGGGAGACCATCTCTTGGCTGAGCATCAGCTCGGAGGTATCGGTGGCGGCGATCTCAGCCAGCACCCGTGTCTGGATCGCGTCGAGCCAGTTCTTCTGCTCGTCAAGCATCGTCAGGACATCTACCAGTGCGTCTGCCGGCAACTGGCGGACGTCCAGCCGAGCGAATTCGTCTGCAGGTCGAGCGGCAGGCGCTATCACCTTCAAGGCACGTACTCGCTCCGCTGGACTCGCTACAGAATCGAACATAGCTGCGATTCTATTGGCGTCGATGCCAGAAGGCCGAAGTTATCCACAGCGGCAGAGTTGTCCACAAAAGCAAAGTTGTTGTTCACCCAAAGCCCACTGTGCGTACGGTGCCGTCCGCGAAGGTGGCCGCCGAGAGAGGCCCTGCTCAGCTCCAGAGCGGCTCGATGGCCTCGGCGAGCAGCGTGGCGACGTCACCGAGTAGGTGCTGACCACCCGAGACGACGAGCCGGCCGTCCACGATCACGGTGTCGATGTCGGCCGCGCCGGCAGCCATGATCGCCTGCCGTGGCAAGGCTCCGGCCGTCCGCACCGTGTCCAGTCGTAGCGCTACCAGGTCGGCCCGTTGCCCGAGCGCGAGCTGGCCGGCGTCGTCCCAGCCGAGGCTGGCCTGCCCCGCGCCGGTCAGGCACATCACCAGCTCGGCCAGGCTGAACCGACCACGACGCAGCGAGGCCAGCCGGTCGTTCAGCTCCAGCGCCCGGCATTCCTCCAGCAGATCCACCACGGCGTTCTGGTCAGTGCCCAGGCTCAGCCGCGCGCCCGCCGCGGCAAGCGCCGAGGCCGGCCCGATGCCGTCAGCCAGGTCGCGCTCGGTGGTCGGACAGAAGCTGACATTGGTGCCGGACGAGCCGTACCAGACAATGTCGGCCCGGCTCAGGTGGGTGGCATGCACCGCGGTGTGCAGCGGGCCACCAAAGCCGTGCCGGGCCAGCAGTTCGGTCGGTGTGCAACCGTAGTTGGCCGAGCACGCCTCGTTCTCGCCAGGTTGTTCTGAGACGTGCACGTGCAGCGGCCGACCGGCCGAAAGCTCGATCACCTCGGCGAGCTGCTCCGGCGGCACGGCCCGGATCGAGTGGATCGCCGCCCCGATGCGCACAGTCGCCGAACCACCCAGCAAACCAGCCCGATCAGGTAAACCGGCCCGATCAAGCAAACCAGCCCGATCAGGTAAAGCAGTCGCCGAACCAAACCGATCAGACCAACCATTCAGCAAGCTCACCCGGTCGTACCAGCCGGCGGCCGAACCGTCGCTGAACCGGCGCTGCACCGGCGCCAGCGGCAGGTAGCCGGAGCCGTCCAGGCCACCACGGAGGTAGCAGGCGTCCAGCAGGGTGAGCCGGATGCCGGCCTCGGCCGCGGCCCGGATCAGCACCTGGCCGAAGGCATTGGGATCGGGGTAACCGCGGCCGCCCACCCCGTGGTGCAGGTAATGAAACTCACCGACCGCGCTCACCCCGGCCAGCGCCATCTCGGCGTACACCGCGCGGGCCAGCGGGTAGTAGGACTCCGGTTCCAGCCGGCCGGCCAGCGCGTACATCCCGTCCCGCCAGGTCCAGAACGTGCCACCGCCGTCATGGGTTCGACCCCGTAGCGCCCGATGAAAGGCGTGTGAATGGGTGTTGGCGAAACCGGGCAGCACCAGACCCGGCAACCGCAGGTCACCGTCGGCCGGCGGCACGCCTCGTTCCAGACCCACCCAGCGCCCGGACGCGGCCACCAGCCGGACGTCGGACACGACATCGCCGTCCAACCAGCCGTAGGGCGCCCAGTAGCTGCTCATCCGGCCAGCTCCTGAACCAGCCTGGCCAGCGCCCGGACGCCCTGGTGACAGTCGGCCGGCTCGGCGTGCTCGGCCGGTGAGTGTGAGATGCCGCTGGGGTTGCGGACGAACAGCATCGCGGCCGGCACGCCGGCATTGGCCAGGATGCCCGCGTCGTGACCGGCGCCGGTGTCGAGCACCGGCGCGTCCGGCAGCACCGCGCGCAACCGGTCGGTGAGCGTGGCGTCGAAGGCGGTGACATCGGTCCAGGACTCCGCCGCCAGCCGGCCACCGGCCGCCGTGGCCAGCTCGCCGAGTTCGCCGACCAGGCCGCGCACCTGTTCGGGATCCGGGCCGCGGGCATCCAACCACGCCGTGACCTGCGACGGGATCGCGTTCACCCCGTTCGGCGCGACCAGCACCTTGCCCATGGTGGCCACGCAGCCCCGCCGGTCCGCCACCGCCCGGGCCGCCAGGATCAGCCGCGCGTAGGCAAGCATCGGATCGTCGCGGTCAGCGAGCCGGGTGGTGCCGGCGTGGTTGGCCTCGCCCGGCAGCTCGATCCGCCAGCGACCGTGCGGCCAGATCGCCGAGCC
>JBPCPA010000314.1:0-14385 GCA_050999655.1 Jatrophihabitans sp.
ATCCTGGACGTCTTGAGCGGGTTGGACTTCTTCTTGGGCTTGCGTAGTGGTGGCTTAGCCATCGTGGTAACTCCGTATCGACATCAGAGAAGAGAAGGTTTTAAAAGGGCGGTTCGTCGGAGAAGCCGCCAGAGCTGGCCGGACCGGAGGACGCCCACGGGTCATCGGCCGGAGCCGAGCCACCCGAGGATTCGCCGGCGCCGCCACCGAAACCACCGCCACCGCCACCGCCACCAGAGGATCCGCGCTGGGTGCGGTTGACCTTCGCGGTGGCGTAGCGCAGCGACGGGCCGACCTCGTCGACATCCATCTCGATGACCGTGCGCTTCTCGCCCTCACGGGTCTCGAACGACCGCTGCTTGAGCCGGCCGCTGACCACCACCCGCATGCCACGCTGCAACGACTCCGCGACGTTCTCGGCAGCCTGGCGCCAGATCGAGCAGCGCAGGAACAGCGCCTCGCCGTCCTTCCACTCATTCGACTGGCGGTCGAAGGTGCGCGGCGTCGAGGCAACGGTGAAGGACGCCACGGCGGCTCCGGACGGGGTGAACCGCAGCTCAGGGTCGGCCGTCAGGTTTCCGACCACGGTGATGACGGTTTCGCCGGCCATCAGGCGATCTTCTTGGCTTCAGACTTCTTGGCGGCTGCCTTCTCCTGAGACTTCTTGGACTTGGCCTTCTGCGGGATGGGGCGCAGCACCTTGGTCCGCAGTACCGACTCGTTCAGGTTCAGCTGACGGTCGAGTTCGATGACCGACGCCGGCTCAGCGTTGATGTCGATGACCGCGTAGATGCCTTCGGCCTTCTTCTTGATCTCGAAGGACAACCGACGACGCCCCCAGATGTCGACCTTCTCCACCGAGCCACCGTCTTTCTTGATGACCGAGAGGAAGGTTTCCAGGGACGGGGCGATGGTCCGCTCGTCGAGTTCGGGGTCGAGGATGACCATGACTTCGTAGTGGCGCATGGGTGTAACCCAGCCTCCTGTGGTCTGTGCGGCCACGGACTCTCCGTGGCAGGAGGGTGCTGTCCTCGTGTCGGACCGGAGTTAACCGTTTTCGACAATGTGACGGCACCAGACGCCGCCAGCAGAGAACAACCGGCTCAGGTTACCGGGTGCGCCCCGCTAGGGCGAAATCGTGGCCCGGCGATGCCGGGTTCGCAGGTCAGGCCTTGACTCGGGCCGGCGCGGGCGCCGGGTGCAGCAAGAACGTCCGGGCGTAGAAGGCGGTCGCCCCCGACAGCGCCACAATCGCGATGACCACGACCAGGGTCGACCAGCCGTCCAGCGCCGACCGGGGCTTGCTGGCCGCCAGATCGATGGTCTTCGGCGAGCCGCCGGACTTCACCGACGAGGTGGTGGCGCCGGACTTGCCGCTACCGGTGAAGCCGAGCGCCGGGGCATTGATCGAACTGCCGGTGCCGGACTGATAGCCCCCGCCCAGACCGCTGCCGTTGCCATAGCCCTGCGGCACGGTCTGCTGAGCCACAGTAGGACCGGTCGGCTTGTAGACGGTGCCGGGCGAGGATCCGGACGGCGGGGTGCCGGCCACCGGGTTGCCGCCGGTCAAGCCACCGGTGATGCCGCCGACGGTGCCGTTGACGCCGCCCAGGATCGGGCCGACCGCGCTGTTCACCGGGCTGAGCACACCGTTGACGCCGTTGGCCACCGTGCTCAGGATGCCGTTGATCGGGCTGGTCACCGATCCGGGAACACCAGGCACCGAGACGCTCGGGACCGGCACGGTAACGGCCACCACGCATTTCTGCGCGCTGGCGCTGATCACCAGCTTGCCGGTCTTGGTCAGGCTGAGCACGCCCAGAAGGCCGCTCGAAGTCCAGGTCAGGTCATAGGTATTTGCGTTCGGGAAGGCAACCTTGACGCCGGCGGCCGGGACCGAATATCTCGCCGGCTTGGGCGCCGGTGTCGTCTTGGCCTCGGACAGAATCGTCAGCGACAGGGTCTGACCCAGCGCCAGGAGCCCGGGCTTGAACAACACCGTCGTACCTGGCGTGATGGCCATCGACCCGTTCAAGGGCAACGGACAGGACGAGGACGCCATTCCGGTGGCCGGGTCAAGAGTGACCGGGGTGGGCGGTGGCGGGGTGGTTGCGGCTCCGACGCCGCTGGCCGCCCAGACGCTGACGCCCGCTGCGACAGCGGCGACGGCGGTGGTCGCGACAATCCGGCGGATCCCCATCACGTTCCTCCCATCCGGGCCTCAATGTTATGTCCGTGTTGCCGATGATACCGGTGAGTACCGGCTCCAACCATCTGTGCTCTCAACGAGCATGCCCGCCTTTGGTGACTGCTAGTCCTGCGGGTGGGCACGTTCGCAGGGTCTGCGCGGTCACTGTGGCTAGTCACTGTGGCCGGTCACTGCGAGCACCGGCCGGCCAGCAGCAACAGCCCGCCCACCGCGATACCGAGCAGGCCGCCGATCAGGGCCAGCCCCGGAGCGCTGCCGGTCGAGGCCAGTCGAGGCATCGGCGTGACCACAGACCGGCGAACCGGCACTACCGGCGGCCGGCTCGAACCGACCGGGGGTTTGCTCGCGCTGACCGGCGGCACCGCGGCAGTGGGCGGACGCACCGGAAACGTTTCGGCAGGCCGCCAGGGTGCAGTGCTGGCCCGCAGCACCCCGGAGCTGTCCGAGAGCTGCTCGGTGAAAGTATTCTTGCCCCGGCCGCAGACGGGCAGCGCGGCCGTACGCAGCTCGAGCCGTCCGTGAGCGTCGCTGCGTGCTGTCGCGGCAACGCTGCCGCAGACCTGCCCACTGGCAGCGCGCAGGCTCGCACCGACCCGGTAGACGCCGCCCGGCAGCAATCCAATCGCACTGACCTGGTCAGCGACCGGCGCGCCGAACGGTCTGGCCATCAGCCCGCCCACCACCGCGGTGGTGACCGTCGGGGTGATCGGAAAGGTCTCGGACGGCTGGCCGGCAACACTGACCAGGACGGTGTGGCCGCCGGCGTCGAGCAGCTGCTCGCTGAAGGTATCGCTGCCACCGCCACAGCTGGCGAGGGCCGGGGTCACCACGTCCAGCCGGCCTTCGTCGTCGGCGCGGACCGGCAGCGTCACCGAACCGCATCCGGTGCCGGTGCCGTCCTGAAGGCTGGCCTGCAGCCGGTAGGCCGACCGCGGAACCAGGCCACTGGCCTGCACCAGATCGGTGACCGGCGCGCCGACCGGGCGCGGTCCGGTGCCCGCCTGCACCACCGTCCGGATCGACGGGGGCCTCACCAGGCCGCGGCCGGCCCCGGGCGGCACGACGCTGAAGCGATGCGCCGACACCAGCGCCAGCCGCTGCGAACCGGTTCGGAAGCTGCCGGCGTCGTGACCGGGTGAGTAGCCGAGCCGCATGGTGGTGTTGGGCACCTGGGTGCCCTGCGCGATCGCCGCCACCGGGCCGGCTTTGGCGGCGGTGTAGCGCACGGTGGCGGTACCGGTCGGCCCGGTGCGGCCGTAGCCGGCCGAGCGCAGGGTCAGACCGGCGGTCGCGATCACCCGGAACGGAGCGTTGGGCAACACGATGTCGCGGGCGCTACGAACCTGGACGGTGAAGCTTCCGGTGCCGCCGAGCGGCGGATTCGGACCGAAGCTCACCCGGGTGCGGTCCGGCCCGGCGTAACGATCGGAGTCGGCGATCAGCCGGTGGATGAGGGTGAGGATGGCCGGGTTGATGCCGGCCAGTTGCGGCCTGAAGTAGCTGGCGTAGCTGTGCTGGAACGGCGCCGAGCCGGTGAGCAGGTTGATCGCCATCGACACCGCCGCATCGGTGCCTGGCGCGGTGGACTGGCCATAGCTGTTGATGATCCAGATGATTCGCTGCGCGGTATGACCCTGCGCGCCGTTGTTGGAGCCGGGCCGACCGGCCCAGTGCGATACCTCTGGCGCGCGGTAGCCGTACGCGGCGTTGGGGTAGTCGTAGAAGTCGTGGACGCAGTAGGCCCGCGCGCCGGCGATCGTGCGGTAAGCCCCGGCCCAGTACGCCCGGGACGGGCCCTGTAGCGGGTCGGTGAGCAGGTAGCCGGCACCGGGTAGCTCCGCGGACTGGTTCGGCGCGGTCGAGCGGTGATCGAGCGGGGCGGCGGCGTTCGCGGGTTGGCGCAGCACCACCAGCACCAGCACCAGCACCAGCACCAGCAGCGCGAGGAGGCCGACAGCGACGGCCAGCCGCGGTATCGACGGCAGGACTTTCGGACGGGCAGGAGTAATCATCACGCCACCGATCTCACCCGTCCGGCGGGCCTGCGCACGGGCTCGCACCGGATCTGTGGACGACCGCGGCCGCTGTGTACAACCGGCTTGACACCAGGGTGGCCAGGCCGGGGGCAAGCTACCGGGAATCGCCCTGTCGGTGCGCGGCCGTAACCTGACGGCATGCCCGCACAAGCCCAGGCCGGCCCGGCCTTCGGAGCCCACGTCCAGTCAGGTGACCCGCTGGCCGCGGCCGAGGCGGTGGGCGCCGCCGCCGTGCAGTTCTTCCTCGCCGATCCGCAGGGCTGGAAGGCGCCGACGGAGCACCCGCACGCCGCGGCGATCCGGGCCACCGAGCTGGCCGTCTACGTCCACTCGCCGTACGTGCTCAACCTGGCCACCACCAACAACCGGATCCGGATTCCGAGCCGCAAGCTGCTCGGCCAGCACGCCGCGGCCGCGGCTGCGATCGGCGCCAAGGGCCTGATCGTGCACGGCGGTCACGTCACCGGCGAGGACGATCCGGCCATTGGGGTCGACAACTGGCGCAAGACCTTCGCCTACGCGGCCGAGTCCGGCGGGTTCCCGCTACCGATCCTGATCGAGAACACCGCCGGCGGCACCAAGGCGATGGCCCGCCACCTCGACCGGATCGCCGCGCTCTGGGACGCGATCGGTGAGTACCAGCCGGGCTTCTGCCTGGACACCTGCCACGCCCATGCCGGCGGCGAGGACCTGGTCGGCATCGTCGACCGGGTCAAGGCGATCACCGGGCGGCTGGACCTGGTGCACGCCAACGACAGCCGGGACACCTTCGACTCCGGGGCCGACCGGCACGCCAACTTCGGCAGCGGCTTCATCGAACCGGACGCGATCGCAGCGATCGTCCGGGCGGCCGGCACCGACGTGATCGTCGAGACGCCGGCAGACGGGCAGGCCGCCGACCTGGAGTACCTGCGCGCACACGCCGGCTGACCGGCGGGTCGGGACTAGCCGGCGATCGCTGCCTGCACCGCACTGATCGCGTCGCCGACCGGCACCTCCTGCCGATCGCCGGACTTGCGGTCACGCAGCTCCACGACACCGGTCTCCAGGCCACGCCCGACGATCAGGATGGTCGGCACCCCGAGCAGTTCGGCGTCCTTGAACTTGACCCCGGGCGAGGCCTTGCGGTCATCGAGCAGCACCCGCACACCGGCCGCGACCAGCTCGGCGGCCAGCCGCTCGGCCTCGGCGAAGGCGGCCGGGTCCTTGCCGGTCGCCACCACCTGCACGTCGGCTGGCGCCACCGCACGCGGCCAGCACAACCCGAGCTCGTCGTAGGTCTGCTCGGCCAGCGCGGCCACCGCCCGGCTGATGCCGACCCCGTAGGAGCCCATCGAGATGGTCACCGGCTTGCCGTCGGGCCCGAGCGCGGTCAGGCCGAAGGTCTCGGCGTACGGGCGACCCAGGGCGAAGACGTGGCCCAGCTCGATCCCCCGGGCTATCCGCAGCGGCGCCCCGCACCGGGCGCACCGGTCACCGTCGCGGATCTCGACCGCGCCGATCTCGCCGGCCGGCTCGAAGTCGCGCCCGCGCACCACGAACGCGGCATGCTGGTCGGCGACGTTGGCGCCGGTCACCCAGGCCGAACCGTCGACCACCAGCGGATCGACCAGGTAGCGCACCTTCAGCTCAGCCAACCGCTGCGGGCCGATGTAGCCGCGCACCAGGCCGGGCTCGGCAGCCAGATCGTCCGGACCCGCCACCTCGACCTCCACCGGCTCGAGCTGGCCGGCCAGCCGCTTCATGTCGACCTCGCGGTCACCGGGCACCCCGACGACCAGCAGTTGCCAGTCCGTCGAGCCGGGCTCGCGGGTCTTGAGCACCACGTTCTTCAACGTGTCAGCGGCGGTGAAGGACCGAGCCGCCACTCCGGCCGCCGCCCAGTCATAGCCGTTCAGCGCGTCCACCAGACCGGTGATGGTCTGGGTGTCGGGGGTGTCCAGCACCAGGCTGGCCGGCGCCTGCGAGCCGGCCTGATGCTCGGGCACCGCGATCTGGACCGCTTCGGTATTGGCCGCGTAGTCGCAGTTGGTGCATTGCACGAAGGTGTCCTCGCCCGACGGGGTCGGCGCCAGGAACTCCTCGGAGGCCGAACCCCCCATCGCCCCGGACACCGCGAACACGATCCGGTAGTCGAAGCCCAGCCGGCTGAAGATCCGTTCGTAGGCGTCCCGGTGCGCCCGGTAGGACCGGTCGAGCCCCTCGTCGGACAGGTCGAAGGAGTAGGAGTCCTTCATGATGAATTCCCGCCCGCGTAGTACCCCGGCCCGGGGCCGCGCCTCGTCCCGGAACTTGGTCTGGATCTGGAACAGCGACAGCGGGTAGTCCTTGTAGGAGGAATATTCGCCCTTGACCAGCAGGGTGAACAGCTCCTCGTGGGTCGGGCCGAGCAGGTAGTCGGCCTGCTTGCGGTCGGTCAACCGGAACAGCCCGTCGCCGTAGGCGGCCCACCGGCCGCTGGCCTCGAAGATCTCCCGCGGGATCAGCGCCGGGAACAGCACCTCCTGCGAACCGATCGCCGCCATCTCATCGCGGACCACCGCCTCGATGTTGCGCAGCACCTGGATCCCCAGCGGCAACCAGGTGTAGATGCCCGGGGCCACCCGGCGGACGTAGCCGGCCCGCACCAACAGCCGGTGGCTGGGCACCTCGGCGTCGGCGGGGTCATCTCGCAGGGTGCGCAGGAACAGCGTGGACATCCGCAACAACACGACGATCTCTCCTTATTCGCAAAGGCAAAACTACGATATCGACAGGACGGGCGGCTGCCGTCAGGCCTGGTTACTGGCCCGCCGGACGAAATCGGCCAGGTCTTCGGACTGCTGCACCCGGGACGGCTCGTGGACGTACATCATGTGCCCTGCCGGGTAATAGGCCGACTCGATGTTGGGTCGCAGCTCGGTCGGGATCGGCAGGTGGGCCAGCACGTGCTCGGCGGCGAAGTACGGTGTCGCGCCGTCGTGGTAGCCCAGGGCCACGTGCACCTTCAGATGCGGATTGGCCCGCATCGCCCGAGCCAGCCGGCGGGTGACGTTGACCGACCGGTTCTCGAACTCCTTGTAGGACCAGGGCTGCACCTTGGCCGAGATCAGCTCGTAGGGCAGGTCACTGGCGTAACCCAGCTCGGCCCGCAGGTAGTGGTTGATGCCGGCCGCGTACGGGCCCATGATCGCATCGGAGCTGATGTCCTCGTCGTAGCGCTCGGCCACCCCGTCATGCAGCCAACCGGCGAACCGGCCGTCCAGCCGGCCGACGATCTTGCCGTCGGAGCGCAACAACTCGGTGTAGAACCGCTCGGCCTCCAGCCGCAGGTCCGAGCGCAGCAGGTACTCCACCGACAGGCCGGTCAGCTCGGCAAGCTTGGTGGCCGCATCGCCGCGCTCGGCCTCGGACAGCCGGTTGCCCCGTGAGAGCACCCACGGGTACTCCCGGGACGCGTAGTCCTCGGCCTCGCGCAGCACGGTGCGCAACGACTTGCGCCCGTGCTTGCCGTGGTGATGGGCGATCGCGGCGAAGGTCGGCAGGAACAGGGTGGTCGGCAGGGCGTTGTCCTTGTGCGGGCGTAGCGTGGCCATGTTCAGCACGCTGGAGATCAGGATGATCCCGTTGAGGTACATGCCGAATCTGGTCTGCAGGTGATCGACCAGGGCGGCCGCCCGCAGCGTGCCGTAGGACTCGCCCGCCAGGAACTTGGGCGACATCCAGCGGCTGTTGCGCGAGGTCCACAGCCGGATCAGCTCGCCGACCGACTCCAGTTCGCGGGTGTAGCCGTGGTACTCGTCGGCCTTGACCCCGGCGGCGGTCCGCGAGTAGCCGGTGGACACCGGATCGATGAACACCAGGTCGGCGTGCGCCAGCATGGTCTCGGCATTGTCGCTGAGGTGGTAGGGCGGCGGCAGCAACTGCCCGGCATCGCCCATCACGATCCGGCGTGGACCGAACAGGCCCAGATGCAGCCAGACCGAGGACGAGCCCGGGCCGCCGTTGAACACGAAGATCACCGGACGCTTGGCCAGGTCGGCGCCGTCCAGGGTGTAGGAGGTCAGAAACATCTCGGCCCTGGCCGGCTGGCCCTTGAACACCCCGTCGGCAACGTCCTCCTCGCGCAGCACTACCCGTCCGGCGGTCGCGGTGTAGCTCAGGCTGCGCCGACCGATCCGGATGCTGTGCGCGCTGGTGGTCAGCTGATCTGCCGGTTCCACCGGCGCGGACGGTGCCGGGCCGGCCGATCCGGTGTGGGCGGGCTGGTCGGTGGCTGACTCGGGCGTCGCTGCTTCGGTCACCGTTGCACCCTATGGCACCGGCCGGGCCCGCCCCACCGGATAATCCGTCCTGCCGGAGAGCCCGCAACAGCCGTGCTCGCAGGAAACGCCAGGTCTCGGCTACTCGACGAGGCTGGGCTCGGGTGCCGGCGGCTGCCGGGTGGCCCGGGGCAGCAGCCGGTCCACCGCCGACAGGGCGAACAGGCCGGCGCCCGGATCGGGCTCGTCCACCGACCGGACCAGGTCGAGTTCGGGCCGGCGCATCTCGATCACGATCAGCGCCACGATGACCAGCAGAATGGCGTCGCGGATCAGCAGGATCCAGGTCAGCCCCTCGTAGGTCAGGGCCTTGTTGGGGTCAGCCCCGGCCAGCAGCCACAGCAGGGTGCCCACCCAGACCGCGATCTCGCTGGCCTGCCAGATCAACGCGATCCGCCAGCGTGGCCGAGCCAGCGCCAGCAGCGGCACCAGCCAGATCGAGTACTGCGGGCTCCAGACCTTGGTGGTCAGCAGGAACGCGGCCACCGTCAGGAATGCCAGCTGCGCCAGCCGGGGACGGGTGGGCACGCTCAGCGCCAGCCAGCCGATCGCGGCCAGCGCCACCAGCAGCACCACCGCCACCGCGGCCCCGGGTGGCGTCCAGCCGGAGTCCGCTGACGAGCCGAAGCTGCTGGGGTAGAAGTGCTTGAGCATCGCCCAGAAGGTGCTCGCCTCGGCCGGACGGGACTCGGAAAAGGTGTAGAACTCCTTCCAGCCCGAGGTCCAGGCCGGCGCCACCGGCAGGTTCACCGCCAGCCACACCCCGGCCGCGGCCACCGTCGAGGCGATCACCGGACGCCAGAGCCGGCTGCGATAGGCCAATAACAGCAGCGGGATCAGCAGCAGGGCCGGGTACAGCTTGGCCGCGGTGCCCAGCCCGATCAGGACGCCGGCCAGCACCGGCCGGTTGCGTGCCCAGGCCCACAGCGCCCCCGAGGCGAAGGCCATCGCGAACAGGTCCCAGTTGGAGAAGGCATGAAAGATCAGCAGCGGGCTGGTCGCGAAGATCGCCACGTCCCACTGCCGGCGGGCGCCGGCCGCCCCGGCCGTGGCCAGCACCGCCAGCAGCCCGCAGACCCCGAGCAGCGCGCAGGTCAGGACGCCGAACATGATGCCCTCGTCCCGACCGGGTAGCCAGCCATCGACGGCCACCGCGTGCCAGCCCCGGGTCAGCTCGGCGGTCACCCACATGAAGCCGCCGGTCAGCACCGGGTACTCCACCGCGTGATCGCGGTAGGGCACCGCGCCGGCCGAGAGCCCCTCAGCCGACCAGAGCGGGATGACATCGGAATAGCAGGCATGGGTGTACTGCTTGGAGGCCACCCACTGGCCGTTGGCACAGGGCAGCTTCTGGCCGTAGCCGAGCATCAGGGTGAACGCGGCCAGCGCCAGCAGCACCCGCAGCGGCGTCCACCACCGCGCGTCCAGCCGGGCATATCGGCCCAGCGGGCCGCCGATCACCGCGCTGTCCCGGGCCAGCGTCGGATCATCACGGGACGGGACGGGCACCCGGTCGGTCAGCCGCGCTGGCGTGAAGCTCACGCCGACGATCCTCGCACGGGGTGCCGGTCCGGGCCGCCGGCCGGCCGGCGTGCGGCCCGCTAGCCACCCGAGGCGGTGCCGGTCGGGCTCGGTGTCGGGCATGGCCCGCCGGGTAGCAACGGGGTGCAGGACGGCGTGGGGGTTGGCGTCGAGCTGCTCGGCGGCGGTGTGCTGTTGGACGGCGGCGGGCTGACCGGGCTGCTGGACCTGGCCGGCGTCGAACTCGCCGGCTGGCTCGTCGGCTGGCTGCTGGACTGGCTGGGCGTCGGGGTGCTGGACGGCTGGGCGTCGCTGCCGTTGCCGACCTGCTGCTTGGTGGGCAGCGGCAGCGCCGGCTTGCCGGTCAGGTAGCTGTCCATGAAGTCGCGCCAGATGTGGCCGGGCAGATCACTGCCGTACTCCGGGCGCTGGTTGGCGTTGTAGATCGGCTGGGTCTTGCCGGAGCCGACCCAGACCGCCGCCGACACCTGCGGGGTGTAGCCGACCATCCAGGCATCGCTGTTGTTGCCCTTCGTATCGCCCTGGATGCCGGCGGTGCCGGTCTTGGCGCCGGACTCGCGGCCGTTGTTCAGCGGCACGTGCGACCAGTCGGCGACTGGCTTCACGCTCAGGCCGACGTCGTTGGCCACCCGGGGGTCCAGCGACCGGACGCCGGCGTCCTTGTGCTGGTAGAGCACGCTGCCCGAGGCGTCGGTGACCTTGCTGATGAAGTAGGGCTGGTGGGTGGTGCCGCCGTTGGCGATGGTGGCGAAGCCGGTCGCCTGGTCGAGCGGGCGCACCGAGTAGTCGGCGTCGCCGATCCCAATGCCGAAGGTGGTGGTGCCACCGGCGTCGACCAGGGTCGGCTTGCCGGTGTCGACCCGGGTCTTGGAGATCCCCATGGCGTGCGCGATGGTCGCGACGTTGGGCGGTCCGATGGTGTTGGCCAGGCCGTCGTAGGTCGTGTTCAGCGACACCTTCATGGCGTAGGCCAGCGTCTTGAAGCCACTGTCGGGACGGTCACCAGGGTCATTGCAGATCTGGGTCGCCTGGATGGTCACGCAGTAGCTGCCGTCGAAGACCGAGTCCAGCGCGTAGGCCGGCTTGACACCCTTGATGTTCTGGGTCAGCGCCGCGGCCAGCGTGTACGGCTTGAACGACGAGCCCGGTGGCCGGTAGCCGTTGGCGTAGTCGAAGCCGGTGCCGTCGGACCCGCCGTAGTAGGCCAGCACCCCGCCGGTGGCCGGGTTGACCGCGGCCAGCGCCGGCAGCAGGTTCTTCTGAAAGGGCTGTAGGCCGGTGAAGTTCTGGCTGATCGCGGCCTGGGCCGCCCGCTGCGCGCTCGGATCGATGGTGGTCTGGATCCGCAGGCCCTTGGTGTTGATGGTGGCCGGGTCGATGCCGTCGGCGGTGAGTTCGGACTTCACCTGTCGCCAGACCAGCCCGAGCGGGCCATCCAGGGTGGAGCTGACCGACCGGGTCTTGATGGTGGTCGGAAACTTCAGGCCGTCGCGCTGGGCCGGGCTGAGCTTGCCGGTGGTGACCATGCCGTTGACCACGTAGTCCCAGCGGTCCTGCGCCGCGGACGGGGTGACCGCCGGGTCGTAGTACTCCGGTGACTTGATCACCGCGGCCAGCAGCGCGCCCTGGGCGACGGTGACCTTGGAGATGTCCACCCCGAAGTAGGCCTTGGCGGCGGCCTGGATGCCGTAGGCCCGCCGGCCGAAGTAGATGGTGTTGAGGTAGTTACCGAGAATGTCGTCCTTGGAGTACTGGCGGCTGAGCTTGAGCGAGATCGCCAGTTCCTTGAGCTTGCGGCTCAGCGTCTGGTCAGAGCTCAGGTAGGCGTTCTTGACGTACTGCTGGGTGATCGTCGAGCCGCCCTGGGTCGAGCCGCCCCGGACGTCGTTGAGCGCCGCCCGCAGCGTCCCGCGGATGGACACCCCGGGTTCGGAGTAGAAGCCACGATCCTCGGCTGCCAGCACCGCGTCGCGGACGTAGACCGGAACCTTGCTCAGCGGCACGTCGGTGCGGTTCTCACCACCGTCAATGGTGGCGATGGTGCTGCCGTCGGCGTACTGCAGGACGGCGGTCTGGTTGGTACGCAACTCGTCCGGACTAGGCACGTGCGCGACCGAGTAGACGCCGAAGGCCAGCACCGTCACCAGCAGCGCGAACAGCCCGAGCAGCCAGGTGAAGGCCAGCCCCACCCGGCGCAGGATCCGCTTGCGCCGGCTCATCCTGGCCAGCCGGCGCTTCTTCAGCGCGCGACGCCGGCGCCACCGGCCCGGTTGCTTGGCCGGTTCGGCGGCTGCCGACGGTGGCTCGGCCTGGCCGGGTCGGTACTGCTCAGGCACGACAAGAGCTCCTTCGGTCGACAACCGTCCCCGGTGAGGGCAACGGACGCAAACTCCGCAGGTTACGGGCCGCGCCTGAGATCGGCGAAGTGCTCACGGCGTCCGCACAGCTAGGTGCTGCTCGCTCGATGCATCGCAGTGATGTATCGTCCTGATATATCGGAGAGGAGGACGCACCGAATGCTGGAAATCGCAATCCTTGGATTGCTCAACGAGTCGCCCATGCACGGCTACGAACTGCGCAAGCGGCTCTCGACCCTGCTCGGCGCGTTCCGGGCGTTCTCCTACGGCTCGCTCTACCCGTCGCTGCGCCGGTTGGCCGAGGCCGGCTGGATCGACGAGCAGGCTCCGCTGGAGCCGAACCCGGCGGCCACCGGTTTCGGCGCCCGCTCCCGGCGCGGCAAGCGGGTCTACCGGCTGACCGCCGAGGGCAAGGAGCACTTCGCCGAACTGCTCGCCGAGGTCGGACCCGAGGCCTATGACGACGAGGGCTTCGGCACCCGGCTGGCGTTCTTCGCCCAGACCCGGTCCGACATCCGGCTGCAGATCCTTGAGGGACGCCGCCAGCGGATGACCGAGCAGGCCGACGGGATGCGCTCCTCGCTGGCGCGCACCCGGGAGCGGCTGGATCGCTACACCCTGCAATTGCAGGAGCACGGACTCGAATCGGCCGACCGGGAAGTCCGGTGGCTGTCGGAATTGATCGAAACAGAGCGCAAGAGCTCGCACCCCGAGTGACTGACGCCTACAACAAGGAGGAACCCGATGGGTTCGGTTTACAAGAACGGCCAGGGCAGTGGCCCGATCCGGGTCGCCATCGTCGGCGTCGGCAACTGTGCGGCCTCGCTGGTGCAGGGAGTGCACTACTACGCCGATGCTGACCCGTCGGCGACCGTCCCCGGCCTGATGCACGTCACGTTCGGGCCGTACCACATCAGCGACATCGAGTTCGTGGCCGCGTTCGACGTCGACGCCAAGAAGGTCGGCCGCGACCTGTCCGAGGCCATCGTCGCCTCGGAGAACAACACCATCAAGATCGCCGACGTGCCGCCGCTGGACGTCCCGGTGCAGCGTGGCCACACCCTGGACGGCCTGGGCAAGTACTACCGCGAGACCATCGACGAGTCCGACGAGGAGCCGGTGGACGTGGTGGCCGCGCTCAAGGCCGCCAAGGTCGACGTGCTGATCTGCTACCTGCCGGTCGGCTCCGAGGATGCCGCGAAGTTCTACGCCCAGTGCGCCATCGACGCCAAGGTGGCCTTCGTCAACGCGCTGCCGGTGTTCATCGCCGGCACCCCGGAATGGGCCGCGAAGTTCGAAGAGGCCGGTGTGCCGATCATCGGTGACGACATCAAGTCCCAGCTCGGCGCCACCATCACCCACCGGGTGATGGCCAAGCTGTTCGAGGACCGCGGCATCGTCCTGGACCGGACGTACCAGCTCAACGTCGGCGGCAACATGGACTTCAAGAACATGTTGGAGCGCGACCGGTTGGAGTCCAAGAAGATCTCCAAGACCCAGGCCGTCACCTCCAACCTCAAGCACGACCTGGGCGCTCGCAACGTCCACATCGGCCCGTCGGACTACGTCCAGTGGCTCGATGACCGCAAGTGGGCCTACGTCCGGCTGGAGGGTCGCGCCTTCGGCGAGGTGCCGCTCAACCTGGAGTACAAGCTCGAGGTCTGGGACTCCCCCAACCCGGCCGGCATCATCATCGACGCCCTGCGAGCAGCCAAGATCGCCAAGGACCGCGGGGTCGGTGGCCCGATCCTGTCCGCGTCGAGCTACTTCATGAAGTCCCCGCCGGAGCAGTACGACGACACGACCGCCCGCGAGAAGGTCGAAGCCTTCATTCGCGGCGACGTCGAGCGCTAGTTCCACCCGCGTCCTGGACGCGGCAGCTTTCGCGGGGGCCAGGCACCCCGGTTCTCCCCGTGGGGCCAGGCCGCGCGGGGGGCCGG
>JBPCPA010000316.1:0-3067 GCA_050999655.1 Jatrophihabitans sp.
CCGCTAGCCTCGACCCCGCCGGCATCAGCCCCGCCACCCTCGATGCCGCTCCCCGACCGGGCCGCAATGCCGCCCCGTTCGCCCCCGCCGGCATCGATGCCGCTGACCGACCGGGCCGCAATGCCGACCCGTTCGACCTCGTGATCGTTGCCGGCAACGTGATTCCGCTGCTGGCTGACGGCAGCCTGCCGGGCACGCTGGCCAGACTCGCCGCCGTCCTCGTACCGGCCGGCTATCTGGTCACCGGTTTCGGCCTGGACGCCGCCCACCTGCCCGCAGGCTGCCCGGTGACCCCACTGGCCGACTACGACCGTGCGATAGCCGACGCCGGACTCCGCCCAGCGCGGCGCTACTCGACCTGGCAAGGCGACCAGTACCCCGGCTCCACCGGCGGTTACTGCGTCAACGTCCACCGCAGCGGCCGCTCACCGGCGACAGCGGGCGGCGGGCCGCCGTCAGCCTGAAAGCCAGGCTGTATGCCAGGGCGGCCAGGCTGAATGCCGGCGTCAGGCTGAATGCCGGCCAGCCAGGCCGCAACCTGCTCGTGGAACCAGCGGCAGATGTCTTCGCCGGCCCGTACTCCGACCGAGTCCGTCCGGCACACCCGCGGCGCCGACCAACCGCTCTCGGCAAGTTCACCATGCCCAGGATGGATTGCCTTGTCGGCAGCCTCCAGCAGGTCGATGTCGAGCAGCGAGTCGCCGGCTGCCAGCGTCACGTTCGCATCGAGGCGGCGAGCCACCTCGGCCACCGCCGCCGACTTGGTCAACGGCAGCGGCACCCAGTAGAGCTTGCGGCCTTGCAGCGACACCGCCCAGCCCCGGCCCGCCGCCCAGCCGGTCGCCTCGTCGACGAAGCCATCGGGCAACCGATCGCGCTCGATCACCGCGTAGCAGAACAGCGACTCGACCTGCCTGAGTTTCACGGTCCATTCCGGCCGGCAGGCTCGGCTCAGGTACTGGTACACCTCATCCAACGAGGCAACCTCGCGCACCGCCTGCCGCACCCGGATGCTCCAGCTCGGCTCGATCACCCCGTCCACGCAGAGGTAACCGCCGTTGGCAGCAATCGCGTACCGGGTTCGTACCGGCAACCGCACCCGCGCCAGCTGAGCCAGGCTGCGGGTGGTCACCGGCACCAACACCGCCGAACCGGCCGGCCCGACCAGACCGGCCAGCAAGGTGGCGGCCGTTTCGGTCATGAAAGACAGCCGATTCGCTCCAACCAGCTCGACGCATCGAAGCCTGGGCTGCGGTTCCTGCGCCAGGGCCAGCGCCGCCCGGGAATAGATCAGGGTCCGATCGAGGTCTGCGGCCAGCAGCGCCAACCCGCTCACGCCGACGCCGCGTGCTCGCTCACACCGACACCGCGCTCAGCTCGGGCGACGGCGCTTCGCGGCTGAATCCTGGCTTGATCAGTCCCACGCAGCTGTAGGACAGCTCATCGACCAGTTCCACCGGCACCCCACGCTGGGCGGCGAGCAGGACCAGATGTTGCAGGCCGGCGACCGCATCGCGGCGCATCAGCACCTTCCACGGCACCCGCCGCAGCAACACCCTGGTCGTCTCGCCAACCCCAGGCTTGACCAGGTTGACGTCCTCGATGCCGTAGCGCGCGGACAGCTCCTGCACCGTCTGCCAACCCGCCCAGGTCGGCGTCGGGTCAGCGCGCGGCGCCCGCAGCTGGTCGGTGACCGCGCCCCGGACCTCCGCAAACCGGGCCGTGACGGCATCGAGGAACTCGTTCGACACGTCCGCCCCGGCCAGGTGTGCATAGAACTTCGCGCCGTGAAACTGGTCCGGGCCGACGTGGGCCCGGTTGAGCACCGTGCGCGAGACCAGCCCTGACACGGTGGAATTCAGGCATGCCGACGGAATGAGGTAATCCTCCCGTGTCCCGAAGATCGACACGCAGCTGCCGGTGTCGGCCAGCACTGCCAGATTCGGCGCGAAGCGGGCCCCCGGCAGCAGGCCGAGGCTGAGGTTGGCCTGTGCCACCGCGTCAGCCAATTCCCTCGCGATGGCCCCCTTGCCGGTCCAGCCGTCGACGAACATCACCGCGGCCGGATCGTGCTGGGCGGCCAGGTAGCGCAGTGCCACGGTGTCGATGCCGCGCCCGCGCACGATGCTGACCACATAGCGCGCCAGGTCCAGGCCGTGCGCCAGCCGTGCCCAGCGCCGCATCAAGGCGCCGATCGGGGTGCCGGCCCGGGCCAGGGACACCAGCACCGCCCCGGGCCCGCGCTCGGCCAGCACCTGCTCGGTCACCACGCCGACCGCCTGCGCGAGCTTCATCGCGCTGGCCGCCAGCGCCTGGTCATACAGCCGTTGGTATTCGGCACTCGGCTGATACTCGATCGGCAGCGATTCGGCGTAGTGCGCGACGCCGGCTTGGATCGCCTCTTCCCGTTCCTCGATCGGCACCTCCAACGGCACCTCGGACAGGTCGGTCAGCAGCCACGCCACCTCGTCGGCGGCGTAGCTACCGAACGCCGGGCCGACCAGCGGCTCGGGTAGCCGATCGGGAATGGGTCGCCGGTAGGCGGGTATTGCGACCACGTGCAGCCGATCAGCCACCGACAGCAACTGGGCAGACAGGCCGGCCGGGGCGCGCAGTTCCGCGGTGTCGGCCACGTCGTCGACCACCAGCACGATGTCGCTGAACTGCCCGACGCCGACGTTATAGGCATAGCGCGGCCCCGGACCGTCGGCCGGATCGTCGTGTGCGGCGAACACCAGTCGACTGCCGATGGCATAGGCCCGGTCATCGACAACCAGCACCGGTGAGCGGGTTGTCGTGGAGTACCGGACCTCACAGGCCAACCGCGCCGCCAATTCGGTGGCGATCCGCAACGGGGCGTACATCAACTCCTCCGAACCGAGAACCAG
Organism: Jatrophihabitans sp.; assembly: GCA_050999655.1. Classification (GTDB taxonomy): domain Bacteria; phylum Actinomycetota; class Actinomycetes; order Mycobacteriales; family Jatrophihabitantaceae; genus Jatrophihabitans_A. The sequence goes on from JBPCPA010000316.1 coordinate 2,889, forward strand.
CACCCGCCCGGCAGCGACCCGGCGCAGTTGCCCTGCCAGGTGCTCGGCGCACTCCCCGGCTGCCAGTTCCAGTGCGCCACGTTCGGACGGCTGGAAGCCGTGCCGACCACCTTCCTTCACCCCGGCCGGCCAGCGATATGCCGCTGGCACGGCGGCGCTGCCGGCCGCGGTGCCTGCGC
>JBPCPA010000063.1:0-6659 GCA_050999655.1 Jatrophihabitans sp.
CAAACACCGCGATGACCGCCTGCGCGAAGAACCCGAGAGTCCTGAGCGAGGATCGCAACGAGCGCCAGCGACTCAGGACCGAAGCGAACACCGCGATGAGCGGAGTGTCGTTGTGAGCGAACCGCGCCGCCGGCTCGATCAGCCGAAGGCGCCGCGTGGCCTGCGTGCGCCGAGGATCTCGGCCGAGGCAGTCGGCACCGCTGCCGAGGGCATCGCGCGATTCTTCGGCACCGCCCGCTACCTGCTCATCCAGACCGCGATCGTCATCATCTGGATCGGGATCAACGCCTTCTGGGGCATCAACTACGCCCACGCGAAGAACGACTGCACCAGTGCGGCCGCGCAGGCCCGGCCGTGCAAGACGACCAAACCGTTCGACCCGTACCCGTTCATCCTACTGAACCTGGCCTTCTCGACCCAGGCCGCCTACGCCGCGCCGCTGATCCTGCTGGCCCAGAACCGGCAGGCCGACCGGGACCGGATCCAGGCCGAGGCCGACCGTAGCCGGGACGAGCGCGCGATCGCCGACGCCGAGTACCTGGCCCGCGAGATCGCCTCGATCCGGATCGCCCTCGGAGACGTGGTCACTCGCGACTACCTGCGCTCGGAGCTGTCCAAACTCGATCGCCCGCACGAGCGCGACGGGTAAGCCGGCCAGGCCGGTGAGCGTTGCCCGTCCGGTTAAGGCGGCTCAGTCGATCTGGTGAAAGCAGCAGCCGCCCAGCGCGCCGGTGGCCATGTTCAGCACTCCGGCATCGGCGTCCGGGGTGCCCCGCACCAGCATGCCGGCGTAGCCCCGCGCCCCGAGGAACGCGCCCCACAACACCACCCAGTCCTCGAAGCCCGGGCCGTCCGCCTTGGGATAGGGCTCCGTCCACGGATGGATCCGCTTCTGCAGCACGAACGGCTCGTCCATCGAGGATTTGATCAGCGACTCCCACTCGGCCGCCGAGGTCTGCCAGCCCGGGATCACCCCGGTACCGCCGTGCAGCAGCGTCGGCTTGAGAATCAGCTCCGAACGCTCGGTGAGCGCATAGCCCTCCAGCAAGACCTCGCGACCCTCGACGGTCACCGGCCCCGGCCGAACCATCCGGGTCCACGGCAGCAACCGGTCGATGCTGGCCAGCTCGGGCTGGGTGAACAGGTGCCGGTTGGCCTCGTCCGACAGCAGCGCCAGGGCACCCTTGGTGCTGTACAGCTCGGCGTCCATCGGCGAGAAGATCGCCACGTTGCCCCGCTCGGCCGCCCGTAGCACCGGCTCGATCAGCGCCGGCCCGGTCGGGTCGAGCAAGTCTTCCATCAGGAAGATCCGGTAGATCACGTCGATCTGCTGACCCCCCAACCAGATCGAGTCGTCGCGCAACTCCAGCTGCCCGATGTGGCACGGCAGCGCCTCGACGCCCAACTTGTCGAACACCGCGACGTTCTCCCGCAGCTGGGGCTCCAAGGTCAGGTAGCTGGCCGGCCAGTCGCATAGCGCGACAACCGGCCGGGTGCCAGTCGGCACCTTGCACTCGGCGAAGATCGTCTCGACCACCTCGACCATGGTGTCGGTGTAGGTCAGGTTGTTCTGCTCGACGAAATCGCCGATGAAGGGCAGCTTGAGCATCGCGCGGTTGAGCGCCATGTTGTCCACGCCACCGAGTGCGGAGGACATGTTCAGCTCCATCACCCGAAAGCCCGCCTCGTCGCGGTAGATGTCGGCTCGGGCCAGCCGGCTCGGCGCGCTGCCCCGGCCGCGCAGCACCGCCTGCACCTGCTCGTCGGTGATGCCGGTCGAGCGCGCGAACGCAGCCAGGTCGCCGCCGTACAGCTTGTCCGGCAAGCCGGTCACCAGCCGGTACAGGGTCTCCAGGTCGGTGGACAGCTGATCGACTTCAGCCTTCTCCAGAAAGCCCGGTCGGCTCATCGTCCGGCCGTTGAAGATGGTGTCGGCGATGCTGCTGACCACCTGCGAGCGCAGGGTCTCGACCGTAAGGTCCTGCTGCGCGGCCCAGGCATCGAGATAGCGCTGGGTCAGGTCGTTGTAGGTCCTCACGCGGTCACCTCGGCGGTTTCGGGCACGGCAACGGGGGCCGGTCTGGGGCAGGCGTCGATCACGATCTGCTTCTCCAACTCCTTGACCCGGCGGTAATCCAGGTCGATGGCTGCCTCGTCCGGCGCGACCAACGTCACCCAGGCCAGGAAGCTGGACAGGTCATCGGTGGACTGCACCCAGTCCCCCGTCCCCTTCGGGAAGTTGCGGTCCACGTAGGTCGGCAGCTGCTCCAGCTCGTCGAAGATCTCGGCGTTGCGCCAGATACCGGCGTGCGGGGCGGAGACGAACACCCCGCACAGATGCTGCAACAGCTCGTAGGACGGCTTGAACTCACCGTGCACCCGGTGCATCACGGTGCGCAGGATGTGATTGGAGCCGGTGGCGATCTTGCTGATGTACTGGTGGCCACCACCCGCCGGCCGCTCGGCGATCTCGATCAGCCGCGGGCCCTTCGGGGTCAGCATGATCTCGGCATGCCCGCAGCCGTTGCGGAAACCGAGCGCGTCGAGCACCTGCAGGGTGTACTCCCAGACGATCCGAGTCTGCTCGTCCTCCGGGGTCAGAAAGTCCACCCGGTCATAGATGCCGATCCGATCGCCCTTGCGCACCTTGGTGTAGCGGCAGACATCGACCAGGCCATGCTTGCCGTCGACGGAGTAGGAATCGACCAGAAACTCGTTGCCGGCCGCGAACTCCTGGATCAGGATGCCGCCGTTGACCATGCCCAGGTGGTTGATGTCGTTGGTCATCCGCGCCAGCAGTGGCCGCCACTCATCCGAGCCGGCGGGCACGATGTGTACGTCGTCGGTGCCACCGGAGTTCGGCGGCTTGACCACCAAGTCACTGCCGGTCAGGTCGTTCTCGGCGATCCAGGCCGCGATCTCGTCAGCGTCGGCGGAGAACAACTGGCGCAGGTGTGGCACGCCGGCCGCCGCGACCGCCTTGGCCATCTCCCACTTGTCCCTGCGGGCATCGGCCAGCGCGCCGACATTGCCGGTGCCGGGCAGCAGGATGGGCACCAGCGCCTCATACAACCGGATGCCGGTCTCGGCGCCGGGCAGGATGCACAGCGGGTCGTACCCGGCGAGCGTGCGGGCCAGTGCCTGCACCGCACCGTAGGACAGGTCGCCGTCGTGACACAGCACCACCTCGAAGTTCTCCGGGTGCCAGGTGTCCTTGAGCACATCCACCGGTTCCGGGGTGCTCAGCACCGCGATCGGCAAGACGCCCTCGGCCCGGAACGCCGCCGGGTACTCCCGACCGGTCGAGAGCGGGTCGACGATGATCGCATAGCGTGGCATTGCCTGTTACCTACTTTCTGAACTGACGGACACTGCGGTGGTTTCGGTGCTGCCGGCCGCCGGGCCGGCCTCGACTGCCGGGCCGGCCTCGACTGCCGGGCCGGCCTCGGCGTCCGGTTCGTCCGGGGTGGCCGGCTGCGGACGCGACATGCCCGACACCGCCAGGACCAGCGCGGCCAGGCTGGCCAGGCCGCAGCACCACCAGACGTCCAGCCCGATCGCGTCGTAGAGAAACACCCCGAGGCCGGGTCCGACCGCGCTGCCGAGGTTGAACATCAACTGCATCGAGCCGATGTAGCGCCCGCGCAGGTGATCGGGCGCGATCATGCCCGGGTAGGCGAACATGGTCGGGCCGCCGACCATCTCGGCCATCGTCCAGATCAGGCAGCCGATGAAGAAGATCGCCACCCCCCAGGGCAACGCGTACAGCGACAGGCCACCACCGAGCAGCGCGAACCCGGTCGCGACCACCACCTTGATCGGCCAGCGCTGAACCACCTTGGTGACCAGCAACTCGCAGGTGATCACCAGGAACCCGTTCAGCGCGACCACCAGGCTGAACCAGATGTAGGCCAGGCCGGCGTCGCGCATGGTGAGCGGCAGGGTGGAGATGTACTGGATGTAGACGGTGGAGTTGACCAGCATCGCCAGCAGGTACAGCAGGTACCGGCGATCTGCGAGCATCGCCCGGTAACCGGTCGCGGCCCTGCTGGCCCGGTCGCGCTTGGGTCGATCGGCCACCGCCTGCCGGCGGGGCAGCCACACCGCGGCGATCACCAGGTAGACGATCGCGGCCACCGCTTCTGCCCAGAACAGCAGCCAGTATCCGATCGAGATGAACAGCGCGGCGAGCAGCGGCGCCGCGGTGGTGCCCAGGTTCAGCGCCCACCGGTAGATCGCGAAGATCATCACCTGCCGGTCCTGGGCGGTCAGCGCGGAGAGCAGGGTGGCCGAGGCCGGCCGGCACAGTTGGTTGACCAGCCCGCATAGCACCACCGCGGTCAGCAGCAGCGGGTAGGCGCCGAAGTACAGCACGCCCAGCAGCAGGACGGCGGTGCCGGCCATCGACACGATGGTGGCCAGCCGCGGTCCGAGCCGGTCGGCCAGCGCACCACCGGCCAGCACCCCGGCCAGTGATCCGACGCCGTACATGGTCAGGGCAAAACCGGCCTGCCAGCTGCTGAACCCCCGATGGGTCAGGAACAGCACCAGAAAGGTCTGCAGAAACCCGCCCAGCCGGTTGACGAACACGCCGAGCAGCAGCGCCCGGACCGGCGCCGGCGAAGCTCGCCAGGTGGCCCAGATGCCGTCGTCCGGACGGGCCGGTTCGATCGCGGCGGCCACTACTGCCGTTTCCCCGGCCGGCACCGCACCCGCCGAGATGGCTGGGCCGACGTCGGCTGGCTGATCGGTCACCGCAGCGGCTCGGCCGGCTCGGCCGCAGCCTCGACCACCACCAGGGCAGCCTCGGCAGCGGCGATCGTGCCGCGCGCCTCGTCCTCGGTGTCGGCGACCGCGGTGATGTAGGCGATCCGGCCCCAGACGGTGCCGGCCGGCGGTGGTGAGTGATGCTGGCCCGGTGCCGCCCGCACCATCGCCAGGTCGATACCGGACGGCAGCGCGGCAGCCTCGAACGAGATCGCGCCGATGGTCATCTCGTACGGCACGTAGCAGAACCGGACGGCGCCGAAACGCTTGCGATCGGGCGTTGTCGCCGGACGCCGGCCGCAGGCAACCGCCGCCGCAGCCAGCCCCGGATCGATGCCGGTGGCCCGCAGTCCGAGGTAGGGAATCAGGTCGCCGCCGAGCCGGCCGTTCACCTCGATCAGCTTCGACCCGGACGGGGTCAGCCGGAACTCGGTGTGGGTGACGCCGTCGGTGAAACCGAGCGCGGCATGCGCCTGGGTCAGCAACTGCAGGAAGCCCGGATCGGCCAGCATCGGGTCCGCGCCGTCGACCAGGTGGCCGACCTCTTCGAAGTACGGCGGGTAACCGAGCTCCTTGTGCGCCAGGCAGATCGGCAGCACCTCGCCCTGGAACACCGCGCAGTCGACGCTGATCTCAGGCCCGTCGGCGTACTCCTCGACCAGCACGATGGCATCGCCGCGCACCGCACCCGGCGCGGTGGTGTCGCGGGCGAAGGCGAACTGCTCGCGCAGTTCGGCCTCGTCGGCCACCAGCACCACGCCCAGGCTGGCCGCCACGCCGCGCGGCTTGAGCACCACCGGGTAGCCAAGCTCGGCAGCGGTCCGCACGGCTGTCTCGACCGACTCCACCAACACCGAACGCGGCTGTGGCACCCCGGCCGCGGCCAGCAACTGCCGGGTGAGGTGCTTGTCCCGGCAGCGCAGTACCGCCTCCGGATTGCCACCCGGCAGGCCGAGCGCCTCAGCCACCCGCGCCGCCGGCAGGATTCGGGCCTCGTCCCAGCAGAGCACCCCGTCGATCGGGTCCCGGCCGTTCAGCTCGCGCGCTGACGCGATCATCGCCTCAGCGTCCAGCGTGTCGGCAAGCACCGTCACCGCGTCGACGTACTGGGTCTCCCACTGCGGTTCGGCCGCCAGAAAGAGATGAATCCGGTAGTGCGCGGCGATCGGCGCGAGCAGGTACTCGCGAAACAGCCGGTCACCGGTGGAGATCAGCAGCAGGTGCGGCCGGTCTGCCACCGGCGTGGTGTCGGTCTCGGTCACAGCCGTGCTCCTTCGACGCTCAACGAGGTGCCGGCCACCGCCACCTCGGACGGGGCGGTCGCCAGCTGCACGATCTGCGAGACGCCGGACGAGCCGTCGATCCGGTGCCACCGCTCGGTGAGCTGAATCCGGCCGTCGGGCAGCACCGTCGGGGTGCTGACGCAACGGCCCGAAACGACCTCGCCATCGGCCATGATCTGGCAGTAGGCGGCATCGATGACGCCATCGGCGCCCACGACCCCCGCCAACCGGCCGGCCCGAACGCTATCACCACTGAACTCAGCGGTGATCAGATCCTGCTGCTGGTGGTAGTGCCCGAGCACGGAGCCCGGACGAGGCTCGGCCGGGCCGAAGTGCACGCCGTCGTAGTCGGGCCTGGTGCCCGGTCGCTGGCTGTCTGAGCTCACCCTCAGCCCCACTGGACCGGGCAGAGTTCATCCCGTACCGGAAAGGCTTCTCGTCCGAGCATGGAGTTGATCACCAGCGCCGCGCGGACCGGCAGCAGGGTCAGGTTGGCATCCGGGATGCCGTGGCTGAACCGGGGCCGGTTCCTCGCCTAGATCCGGTGGCAGTTTCTGCCCTTCCCGCGCCCCGAATAGTCCTCGTCTCCGATGCTGTCGCAGCCGGTGT
>JBPCPA010000098.1:0-13690 GCA_050999655.1 Jatrophihabitans sp.
TGGCGGACACTATCTTATGTCGGGGGGTGGTCCAAGAGCCCTTGCCGCCGATTTCGTCCTACCAAACCTCGGACCAGGCCCCGCCACCTCCGAGGCGGCATTGCGCCGATACCTGCTGACCCGGGCCCTGGGCCGATCGGTGATCAGCACCGTGCAGTGGTCGGGCATCTCCATCCTGCTCATCGCCGCGCTGTGCTGGTTCGGCGGCGTCAAGGTGCTGGCGGTACTGGTGGGCCTGGTCGCCCTCGCGGTGTTGCTGGTGCGAGTGCTGCTGTCGGGCATCGAGCGCCGGCTGACCGGCTCGGCCAGGCTGGGTCCGATCGAGCCCAGGGTGGACGCCCTGGTGTCCAAGACTCGCCGAGGCTTGCGCCGGGAACTGCGCCGGGTAGGCCTGCCGGCCGCACCGTGGGCGCCGCTGCTGATCGCGCTGAGGTTGGTCCGGCCGTTGCGTCGGGCGAAGACCCTGACCGCGCTGAGCCGGATCGAGCTGGCCAGCGTGGTTCCGGCAAGCCAGCTCGACGAGCTGCACCTGCTGCTGCAGACCGTTCACTGAGCCTGCCGCAAAAACCGCCCACTGAGCCTGCCGCAAACCGCACACTGGGCACGCTGCGCAAGTTGCAGCTGCACAACAAGGTCGAGCTGACCCGGTGGGCGATCCCTCGGCGGGCGCCACGGTCCGCTGTCGGCACCGGCGGCTAGATTGCCGGACATGACGTTCGTGAACGCCGGCACTCTCGGCACCCTCGACGGTCACCGAGATGAACTCGTCGCCACGCTGATCAAACGAAGCAACGTATTGCGCGAACTTGGGTGCCGCCTCTATGAAGTCGGTGTCTCCGAGAATGCACCCGACACCGTCTTCGTAGTGGAAGTGTGGGACTCAGCGGACGCGCACCGACGTTCGCTTGAGCACCCACAGGTGCAAGCTGCGATCGCAACCGCGCGACCGATCCTGTCCGGTGAGTTCGGCGGGTTCCAATTCAATGTTGTCGGATCACCGTTGCGAGACGACTAGCCACCGGCCGCGATCGCCGTCCCGATAGTGGATCGAGCAGGGCATGTCGCAGTAGCGAGCGGCTCGCGGCGCCGGATCTGTGGGCAGAATGGCACGGTGAGCCAGCATCCTGCCCAATCGCGCGGCTTCCGGACACTGCTGGCCGCCATGCCGAACCGGCTCGGCCGCCGGGCGGCGTTGCTGGTCCGCGCCCGCCGGCCGCGCACCGGGCCGATTCCCCACCGCGGGATGGCATTCGCCGGCACGATCTGGACCGGCGGCACGGCCGAGCCGGTGGCCGGTGTGCTGGTGCTGGACGGTGCCGGCCGGATGGTGGCGCTGCGCACGAACCGGGACGGCCTGCCGGCCGACCTGCCGGTATTCGGCGGCCCGGAGCACTGGGTGGTGCCCGGCCTGGTGGACGCCCACGTCCACCTCGGCTTCGACCGGGCCGCCCGTCCCGATCCGTACGGCCGGTTCACGGTCTCCGGCCAGCACACCGGCCTGGTCGCGGTGCGCGATCTGGGCGCACCGCTGGCCTGGGCGACGCGCTGGCGAACCGGCCACCGACCGGGCACGCCGGGCTCGCCGTTCGTCGCGGTCAGCGGGCCGATCCTGACGGCGGCCGGTGGCTACCCGTCCCGCAGCTGGGGCGCCGAAGGCTACGCGGAGTTCGTCAGCTCACCGGCCCAGGCTCGCTGGGTGGTGCAGCGGCTGGCAGCGGCCGGCGTCGACCTCATCAAGCTCGCTCTCGAACCCGGCGATCAGGGCTGGCCGGTGCCCGAACCGCGGGTCGTCCGGGCGATCGTGGACGCTGCGCACCAGGCCGGCCTGCCGGTGATCGCCCACGCGCTGAGCGCCGAACTGGTGCTGCGCGCCATCGACGCCGGGGTGGACGAGCTCGCGCACACCCCGACCGAGCGGTTGCCGCCGGCGGTGGTCGAGCGCATCGCCACGAGCGGGGTGAGCATCACCTCGACCCTGCAGACCTTCTTCGCCACCGGCGTCGGCCGGTCGGCGGCGGCAAACGCGGCCGACCTGGTGTCGGCCGGCGTCCGGCTGCGCTACGGCACCGATCTCGGCAACGCCGGCACCCGGCCCGGCGTCGATCCGCGCGAGCTCGATCGGCTGGCCGCCGCTGGGCTGGGCCGGCTCGGCGCGCTGCGGGCGGCCACCGAGTGGGCGGCCACCGCCGCCGGGATGCGCCGGCACACCGGGCGGCTGAGCGTCGGCGAGCCTGCCGAGCTGGTGCTGCTACCGAGCAGCCCACTGGTCGAGCCGGGTGTCTGGCGGACACCGGTTGCGGTGCATACCGAAGGGCGGCTTACCGTGAACGCCGAGGACCCCGATCTGATAAGGAGCAGCCCGTGACCGCCATCCCGCCGGGCTACGCCGGCCCGCCCGGCCAGGCAGGACCGGCGGTGAGCCGGGTAGAGACCGAAGCCGGCCCCACCCGGAGCGGGCCGGACGGTCGCCGGACCGCGCGGCTGCACCCGCTGATCGCGCTGCTGGTTGCCCAACTGGTGGTCGGTGTCCTGCTGGGCCTGATCTGGCTGAGCTGGGCACCCCGGACGTTGTCCTACCTGCTGGACAACGGCAACGGCGGTTCGCTGATCATCCCGGACGAATCGGAGTCCCAGGTCGCCGGCGACGGCCGGTTCGTGGTGCTCAGCGTGCTTGCCGGCCTGGCCTTCGGGCTGATCGCGTGGCGGTTGCGCAGGTTGCGGGGGCCGCTGACCCTGGCGGTGCTGGGGGTGGGCAGCGTGCTCGGCTCGCTGCTGGCCAGGACCACCGGTCAGCTGCTGTCGGGGGGCAAGAACACCGCGCCGCTCAACACGGCCTTTCATCCGCGGCTGAGCCTGCACGCCTCGGCCGCGCTCTGGCTGCAGGCGCTGTTCGCGGTGCTGCTCTACACCGCGCTGGTTGGGTTGAGCTCGGATCAGCACCTGGGTCGGGGCGAGCCCCGGCCGGAGCCGGAACCAGGGCCGGCGCTAACCGCTGGCTAGACCGTTGCGAAAGGTGGTCGCGCTCACCGGGACCGCCCGCAGCGCGACCAGCAGTTCGTTCTCCCGTCGCAGCACCGCCCGGGCAGCCCGCAGCCGGGCACCGGTGTCGGGCACCGCGAGCAGCGCCTGTCGGTCGGCCAACGGCAGGCTGGCCAGCCTGGCCACCGCGTAGGACAGCGCCTGGGCCTGAGCTGAGGATAGGTCAGCCAGGCCCGGGGCCGGCTCGAAGGCATCGTCGGAGGAGAATTCATCGCCGTAGCTGGTGATCTCAAGCTCGGCCAGCGCCCGCAGGTGGACCGCCAGGGCGCGCCTGGTCGCGGCGGCCAGACCGGATCGCAGCTCGCCCTGCTGCTCGGGCAGGAACCGGACGGTGCCCATCAGGTACGGCTGAGCGGTGGTGTCCAGGGCCTGGATGACGAAGCGTCGCTCGCCGATCGCGGTCAGGTCGCAGCGACCGTCCGGATGCGGCAGCACATCGGTGACCCGGGCGGTGGTGCCGACCTCGTAGACGTCCTTGAGCTCGCCGACCTCCCAGCCCTGCCGCAGCGCCACCACCCCGAACTCCGGAGCGCCAGGCTGCTCGGCGCTGAGCAGATCGGCGACCAACTGGCGGTAGCGCGGCTCGAAGACGTGCAACGACAGCCGCATCTGCGGGACCAGCACCGAGCCCAGCGGGAACAGGGGTAACCGCACCGCGGGACCCGACGCCGGTGAGCTCACACACCCACCGTACGGGGCCGATGGCTCACCGGCGCGCTGGCTTGATCGATTGCGGTCCTCTCTAGACTGGACGGGTGCTGCGCCGAGTCGATCTTGCCCAGGACCGGTCCACCGGACCGGCCGGCAGCCGCGCGCTGCGCCGAGTGCTGCCGCGCGCCACGATGGACGTCGACGCCGCGCTGGCCTCGGTGACCCCGATCGTGGACGCCGTGCGGGCCCGGGGCTACCCGGCCGTCCGGGAGGCAACCGAGCAATTCGACGGGGTCGATGTGCCTGATCCGCGGGTGCCGGCAGCGGCCCTGGCCGAGGCGCTGGCCGGCGTGGACCCGACGGTCCGGCAGGCGCTGACCGAATCCATCCGCCGCGCCCGGCTGGTGCACGAGCAGCAGCGCCGCGGCACCGTCGAGGTGCAGGTGGTCCCCGGTGGGACGGTCACCGAGCGGTGGCTGCCGGTCGACCGGGTCGGGTTGTACGTCCCGGGCGGCATCGCGGTCTACCCGTCCTCGGTGGTGATGAACGTGGTGCCGGCCCAGGTCGCGCAGGTGCCCTCGCTGGTGGTCTGCTCGCCGCCGCAGAAGGATCTGGGCGGCCTGCCACACCCGACCATCCTGGCCGCCTGCGCGCTGCTCGGGGTCGATGAGGTGTACGCCGTCGGTGGCGCGCAGGCGATCGCGCTGCTGGCCTTCGGCGATGAGCAGCTGGGCATCGAACCGGTCGACCTGGTGACCGGTCCCGGCAACATCTACGTGGCCGCCGCCAAGCGCCTGCTGCGCGGGCTGATCGGCATCGACGCCGAGGCCGGCACCACCGAGATCGCGATCCTGGCCGATGCCACCGCCGATCCGGTGCATGTCGCCGCCGACCTGATCAGCCAGGCCGAGCACGACCCGGCCGCCGCGTCGGTGCTGGTCACCGATTCGGTCCGGCTGGCCGACGAGGTCGATGAGCAGGTCCGCCGGCAGGTCGAGCAGACCAAGCACAGCGAGCGGGTCACCGCCGCGCTGACCGGCCCGCAGTCGGCCACCGTGCTGGTGCGTGACCTGGAGCAGGGGCTGGCCGTGGTCAACGCCTACGCGGCCGAGCACCTCGAGGTGATCACCGAGAACGCCCGGGACTGGGCCGGCCGGGTGCGCAACGCCGGTTGCGTCTTCATCGGCGCGCACTCGCCGGTCTCGCTGGGTGACTACTGCGCCGGCTCCAACCACGTGCTGCCTACCGGCTGCACCGCCCGGCACTCGTCCGGGCTGAGCGTGCAGTCCTTCCTCAAGGGCGTCCACCTGGTCGAGTACGACCGGGCCGCGTTGCTGGAGGTGGCGCCGCTGGTGATCGCGCTGGCCGAGGCCGAGGACCTGCCGGCGCACGGTGCCGCGGTGGCGGCCCGGATGGACCGGTGACCGGGCCGCGACCGGTCAGGCCATCGCGATGACCGGCCTGGCCGATCTGCCGCTGCGTCCGGAACTGGTCGGCGAGCAGCCCTACGGCGCCCCGCAGCTGGACGTGCCGGTCCAGCTCAACGTCAACGAGAACCCGTACCCGCCGCCGCCGGCCGTGGTGGCCGACATCGCAGCGGCGGTCACGGCGGCAGCCGCCGGGCTGAACCGCTACCCCGACCGGGAGTGCCTGGAGCTGCGCGCCGACCTGGCCCGCTACCTCGGCACGGACGCGCCGGTGGAACTCAGCGCGGCCCAGCTCTGGCCGGCCAACGGCTCCAACGAGATCATGCAGCAACTGTTGCAGGCCTTCGGCGGTCCCGGCCGCAGCGTGCTGTCGTTCACCCCGACCTACTCGATGTATCCCGAATATGCCCGCAACACCCACACCGAGTGGCGCACCGGCCCGCGCACCGCCGACTTCGAACTGGACCTCACCGCGGCCACCGAGCTGATCGAGCGGCTGCGTCCGGCGGTGGTGCTGCTGGCCTCGCCGAACAACCCGACCGGGACGGCGTTGCCGCTGGCCGACCTGCGCCGGTTGCTGGCGATCGCACCGGGCATGGTCGTGGTCGATGAGGCCTATGGCGAGTTTCGCCGGGCCGGCGTACCGAGCGCGCTGGAGTTGCTTGCCGAGCATCCCCGGCTGGTGGTGACCCGGACGATGAGCAAAGCCTTCGCCCTGGCCGGTGCCCGGCTGGGTTACCTGGCTGCCTCCAGCGCGGTGGTGGACGCGGTCCGGATCGTCCGATTGCCCTATCACCTGTCGGCGGTCAGCCAGGCCTGCGCCCGGGCGGCGCTGGCCCACAGTGTCGACCTGCTGGCCGGCGTGCAGACCCTGCGCGCCGAGCGCGACGCCACCGTCGAGTGGTTGCGCGGGGTCGGATTGCGGGCCGCCGAGTCCGATGCCAACTTCGTGCTGTTCGGCACCTTCGCCGACCGCCATCAGCTCTGGCAGGGCCTGCTCGACCGCGGCGTGCTGATCCGCGAGACTGGTCCGGACGGCTGGTTGCGGGTGTCGATCGGGACCGCGGCCGAGATGCGGGCATTCCGGCTCGCGTTGCTCGACCTGCTGCCGGCCCGATCGGTTGCCGGTCAGATGAGGGGAGAACCGACGTGAGCCGGACCGGGCGCATCGAGCGACAGACCGCCGAGACGAAGGTGCTGGTCGAGATCGAGCTGGACGGCTCCGGCCGGACCGAGGTCAGCACCGGGGTCGGCTTCTTCGACCACATGCTGGCCTCGTTCGGCAAGCACGGGCTGTTCGACCTCACGGTGCGGGTCGAGGGTGACCTGCACATCGACTCCCACCACACCGTCGAGGACGCGGCCATCGCCCTCGGCCAAGCCTTCGCGCAGGCGGCCGGTGACAAGGCCGGCACCCGCCGGTTCGGCGACGCGGTGATCCCGATGGACGAAGCCCTGGTCTCGGCGGCGGTGGACCTGTCCGGCCGGCCCTACCTGGTGCACAACGAGCCGGCCGGCGCGCCGGCATACCTGATCGGGCGCGATACCGCCTACGCGACCACGCTGACCCGGCATGTTTTCGAATCCTTCGCCTATCACGCGCAACTGGCCCTGCACATCACCGTGCACAGTGGCCGGGACTGGCACCACATCACCGAAGCTCAGTACAAGGCCACCGCTCGGGCGCTGCGCGCGGCCAGCGAACTGGACCCGCGCCAGGTCGGCGTGCCGTCCACCAAGGGTGTGCTGTAGCTGGTGGGCACCGTTGTTGTCCTGGACTACGGGTCGGGCAATGTGCGCTCGGCGGTGCGGGCCTGCGAGAAGGCCGGCGCGCAGGTCGAGCTCAGCGCCGATCCGGGCGTCGCGATTGCCGCGGACGGCCTGGTGGTGCCCGGCGTCGGCGCTTTCGCAGCCTGCATGGCGGGACTGGCTGCCTTGTCAGCGCGAGAGATTCTCGATCAGCGACTGGCCGCCGGCCGGCCGGTGCTGGGCATCTGCGTGGGCATGCAGGTGCTCTTCTCGGTCGGCGTGGAGCATGGCGTCGAGACGCCCGGCCTGGGCCTGCTGGCCGGCCGGGTCGAGCGGCTGAAGGCCACTGTGGTGCCGCACATGGGGTGGAACACCGTTACCGCGCCGGCAGATTCGGTGCTCTTCGAAGGTCTGGACGGTGCCCGTTTCTACTTCGTGCACTCCTACGCGGTCGCGCCGCCCGCTCCGCTGGACGGCTACCGGCTGACCACCGCCGAGCACGACGAGCCGTTCGTCGCGGCCGTCGAGTCACCGCTGCTGTCGGCCACCCAGTTTCACCCGGAGAAGTCGGCCGAGGCCGGTGCCCGGTTGCTGCGTAACTGGTTGGCCACCCTGTGAGCAGCGGGGCCGGCCGATGAGCAAGGAGCGCCAGCGTCGCCGGGCCGAACGAGAATCGCTTGTTCGGCAGAGGCAACTGGCGCAGCAGGCTGCACAGCAGCGGCAGCGGGCCCGGCAGCGCCGGCGGCAGTGGCCGACCCGGCTGGCCCGGTCGCTGGGCCGGCGCGGTGGCAGCGTGACCAACGCCCGTACCAAGGAGCGCCGCGCCGTGATCGCCTCGACGCTGCTGGTGGTCGTGGTGCTCACCTACCTGATGACCCGTTCGATCGCGATGGTGATCGGCGTCCTGCTGGTCGCCTCGATCGCCACCCCCGCACTCGTTGCGGTCTTTCTGGATCGGAGCAAGAAGTGAGCCTGGTTCTGTTGCCCGCCGTCGATGTGTCCGGCGGCGTGGCGGTTCGGCTGGTGCAGGGTGCTGCCGGCTCGGAGACCAGCTACGGCAGCCCGCTGGAGGCGGCGCTGGCCTGGCAGTCCGGTGGCGCGGAGTGGGTGCACCTGGTCGACCTGGACGCCGCGTTCGGCCGTGGCAGCAACGCCGAACTGCTCGCCGAGGTGGTCGGCCGGCTGGACGTGTCGGTGGAACTGTCCGGCGGCATCCGCGATGACGACTCGCTGGCCGCCGCCCTGGCCACCGGCTGTGGCCGGGTCAACCTGGGTACCGCCGCGTTGGAGTCACCGGACTGGGTGCGGGCCGCAATCGCCCGGCACGGCGAGCGGATCGCGGTCGGCCTGGACGTCCGGGGCACCACCCTGGCCGCCCGCGGCTGGACCTCGGAAGGCGGTGATCTGTACGAGACGATCGCCCGGCTGGACGAGGACGGCTGTGCCCGCTACGTGCTGACCGACGTGCACCGTGACGGCACCCTGACCGGTCCGAACCTGGAGCTGTTGCGAGCCGTCTGCGCGGCCACCGACCGCCCGGTGGTGGCATCCGGCGGGGTGTCCTCGCTGGCTGACCTGCGGGCGCTGGCCGGCCTGAGCGGGCTCGGGGTCGAGGGTGCCATTGTCGGAAAGGCTTTGTACGCCGGGGCATTCACGCTGCCCGAGGCATTGCGGGCGGTCGCCGAGGTGCAGGCATGAGCATCGAGTGATGAGCGCGTGCGCGAAGAGCGGGTGGGCACCGAGTGAGCATCGCAGCGAGGGACGAGCGAGGAGCGGAGCGAGTCGAGCGATGAGCGCGTGCGCGAAGAGCGCGGAAGAAAAGGCATGACCCTAGCGGTGCGAGTCATTCCGTGCCTGGACGTCGACGCCGGCCGGGTGGTAAAGGGTGTGAACTTCACCGGCCTGCGCGACGCCGGTGACCCGGTGGAGTTGGCCCGCCGCTATGACGCCGAGGGCGCTGACGAGCTGACCTTTCTCGACATCACCGCCTCATCAGCCGGCCGTGAGACCACCTACGAGATCGTCCGGCGGACCGCCGAGCAGGTCTTCATCCCGCTGACCGTCGGTGGCGGTGTCCGGTCGGTGGCCGATGTCGACGCCTTGCTGCGGGCCGGTGCGGACAAGGTGGGAGTGAACACCGCGGCGATCGGACGTCCCGAGCTGATCTCCGAGATCGCGGAGCGGTTCGGCTCGCAGGTGCTGGTGCTGTCGGTGGATGCCCGCCGGCTGCTCGATGCCGGCCCGGGCCTGCCCCGCTTCGAGGTCACCACGCACGGCGGGCGCACCGGCACCGGGATCGACGCGGTGCGCTGGGCGGCCGAGGCAGCCACGCTCGGTGCGGGAGAGATCCTGCTCAACTCGATGGACGCCGACGGCACCCGGGACGGCTTCGACCTCGAACTGATCAGCCAGGTGCGCGCGGCGGTCTCGGTGCCGGTGATCGCCAGCGGTGGAGCCGGCGCGGTCGAGCACTTCCCGCCGGCGGTGGCGGCCGGGGCGGACGCGGTGCTGGCCGCCAGCGTGTTCCACTTCGGTGACCTGAGCATCGCGGCGGTCAAGGCAGGCCTGGCGGCGGCTGGCCTACCCGTCCGGAATTAACCTCGGCCCGGGAACAACTTGATCGATCCAGACGCTGGCACCAGGGTGACCGACCCAACCCGGCAGCCGGCCCGGCATGCCCATCTCGCCATCTTCGCCCTGGCCATCGGTGGCTTCGCAATCGGCACCGGCGAGTTCGTCTCGATGGGCCTGCTACCCAACATCGCCGGTGGTGTCGCGGTGTCGATCCCGCAGGCCGGTCATGTCATCTCGGCCTACGCCATCGGGGTGATGATCGGCGCCCCGTTGATCGCAGCGGTCGGCGCGAAGCTGCCCCGCAAGCGGTTGTTGTGGGCGCTGATGGCCGCCTTCGCGCTCGGCAACCTGGCCTCTGCGCTGGCGCCGGGCTACCACAGCCTGCTGGTGGCCAGGTTCCTGGCCGGCCTGCCGCACGGCGCGTTCTTCGGCATCGGGGCGGTGGTGGGCGCTTCGCTGGTGGCGCCGAACCGCCGCGCCTGGGCCACCTCGATGATGCTGAGCGGGCTCACGGTGGCCAACGTGGTGGGCGTGCCGATGACCACCCTAATCGGCCAGCAGTGGGGGTGGCGCTGGCCCTACGGCCTGGTCGGGGTGCTCGGCATGCTGACCCTGGCCGCCGTGCTGCTGTGGGTACCGCAGCAGCCGGCAGAGCAGGACGCCAGCATTCGCACCGAACTGTCGGCGCTGGCCCAGCCACAGGTCTGGTTGGCGCTGCTGATCGGGACGGTCGGCTTCGGCGGCATGTTCGCCACCTACTCCTACATCACCCCGACCATGACCACCCTGGCGCATTTCAGCCAGACCGCGGTGACCGGATTGCTGGCCGTGTACGGGGTCGGGATGACCGTCGGCATGGTGCTCGGTGGCCGGCTGGCTGATCGGGCACTGATGCCGAGCATCTACGGCGGCCTGGTGGGAATCGCGATAGTGCTGTTCGGCTTCGGCTACGCGGTGCACACCAAGCCCGGGGCGGTGCTCGCGGTGTTCGTGTTCGGCATCTCCGGCTCGGCGCTGGTGCCGATGCTGCAGACCCGGCTGATGGACGTCGCCCGGGACGGCCAGTCGCTGGCGGCGGCGCTGAACCACTCCACGCTGAACCTGGCCAACGCACTCGGCGCCTGGATCGGTGGCGTGGTGCTCAGCCGGGGCCTGGGCTACGAATGGCCGAGCCGGGTGGGCAGCTTTCTGGCGATCGCCGGGTTGATCGTGGCACTGATCTCCGGCCGGTTCGACCACCGGACCGGCCGGCGGAGCGCGTCCGAGCAGCCGAACACCGACGTATCCGCCATGATGGTGGCGTGACCGAACCGGACCCGCATCGCACCCCGGGCCTCGTCATCAGCGCGGTGACCGCTGCGACCGTGGTGGTGCCGTTCCTGCTGGTGTACGCCTTCCTGTTCCTGGTGCGCGGGCTGTTCGTCCAGGTCGAGCAGCCCGACATCACCGACAGCCGCTCGGGCGAGGCGGTCGCTGGCCTGATCGCGCTGGCCTTCCTGCTGTTCGTACTGTGGGGGATGATCAGCCTGCTCAACGGCCATCGCCGGCCGGTGTTCTGGGCCGGCCAGCTGATCACGGCCGCCACGTCGGCGAAGTTCCTGCTCGACTCGTCCTCCGGTGACCCGCAGGTGCCGGCGGTGGTGCTGGCCGCGGCGCTGCTCGCCCTGGGGTTGTCGCTCAGCCCACCGGCCACCCGCTGGGTCCGCAGCGGGGGCGGCGAACGTCCGTTGCCGGCCCGCGAGCTGCCGGCTTTGTCCGAAGAAACCGATGTAGCGCGCGGATCCCTGGGTCAGCAGGGGTAGCGCACAGCGCCTGCACAGGTAAAGCTAACCGAATGCCTATCGGAAACAGAGACTCTCGGCTCATGTCGAGTTCCGTTTCCGCTGCCCAGACCTCGCCCGCTCACCAGTCCCGGACCAAGCGACGGGTGCTGGTGGTCGACGACGAAGAGAACGTGGTGCACCTGGTCGCCTCGGCGTTGCGCTTCGACGGCTTCGAGACGGTCACCGCCGACAACGGCCATTCCGCGCTCGCCGCGGTCGCCGAGCACGATCCGGACCTGGTGGTGCTGGACGTGATGATGCCCGGCCTGGACGGCCACGCGGTGCTGCAGCACCTGCGCTCGGCCGGCTCGATCGTCCCGGTGATCTTCCTGACCGCGCGCGATACCGCCACCGACCGGGTCGCCGGGCTGCGCTCGGGTGCCGATGACTACGTGGTCAAGCCGTTCAGCGTCGAGGAACTGCTGGCGCGGGTGCACGCGGTGCTGCGGCGCACCCAGGCCGAGGTCGAGCGCGACGGGGTGCTGCGGGTCGCCGATCTGGAACTGGACGAGAACAGCCATGAGGTGACCCGGGCCGGCGAGGAGATCCACCTGACCGCCACCGAGTTCGAACTGCTGCGCTACCTGATGCGCAACGAGCGCGTGGTGCTGAGCAAGGCCCAGATCCTCGACCGGGTCTGGAAATACGACTTTCAGGGCCAGTCCAACATCGTCGAGCTCTACATCGGCTACCTGCGCAAGAAGATCGATCACGTGGACCCCAAGCTGATCCACACGGTGCGCGGCGCAGGGTACGTGGTCAAGGCGCCGCGGGGGTGACCCTGCCGCCCAGGATCACCGACTCCGAGCCGCCGTCCGGGCCGGAGTTCGACCCGGCGGAACCTGCTGTCATCGACCTCGGCCGCGCACCTGCGAATCGCCGGCAACCGCTGTCGAACCGAGCTGTTCGGGTGCTGGCGGCCGTCCGGCCCAAGACCCTGACCGCCCGACTGGCGATCGGGGTGGTGCTGCTGGTCGCGGTGCTGAGTTCGGTGACCGCGACGGTGACCTACCTGTCGCTGCGGTCCTTCCTCTACGGCCAGCTCGACCAGCAGGTCAGCGCCAGCGCGGCGGCCAACGCCAACTCGATCCGGCAGAGTTTCGCCAACCCCGACAGTGGCAATCAGATCAACCTGATGTTCACCGGCGAGCGGCTCTGGCTCAACCTGATCAACTCCGATGGCAGCGTGCCGAAGATCTTCATCAAATCCTCCCAGCGCGACGAGTTCGCGGTGCTGGACCTGCCGGCCGACCGCGCGCAGCGGTTCATCGCCCATACCAACAACATCATGACGGTCGACTCCGGCGGCGAGCCGTTACATGCCCAATCGGTGGCCGTCACCGACGGCAACTTCGTGGTGATCGGGCTGTCCACCCGGCAGGTGGTGCGCACCCTGCACCGGCTGGTGCTGCTCGAACTGGTCATCGGCGTGGCGGTGATCGTGATCGCGGCAGCCCTGACCAGCTGGGGCGTCCGGGTCGGCCTGCGGCCGCTGCGCCGGGTGACCCGCACCGCCCAGGAGGTCACCGCCGAGCTCGGTCCGGACGGCTCGGGCCTGGAGCGGCGGGTATCGGTCGAGGGCGCCGCGGTGGAGGTGGAGCAGGTGGCCACATCGGTCAACACCCTGCTGCACGCGGTCGAAACCGAGTTCGCGGCGCGGGTCCGCAGCGAGGAGCGGATGCGGCAGTTCCTCGCCGACGCCTCGCACGAGCTGCGCACCCCGCTGACCTCCATCCGCGGCTACGCAGAGCTGTCCCGGCTGCAGGGCCGGTCCACCGACGCGCCGGACGATTCGATGCGCCGGATCGAGGTCGAGGGCACCCGGATGTCACGACTGGTCGAGGACCTGCTGGTGCTCGCGCGTGGCGACCAGGGCAGCGTGCTGCGGCGCGAACCGGTCGAGGTCGACCAGCTGCTGAGCGAGGCGGCCAACGCGGTGCACTCGGCGCACCCGGAGCGTGACATCAGCATCGTCGGCTCCGGTGGCGTGGTGGTGATCGGGGACTGGGACCAGCTGCGCCGGGTGCTGATCAACCTGGCCACCAACGCCGCGATCCACACCCCGGCGCCGGGCCCGATCCGGCTGGAGGCGATCGCCGGACGCACCCCGCTGGGCGATGCGGTCGCGCTCCGGGTGATCGATGCCGGCCCCGGCCTTGCGCCGGAGGAGGCCGCGCACGTCTTCGAACGGTTCTGGCGGGCGGACAAGGCCCGCACGCGTGCCAAGGGCGGTAGCGGCCTGGGCATGGCCATCGTGGCCCAGATCGTGCAGGCGCATGGCGGCACGGTGCACTTCGACTCGTCCGTGCCGGGCGGTACCACGGTCACCGTCACCCTGCAGCTGCCGCAGCCGGTCGGTTACCCGCCGGCGTCCGGTCCGGGCGGCGCGCCGCCGCTGCCCCCGGCCCCCTATCCGCCCGAGACGGG
>JBPCPA010000134.1:0-13412 GCA_050999655.1 Jatrophihabitans sp.
CCGACGGTCCCGCACCGCGCGCGACGCCGGACTCATGCAGCGAGGGAGCCCACCACGACGATCGAGCAGATTCCCGCTGAAGGCAGTCGTATCGTCGTCGGTGTCGACGGATCAGAGCCCAGCAGGCACGCCCTTCGTTGGGCGAAGTTCATCGCCCAAGCCTCGGACGGCATCATTGAGGTCGTTGCGGCCTGGCTGCCCTATACCGCCTACGGGTGGCTGGGTGCCGGCTGGGCGATGGTGCCCACAGACTGGAATCCTGCTCAAGACGCGGAAAAGGGCCTCACCGCGTCGGTCGATGAGGTGTTCGGCGAGCACCGTCCGGCCGGGCTTCGAGTCACTGTGCGCGAAGGCAGCCCCGCTCACGTCCTGCTGGAGGTCAGCCAAGGAGCACGAATGCTTATCGTCGGCAGCCGCGGACACGGCGGATTCGCCGGCCTGCTTCTCGGTTCTGTCAGCACCGCCTGCGCAGAACACGCCACCTGCCCGGTGCTAGTGCTGCACGGGGACACACCACCGCCCAACTAGCGGCCCACCCCGTCCCGCGGGAGCCCGCTGCCGGCCGGCTACGTCCAACAACCACGTCTCCCAGGAGAAACGCTGTGAAGGTCCTCGCAATCATCGTCATCGCCATTGTCGTGTTGCTGCTGCTCGGTCTGAGCCTGGCGGCCCGCATCGTGAAGCAATACGAGGACGGCGTGCTCTTCCGTTTCGGCCGGGTGATCGGCGAGCGCGCGCCCGGATTTCGTTTGATCATCCCGCTCGCCGATGTCCTACACCGGGTTTCGCTGCGAATCGTGACCATGCCAATCCAGTCCCAAGGCATCATCACGAGAGACAACGTCAGCGTCGATGTGTCGGCCGTCGCCTACTTCAAGGTCGTCGACGCGGTTAAGTCCGTCGTCGCCATCGAGAACGTCTATTCCGCGATCGACCAGATAGCCCAGACCACGCTGCGGAAAGTCGTCGGCCAGCACACCCTCGATGAGACGCTGTCGGAAACCGACAAGATCAATCTCGACATCCGCGCCATCCTCGACGTCACCACCGTTGAGTGGGGCGTGCAGGTCACCCTGGTCGAACTCAAAGACATCCAACTGCCCGACAGCATGAAGCGGGCGATGGCCCGCCAGGCCGAAGCCGAACGCGAGAAGCGCGCCAAGATCATCAACGCCGAAGGTGAATCACTCGCCGCCGCCGCGCTCGGCGAAGCCTCCGACATTATGATGGCCCACCCCCTCGCGCTACAGCTGCGCAACCTGCAAAGCCTCGTCGAGATCGGCGTCGACAAGAACACCACCGTCGTCTTCCCTGCCCCGCTCATGTCCACCATCGCAGAACTCGGATCGTTCCTCGCCCGCGAGACCGCCGCTGCGAAAGAGCCGGTCCCCTCCAGCGCGACCCGGGTGTCGGCCCCCGTGACGGAGCCAGTTAACAACGGTGCCAGACCTATATAGGGCCCGCTTCGGCCACCATGGCGCTTGCGGTTGCCGGCCCGCTGCGTTGGGCGAGTGATGTTCGCCCGGTGGTCACCCGACATCATCGCGACATGCAGGCTAGGTACCGGGTCGGCTGTGAGCTAAGGAGGTTTGTCATGTGGTTGTTGCTCGTGATCGTGCTGGTGATCGCCCTCGTGGTCGGCGCAGTTGTGGCAATCCAAGCGCGTCGGCGCCGAGGCGGGGTCATCATCGACCCGGCCCGCCCGGTCAGCCGCCGCCCTCGGGGAGGGTCATGAGGCTAATGCGGACCTCAGAGGTCACCAAGCGGCCCGTCGTCACCATGGCCGGTGAGGACGTCGCCCAGATCAAAGACATCGTCTACGCCGCCCGGGGCGGCGCCGTCGGCGGGTTCACCCTCTCCGGTCGAGGTCTGTTCTCCGGCCCTCTCAAGCTGAGCTTGCCCTGGAGCGCGGTCGCCGGGTTGGGCGCGGACGCGGTCATCATCGCTGACGACACTGCCCTCGAGCCGACCCAGACCGTGCTGGGTGCTTCGGCATCGACGAGCGGCTCCGGCGGTGACATCCTCGGCTCGCAGGTCCTGACTAACTCCGGCGTCGATCTGGGCACCGTCAAAGACGTCATCATCGAGGTCGATCAGTCCCACGGCGGGCAGTGTGACGTCGTGGGCTACGAGATCGAGGCATCCGAAGCCCTGGGTAACAAAGGCACCCGGGTGCTGATCCCGTTGCCTGACACCCTCGCTGCCTCGGGCGAGCATCTAATTGTTCCGGCGGCCGCGAAAGACTTCGTAGCGCACGACCTCGCAGGCTTTGGTGCCGCAATCCTCGCCTTCCGCGCCCAACTGGAAGGCCCCCACTGATGCGCTTCAGCGATGCCGCCGGCCGGCAGGTGGTCAGCATCTCCACTGCGGCCACCCTCGGCAAGATCGACGAGTTCATCATCGACCCTCGCACCCGGGCCGTGGTCGCCGTCACGCTGAAAAGGGCCGACCACGCAGACACCCTGCGCTGGAAGGACATCACCGTCTTCGGCGCCGACGCCGTCACCGTATCCGGCGACGATCAGCTCACCGAGACCACACCCGAACTGGCCGGGCTGTCCGCCAAGGACCATCGAGTCATCGGCAAACGGGTCCTGGCCACGACCGGTGACGAACTCGGCATGGTGGACGACGTCGAGTTCGACCCCACAACCGGCGCCATCACCGGGCTCCTTCTCGCGAGTGGCGTGGTCGCGGGAACCCGCCTCATCGGCGTCGGTTCCTACGCCGTCGTTGTCCAAGCCGCTATCGATGGCACCTGACGGGCAGCAGTCCGCCGCCGATGGCCGGCCGAGGAGCCACCCCACCCAAGCCTGTGGTTATGGTGTGCGGCGGCGCAGGGTTGTTGCAGCTAGTCCGAGTGCGGCGACGAAGCAGCCAAGCAGTACGGCGACATCGCGCCACATGTCGTCGTTCAGTCCGGCGTGTGTTCGGGCCAGTGTGAACGCGTCGGTGGCGTAGCTCAAGGGCAGCACGTTGGAGATCCACTGTAGAAGGCGCGCCATCTGAGGGCGAGGGCTGAGCAGGCCACATAACAACAGTTGCGGCAACACGATCGCTGGCATGAACTGCACGGCCTGGAACTCGTTCGCCGCGAACGCCGACATCAACAGCCCGAGTGCCGTTCCCAGCAAGGCGTCCAGCACCGCGAACAGGATGATCACCCAGGCGCTCTTTACCTGCATCCCCAGGGGACCCAGCGCGACCGCTGACGTGAGGACGGCTTGTAGGAGCGCCGCCAGGCCGAATGCGACCGCATAGCCGCCGATCAGTTCGCGGCGGTGCAGCGGCGTGGTGAGCAGCCGTTCGAGGGTGCCGGATGTGCGTTCCCGGACCATCGTGACCGAGGTGATGAGGAACATGATGATGAACGGGAAGATCCCGAGCATCTGCGGGCCAATCCGATCGAACAGGGGCCGGTTCCCGTCGTAAACGTATTTGAACAGCAGGAGCAGCAGTGAGGGCACGGCAAGCATCATCGCGATGCTGCGCGGATCATGGCTTAGCTGCTGCAGCACGCGACGCGCAGTCGAGAGGACGCGGCTCATGTTGCTGTCTCCTCGACTAGGGCGAGGAAGGCCTGGTCGAGATTATCCTGACCGGTTCGGGCTCGCAGGCCATCCGGTGTGTCATCGGCGATAAGGCGACCCACCCGCATCAGCAGGACACGTCCGCAGCGGGCTGCCTCGTCCATCACGTGGCTGGAGACCAGCAACGTGCGGCCCGCGGCGGCCAGTTCGGCGAACAGTTGCCACAGGTCGCGTCGTAGCACCGGGTCAAGTCCTACCGTTGGCTCATCGAGCAAGAACAGTTCGGGCTTGGCGAGCAAGGTCGCAGCCAGGGATACCCGGGACCGTTCTCCGCCGGACAAGTCGGCGGCGAGCGAGCTGACCTTGCCGGCCAGTCCCACCTGTCCCAGTGCCTCGGTGATCGCCGGTGACCCGACACCCGCGAGGTCAGCGAAATACCGCAGATTCTGGTGCACCGTCAAATCGGGATACATCGAACTGGCCTGCGTAACGTAACCAACCCGCGATCGCAACGCCGCCGATCCAGCTGGACGCCCCAGCACCAGTACGGTGCCGGACTTGACGACTTGATTGCCGACCACGCTACGGATGAGCGTCGTCTTACCGCTCCCCGACGGTCCGATCAACCCCGTCACCGACGATGGCGACACGGTCACCGACAGGTCATATATGACCGGGCGGGAACCGCGGACTACGTGCAGGTCGCGCACCTCTATCGCCCAGCTGTGAGTACTCATCATGTAAAGCCCCCTTCGCTGGTCACGCTTCGTTGGTTGGATCGTGCGGCACATCGAGGTGTCGCCCGGCCCGGCCGACGCGTTGGAGGATCGCGGTGCCGACCAAGCTATAAGTGGTCGCGCTGACCGCTCCCGGCCACAGCCGAAGGGCC
Source organism: Jatrophihabitans sp. (assembly GCA_050999655.1). Taxonomy (GTDB): domain Bacteria; phylum Actinomycetota; class Actinomycetes; order Mycobacteriales; family Jatrophihabitantaceae; genus Jatrophihabitans_A. Next base: position 4,420 of record JBPCPA010000134.1, read on the forward strand.
CGCTGAATCTCAGGAGGCGGACTGCTCTGGAGGATCCGCACACCACCAACGACGCGAGCTGGGTCGGCGTCAGCGCAGAGGTGGTGCTGACTCGGCGCGGAGGGCAGGCGTGTGTCGCCGTGGCCAGGTGTGGCATAGGGGGCCCTGGCGATTAGCAGGCCGCCACCCCAGCGGTGGGTGGGGGCCGCAGTTGGGTCCATCCCGTCCTCGAATACATCACGCACCCTGATCCTCCCCCGTCGGTTGGCGCGCTGTCGGATGGACGGTACAGCGATATCGAGTAGCTGCCGCGCGGGTCCCGCCGGCGGTCGCGGCCGGCAACGCAAAATTGCTCGCATGGTCCTGCGGAGGTCCGGGCCACTGACGGGGACCGAGCATAGGCGGCCAAGAGCGAGGTCGTCGGCGACGGCGTCGGCGGAGCTTGCGGCTGCAAGCTCTACCTCTGCGCGATCCAGGAGTCAGCCGGTCAGGCGGGAAACGATGTGCGCGGCGACACGCAGTGCGTTGGCGATGATGGTGAGGGTGGGGTTGACTGCGCCGATAGAAGGCATGAAGCTGCCGTCGATGACGTAGAGGTTGTCCAGGTCGTGGGCCTTGCAGTTGATGTCGAGCGCGGAGGTCGTCGGGTCGTTGCCGAAGCGGATGGTGCCGGCTTGGTGGGCGGTGGCCGAGACGTCCATCGCCTTGTGCAGGTAGAGGCTGCGTTCGAAGGATTTCGACTGGAGTCCGAGGTCGGTCAGCATCGAGTCGAACACCCCGCGCAGCCGCCTGAGTCCTTCGCTGTTGTTGTCGGGCTGTACCGCGAGCTTCACGGATCCGTCCGGACGCAGGGTGACCCTGCTGTCGGGCAGTGGTAGGTCCTCGCTGGCCAACCAGAAGTCCAGTGAGTGTCGGGCAACCAAGCCGTAGGGCAAGTTGGGCGCCCAGCCAAGCCCTTTGGGGGCTTGAGCTTTGACCTGCCAGTCATCGGACTTGCCGAGCATCTGGATGTTGCCCATCGGGTAGTCCCAGTGCTTGCTCGGGCCGTAGAAGTCGTTCAACGCCAGAGTTTTCTGGAAGACGGTGGTGTTCGCGTCGCGGGAGAACGCCATCAACGCCAGGTTGTTGTGACGCATGTAGTGCCGCCCCACCACGTCCGAGGAGTTCGCCAACCCCGCCGGGTGGGCGTCGTTGGCTGATTTGAGCAGCAGCACCGAGGACAGGATCGATCCCGCCGAGAGGACCACGATGTCCGCGGCGAACGTGCTGGTGCTGCCGTCCGGCATCGCGGTGACCACACCGGTGACCATGCGCCCGGTCGGGTCGGTCAGTAGTTTCTGCACCGTCGCCCGGGTGAGCAACGTCAGATTGTCGTGCGCGGCGAGGGCCGGGCGCACCACTGCCCATTCTGCGTCGGCCTTTGCCCCGACCAGGCACGGAAAGCCGTCGACCCGGTCACAGCGAATACACCGGGACTCCGGCGTCGGATCGCCGTTCTCGTCCTGGATCAGGTCGACCCCGATAGGCAGGTGGAACGGGTGCAGTCCGAGTTTCTCCAGCCCGTCGGACAGTCGCTGGATCCTCGGGGCGTGTTGGACGGGCGGGTAGCGGTAGTCCTGGCTGGAGGCGCCAGCGAACGGGTCCTCGCCATGGCGGCCGTGCACCCAGTACAAGTGCTCGGCCTGAACATAAAACGGCTCGAGATCGTCATAGCTGATCGGCCAAGGCGGCGCACTACCGCCGGGATGCTTGACGTCGTCGAAGTCGTGCGGTTGCAGCCGGAACAGCGCCGCCCCGTAGACCTTGGAGTTGCCGCCGACGAAGTAATGCAACTCGGGATGGAAGGTGTTGTCATCGATGTCGTAGAACGTCTCCTCGGCGGTGTAACGGCCTTCTCCGAAGACGACCTGGGAGTCCCAGTTGCCGCGCTCGCGGGGCAGGTAGTCCCCACGCTCGAGCAGCAGCACTCGTTTGCCGGTCTCGGCGAGTTTGGCCGCGGTCGTCCCGCCGCCTGGCCCGGAGCCGATCACGATGACGTCGTAGCGGTCCGTGGCGGCCGGGGTGGGGTCGGAGCTCACAGGCCGACGCTGCCCTGCATGATGCCACCGTCGATGACCACGGTGGTCGCGGTCATGTAACCGGCCTTGCCCGAAGCCAGGAACACCACGACCTCGGCGATCTCGGCGGATTGCGCCATCCGCCCTAGCGGGATGGCCGCGTCCAGGGCTTTCATCTTGGTCGGGTCGGCCTCGGTGGCGGCGTTGATCGGGGTGGACACCGCGCCCGGGGCGATGTTCACCACCCGGATGGCATGCTGGCCGAGTTCGACGCCGGCGGTGCGGGTCAGCATCCGGATTCCGCCCTTGGAGACGCAGTAGGCGATATTTCCCGGCATCGGCCAGTCCTCATGCACCGAGGAGATGTTCAGGACCAGTCCCCCGCCGCCCTGGGCGATGAACTGCTTTGCGGCGGCCTGGGTGCCGAAGAACGCGCTCTTCATGTTGATAGCCATGACCTTGTCGAAGTCTGCTTCGGTGGTCTCAAGTAGCGAGGTGCGGGTCTCGATGCCGGCGTTGTTGATCAGCACATCCAGCCGGCCGTAGGCATCGACGGCGGTCTGGACAATTCTATGCAGGTCAGCGGACTGGGACACGTCGGCCTGGACCCCGATCGCGTGCCCTCCGGCAGCCTCGACTTTCGCGATCATCGCAGTGGTCTCCTCGGGGTGGGCCACGTAGTCGATGACGACGTTCGCCCCCTCAGCGGCGGCGGCTAGCACGATCGCCTCACCGATGCCGCTGTTTCCGCCCGTGACAACGACCGACTTTCCCTGCAACAACATGTGCGCTCCCGACTGCCGAAGTGGCGGATCCGATCCGAGCGGAAGCCCTGACGGTGCTGTCCAGCGTGACACGGGAACATGTATGTCAGCCGACACGGGCAGCGGGCTGCGCAGGCAGCCAACATTGTCGGCGGCTGCGACGTCTTACAGCAGTCGGCCTCCGGCGGTCGCACCTGGCACGATCAGGGGCATGAGTCGCATCGAGGACTACGCCCTGCTCGGGGACCTGCAGACCGCCGCGCTGGTCAGCACCGCGGGCTCGATCGACTGGCTGTGCCTGCCCAAGTTCGATTCCCCCGCCTGCTTCAGCGCACTGCTCGATACCCCTGAGGCCGGGCACTGGCGGATCGCTCCGGCCGGCGCCGAGGTCTGCACTACCCGGCACTACGTCGAGGACAGCCTGGTGTTGGAGACCGAATGGCGCAGCCACGACGGCACTGTCCGGGTGATCGACTTCATGCCCCCACGCGGCCACGCCCCCGACGTAGTACGGATCGTGGAAGGCGTCCACGGCAACGTGGCAATGCGCTCGGAGTTGCGGCTGCGTTTCGACTACGGCCGGATCATTCCCTGGGTGCGGCATCACGGCGATCGGATGGAGGCCGTTGCGGGTCCCGACCGGGTCCGGTTGCGGACCCCCGTCCCGATTCGGGGCCACGAGCTGTCCACCGTGGCGGAGTTCACCGTCCGCGCCGGCGACCGAGTCCCGTTCGTACTAACCTGGAACCCCAGCCACGAACCACCCCCCGCACCGGTCGACGCCGAGGATGCGCTGGGCGACACCTTGGCCTTCTGGAACGAGTGGACGGCCAGCGGCACCCCGGTGCGCGGCCCGTATCAGCAGGCGATCACCCGCTCGTTGGTGACCCTCAAGGCCCTGACGTATCAGCCGACCGGCGGAATCGTCGCCGCCGCCACCACATCGCTGCCGGAGCAAATCGGCGGACCTCGCAACTGGGACTACCGCTACTGCTGGCTCCGCGATTCCACCTACACCCTGCAAGCACTCATCTCCGCAGGCTTCCTCACCGAGGCCAGAGCTTGGCGGGAATGGCTGCTCCGCGCGGTCGCCGGCGACCCGGCCGACTTGCAAATCATGTACGCCCTGGACGGAACCCGCCGCCTTCCCGAAGCCGAACTTCCATGGCTCGCCGGCTATGAGAACTCCAAACCCGTCCGCACCGGCAACGCCGCCTCCGACCAACTCCAGCTCGACGTGTGGGGCGAGACGCTCGATGGCCTCGCGCTGGCCCGCAACTCCGGCTTGGCCGCCCACGACCACGCGTGGGACCTGCAGGTGGCCCTGATGGAGCATCTGGAAGGCATCTGGGACCAGCCCGACAACGGCCTCTGGGAAATGCGCGGCGGCCGCCGGCACTTCACCCATTCCAAAGTCATGGCCTGGGTGGCCGCCGATCGCATGGCCACCGCCGTGCGCACCCACCCCGATCTGAACGGACCCGCCGACCGCTGGGAAGCATTACGCGACACCATTCACGCCGACGTCCTGGCCCACGGCTACGACTCCGCCCGCAACACCTTCACCCAGTCCTACGACGGTCCTGGGTTAGACGCCAGCCTGCTCATGATCCCTCGCGTCGGCTTCCTACCCCCGACTGATCCCAGAGTTCTGGGAACTATCACCGCCATCCAGAACGGCCTGACCGAGGACGGGTTCGTCAAACGCTACGACACCACCGACTCTGGCGACGGCCTCACCGGCGGGGAGGGTCTGTTCGTTGCCTGCTCGTTCTGGCTCGTCGACGCCCTGCACCTGGCTGGCCACCGGTCCGAGGCCACCCGGCTGTTCGAACGCCTCCTGGACCTGCGCAACGACGTCGGGCTCCTCAGTGAAGAATGGGACCCCGCCACCGGCCGCCAACTCGGTAACACCCCTCAGGCTTTCAGCCACTTCCCCCTCGTCACCAGCGCTCTACAACTGCACGCCGGCAAGGGCCACCACAGCAACGACCCTGTGAACCCACCGAAGCTATAGACGGGCCGAGACCGCCCCCTCGCCGAACGACCAATCTGGTTTCGCCCATTGCGCGGGTCTATCTCCTAGACGGCCCGTCTCTCTGTCCGCGGCTGCATGACACGGAGAGGTGCCGGTTTCAGGACAGTCCCGAGGTACCCGCCCCGAATTGAACTCGATGAGGCAGTATCGGTGACGTGGCTGATGAGCGGACCGCGCTGGTGACGGGGACCTCGAGTGGAATGGGGCTCCACACGGTCGTGGGCTTGGCCAGCGCCGGAGTGCGCGTCATCGCCACGATGCGGGATCTTGCGAAAGCCAGTGCGCTACAGGACGCCGTCGACCGTGCCGAAGTGGAGGTCGAGGTGCGGGCGCTTGACGTGACCGACGAGCGCCAGGCGCGCGACCTCCTCGAGGATGTGGGGACGGTCGACATCCTGGTCAACAACGCAGGTCGGGGTTCGGTGGCGACATTGGAGCAGCTGACTCAAGACGATCTTCGCGCGCAGATGGAGGTCAACTATTTCTCCGTGGCATCGTTGACGCGGCTGGTTCTGCCGGGCATGCGGGCCGCAGGGTCGGGTCGGATCGTGACGGTTACCAGCGTCGGTGGCGCGGTGGGCCAGCCATTCGCCGACGCATATTGCGCCGCGAAGTTCGCGGTCGAAGGACTCATGCAGTCGCTGGCTCCGGTCGCGGCCCGCTTCGGCATCGACGTGTCCATCGTCGAACCGGCAGCGGTCGCTTCGAGTTTCGTTGACAACGTGGGCGGGATGATCGGGCGGACCGAGCCAGACGATCCGTACGCCGACCTGCTGGCCGCCTATCTGCGCCGTTCGTCGAGTGCGTTCGCCAATGCCCAGGCCCCAGCCTCAGCGGCGGACGTCATCGTCGAGGCCGCACTGACCTCAACCCCGAAGTTCCGGTGGCAAACCTCAGCTGCCGCCGCCGCCTTCGCTGGCCTGTCGCTAGGCGATCCCGACGGCTCGAGAGTTCTCGGCACAACCTCGACCTGGCTCACCTAGCCCACCAGCTCCGCCAGGCCCACAGCGCCGCCAAGCCCACAGCTCCGCCAGGCCAAAGCCGCCGGACGAAACCGAGTACAACCCGGTACCGATCCGCGCTGGGCCCGGGATGGCCGAGGTGCGGCGCCGCAATGTTGAGCTGGCCCGCGAGTACCGCCATCGCTGAGCCGGTTGCCGGACGGGCGGACGCCGCGCTCAGGCGCCCAGTTGCTGGACGGCCAATTCGGCCGGCGCCGATTGACCGGCGACCATCAGCGAAACCGGTTCCTGCTGGCCGCCGTCGTAGAGCACCGCACGGTCCCGGCCGGCCCGCTTGGCCTCGAACAGCGCCAGGTCGGCGCGGGCGATGATCTCGGACAGGTCCTCGGAGTCGTCGGCCTCGGTCACCCCGAAGCTGCAGGTGAAGGCCGGCAGGCCGTGTTCGCCGACCACGGCCGCCAGCTTCGCCCGGATATTGTCGGTGACGGCGCGGGCGTTCTTGCCGGTGCAGTCGGGCAACACCGCCACGAACTCCTCCCCGCCGTGGCGCGAGACCAGGTCCTGCCGGCGCAGCGAGCCGGCGAGCGTGCTGGCGAACAGCCGCAGCGCCCGGTCGCCGGTCTCGTGCCCGTAGGTGTCGTTGAGCTGCTTGAAATGGTCCAGATCGGCCACCACCACCGCGATCTGCTTGGTGGTGCGGCGCAGTTCGCGGACCTTGTTCTGCATCGAGCGGCGGTTCAGCAGGCCGGTCAGGCTGTCGGTGGAAGCTTGCAGCTGGGATTCGGCGATCACCCGTAACAGGCCGATCCGGGCCCCGACCTTGTCGGCCAGGATGCCCAGATCCTGGCTCTGCTCCTGATCGGCGACCGCGCCCGGCGCGTCCACTGCATGCAGCACGCCCACGGTGCGCCCCATGATCGAGACCGGCACGCAGATCGCCGAGCAGCGGCCCTGGGTCCGGCGGCGCAGTTTCGGACAGGCATCGAGGGCCTCGCTGTCGGCGAAGCGTTGCACCTGGGACCGGCGGGCGGCGGGGCAGTGATCGGGCGAGTCCACCGAGCAGGCCGGTGGCTGGCCCTCCGGTGCGGTGCTGGCGACCCTGGTCAGGTGGGCGTGGCTGTTGTCGGCCAGCAGCAGTTCGGCCGGCGAGTCGGGCACCACCTCGGCCAGCGCCCGTTCGATCACCCCGATGACCTCAGGCTCGTCCTCGGCCATCTCCAGCGCGCTGTGCAGGCTGCGTTCGAAGTCCTGCCGGCGAACCTGGGTGTGCCGGCGGCCGCTCTCGGTCTCGGCCTCGTCGATGGCGTGTTTGAGCTGGGTGCGCAAGGTCTTCATCAGCCGGTTGGCCAGCCGCTGCTGGCGATCCATCCGCCACCAGACCAGCGCGGTGAGCGGGACCGCCGCGCCGAGCATGACCGCCGCGGTGACGATGGCAGCCTGCAGGCCGGTGGAAACCTCGGCAGCGAGATAGCTGGCAGGCAGGCTGATCAGCGTGATCAGGCTGACCGCGAGCAACGCCGACTGGATACCCAGCTGCTTCATCCGGGTACGGGCTTGAAACCACTGCGCTTCGGTGGCGGCGATGACCTCCCGGTCGACCATGCATTCCTCCACGACGACGCCCGATGCAGCTCAGTCACCAGGACTCGCCGGTCCTATCGGCAGGCCGGTCACGATGCTGAATCGGGGCCGTCCGGCTGGTGCACCCGCACGGTCGAGGCGGGGTTGCGGCGCAATGCCTCCTCGGTGCGGATCGGCCTGGGCTCGAGGTTGCCGCCGCAGCTCGGGCAGCGGCCGGCCAGCACCGTCTGCACGCAGGATCGGCAGAAGGTGCACTCGAAGCTACAGATCATCGCCTCGGTCGAATCCGCCGCCAGATCGACGTCGCAACGCTCGCAGTTCGGTCGGAGTTCGAGCACGGTTGCCTCCTCCGGGCTGTGGGTGGTCAGTCGACCGGACCAGTCAACTGCGCCAGGTCCGCCTCGGCCAACTGCTGTGCGTGCTCGGCCCGCTCGGCCGCCCGCTGCGCCCGGCCGTGCTCGCGGTCTGCGCTGGCGGTCGTCCTGCTGGCCTTGCCGGCCGCGTCCCGCGCGGCGGCCAGTTGGGCCTGCAGGTCCTCGATCCGCCGGGCCAGCTCCCGCTCGTCCAGGCTGGCCTGGGCCAGCTGGTCGGCCGCCTCACTCAGGGTGTGGACGGCAGCCACGCTGGCCGACTCGGCCCGCTCCAGAGCGCGCTCGGCCCGGCGCAGCGCCATCGGGTCAGCGGCGGGCGAGGCGCCCGATTCGGTTCGTGCCGCGCTGGCAGGCAGATCGGGGACGGCGTGCAGCCGCCGGGGTAGCGCCACCGCGTCGCTGAGATCGACCTCGCCGAAGCCGGAGTAGCTCAGCGCGGCGGTCAGCCGACCGGACAGCACGGCCCGCTCGGCGGCCTCGTCGGCGATCGCAGCCTCGAAGGTTGCCCGCAGCTGCCCGAGCACCGTCTCACCCACCGCGCGGCCGGCGACCTTGCCGGCGAGCTGGGTCAACCGGCCGAGCACCTGCTGGCGGCGCGCGGACAGCTCCCGCAGTTCGGCGCCGCGCAGGTGCCGGTGGGCGTCACGCAGCTCTGCCGCAAGCTGGCTCAGCTCGGCCAGGGCGGCCGGCTGGCTGCGGACCAGCGCGTTGGCCAGCGCCGCGGCCTGCACCGGCTTCTTCAGCGCGCCGATCTCGCGGGCCAGCGCCCGGTCGCCGCCGTCCCGGGCCTCGGTCACCAGCTCGGCACGCCGGGCGGCGAACCGGTCAAGCTCGCGGGGGCCGAGGGCGTAGAGCTCGTCGGCAACAATGTCCAGGTCGATCATCGGGGCACCGGGCCCAGCTCGGCCAGCCGGTAGTCGCCGTCGGGATAGCTGCGGGCCCGAAACCGGTAGGGTCGGCCGGCCGGCCGGGGCGGTCCGAGCCGGATGGCGACCGCGCGCGCCCTGAGCGCCAGCCGGGCCAGCCGGCGGGCCGGCCGGGGGGGCACCGGCAGCCGCAGCGCCTGCAGCAGTTCGACGTCCAGCAGCAGGGTCGCGCTCCAACGCGCGAGCGGACGCAGCGGTGCCACGAACCGGGACACCAGCAGCGCCAGGGTGGCCTGGGGTGCAGGAAGGCAGGACGGAAGGGGGCAGAAGGGCACGAACCCATGGCCGCCCCGCCAACTGGGGAACTCCCGGTAG
>JBPCPA010000206.1:0-27825 GCA_050999655.1 Jatrophihabitans sp.
TCGCCGAACGGCCCCTCCGGCAAGCGGGATCCCGGCTCCACCCAGCCTTCCAGGACGACCTGGGCGTAGGCCGGCACCTGCAGCGGCACCGAGACGCAGTCGACCATCTCGACCCGTTCCTGCTGCAGGAAGCCGGCAAACAGGTACTCGTCGATGTCGCCGGGCAGTGGCGCGCTGGCCGCATAGGTGACCGCCGGCGGGCAACCGAACGCGATGGCCACCGGCAACCGCTCGCCGCGCCGCTCGGCGATCGCGGCGTGCGAGGTCGAGTCCTTGTGGATCTGCCAGTGCAGGCTGACCGTCCGGGCGTCCTGCTGCTGCAACCGGTACATGCCCAGGTTGCGCCCCCCGGTATCCGGGTGCTTGGTGTGGGTCAGGCCGAGGTTGAGAAACACCCCGCCGTCCTCGGGCCAGGCCATGATGCCGGGCAGCAGGGTCAGGTCGACCTCGTCCCCGCGCAGCACCCGCTCCTGGCAGGGTGCCCGCTTGACCTGCTTGGGCGGGACGGTGCGTAGCTGCGCCGCCTTGGCCAGCGCGTCCTTCAGACCGCTGAGACCGTGCGGCAGTTCCGGACGTAGCAGCGCGGCGATCCGGTCACCGATCTCGTCCAGGCTGTTCACGCCGAGCGCCTGACACATCCGCGACGTGGTCCCGAAGAGGTTCATCAGCAACGGCATGGCACCGCGGCTGGGGTTCTCGAACAGCACCGCCGGGCCCTGTTCTCTCACCAGCCGCTGGACGATGCCGGCCACCTCCAGGTGCGGATCGACCGGGACGCTGACCCGGACCAGTTCGCCGGACTTCTCCAGCGCCTTCACGAAGTCCGCGAGATCGGTGTATGCCACGCCTGACAGTATGTCGCCTGCGCCTCGGCGGGACCTGCGGTTGCCGGGGTGCCGGCCGCTCGTGCACCCGCGGAGCGCGAGAACTGGGCTGTGCACAACTGGCCCGGCAGAATCGACCTACTCTGGAGCCATGCTCATCAGGCTCGGCGGTCTGTTCTTTCTCATCAGCCTCATCTTCTGGCTGTGGGCGCTGTTCGATTCGATCACGACCGACCGCGAACGGGTCCGATCGCTGCCCAAGTGGGCCTGGATCGTGGTGATCCTGCTGTTCCTCGAGGTGGGGGCGCTGGCCTGGGTACTGCTCGGGCGACCCCGCGCCGGCCAGCGCACCGCGCGCACCCGCTTCGGCGGCGCGACCGGTCTCGGCGGCGCTCGGGGATCGGCGGGTTCAGCCGGTACGACGGGTTCGGCCGCCGACCGGTGGGCAGCCGGTCGCGGCGGTGCCGGCCGGCGGCCGGTCAACCGGCCGGTCGGCCCGGACGATGACCCGGACTTCCTGCGCGGGTTATCAGGCCCCAAGAGCTGAGCCGAGTCCCGGGTAGCCGGGCCCGGTGGCTCAGTTCAGGCCGGCGTAGGAGTGCAGGCCTGAGATCACGATGTTGACCACGAAGAAGTTGAAGGTCATCGCCGCGAAGCCGAGCAGGTTGATGTAGGCCGCCCGGCTGCCCTTCCAGCCGGCAGTCGCACGGGCGTGCAGGTACATCGCGTAGATCACCCAGGCGATGAACGCCCAGGTCTCCTTGGGATCCCAGCCCCAGTAGCGGCCCCAGGCCGCCTCGGCCCAGATCGCGCCGAAGATCACCCCGGCGGTGTAGATCGGAAACGCGAAGGCCACCGTTCGGTAGGCGGCCTTGTCCAGCGAGGCAGCGGCCGGCAATCGCGCACCCCACTCGTGAAAGCGTCCCGATCCGGTGCCGGCGGCGCTGAGCCGTTCAAAGCGCGCGCGGACCAGATACATGCCGGTGATCGCCGCCGAGGTGAGCAGGATCCCCTCGGCGGTGGCGATCGAGGACACGTGGATGGCCAGCCAGTAGGACTGCAGCGCCGGCACCAGCTTGGACGCCTTGGTGTAGAGGGCGCCGGCCAGGAACATCAGCAGCACCACCGGCATCATCACGAACAGGCCCAGGTAGCGCAGTTGCGGCATCCTCACCAGGGTGGCCAGCCACGCGATGGTCGCGACCAGGCCCACCACCAGGGTGAACTCGTACATGTTGCCCCACGGCACCCGGCCCACCGCGATGCCCCGGATCGACACCGAGGCCAGGTGGAACAGCGCCCCGAGCACCGTCAGCGAAACCGCGATCCGTCCCCACCGGCGGCCCGAGTCCCGGCCTGCCGGGGACGCAACGCCGGGCTCCGGTCGGGCGGTGCTCGACTCCGGTGGGACGGTGCTCGACTCCGGCGGGACCGCGCTGCCCCCGGCGCCGGCCAGCACCGGTTCGCGCACCACGGCGGGCCTGGTCACACTGGTCTTGGCGATCCGGCCGTTCTTGCCGAAGGCGTACTCGCCGGTGTAGGCGACCACGGCAAGCATGTAGGTGCCGGTCGCCGCCGTCCACAGGGTCTCGGAGAACGAGGCCAACCCGCTGTCGATAGCCATCTCAGTCCTTTCCAGCACCGATCTTGTCCGCGGTCAGCCGCTCGAGATCCTGGCCATCGGCGGCCAACTCGCGCCGCAGGCCGGCCAGGATCGATTCGAACTCCGCGGTGAAGTTGCCGCTGTCGTTACGCGCCAGACCGCCCACCGCGACCAGAGTACGGTCGCCGCCGGCGTCCGGGATCAGCCGGACCCACAGCCGGCGACGCCGGACGGCCAGCGAGCCGAGCAGGCCCAGCACCATCAGCACCGCCGCGATCAGCAACAGGGTCTGAGTGGGGTCGTGGGAGACCTGCAGGGTGACCCATTGCTTGTACCCGTCGAAGCGGACGGTGGTGCCGTCGGTCAACGTCATGCTCTGCCCGACCGTCAGGTTCTTCGCGCCGACCTGCTTGAGCTGTCCGTTGGCGATCTGGTCCTGGTCCAGGGAGTACACCGAGTGCGGCGTGCCGGTCGGGTTCAGCGTGCCCCGGTAGGCAAGCACCGCGAGCACCGGGTTGCTGGCCGAGGGCACCACCGAGGTCACCACCCCGCCGTTGATCTGCGGCGTCGGGGCGAAGATCGCGCTGAGGCCGAGGTCGTCGCCGGTGGCGCTGTCGCGTCCCGGGAACGAGAACGCGCCCTCGCTGGTCAGCACTTCGTCCTCGGGCAGGAAGGCCTCGGTGTCGGTCACCGGGGCCCGACCCGGACGGGTGATGGTGATGGTCGGGGAGAAGCCGTGGTTGATCAGGTAAACCCGGTCGCCCTGCATCCGCAGCGGATGGTTGACGGTGATCACGTCCTGCCGGTCGGCACCGTTGAGGCCCTCGGAGTAGCTGACGTCGGCCTTGAACTGCTGCGGTGAACCGTCGGCCCGGTAGTTGGCGTTGAAGGTGTTGAGCTGGACGCAGAAATCGGCGATCGAGCCCGAGTCCACCCAGCGGCCGGCGTGAAAGGCGTCGTAGGAGATCGGCCGGTTGCAGAAGCTGGTTCCCTCGGTGCTGATGATGGAACCCTGGTAGCTGAGCAGCTTGCCGCCGGCAATCAGCACCAGGGCGAGCAGCAGGCTGACGTGAAAGACCAGGTTGCCGGCCTCGCGGCTGTAGCCCTTCTCGGCCGCCACCGCCACCGCCCCGGACTCCTCGGTGCGCACCGTGGTCCGCCAGCGTGGCCGCAGTGCCCGCCGGGCCCGGTCGGCGGCGGCGTCCAGGCTCAGCGTGGTGTCGAACCGGGCGTTCTCGGCGAGCCGGTCCAGGTGCCTGGGCGCCTTGATGGGCTTGGCCCGCAACGCCTTGGCGTACACGGTGATGCGCGGGATCAGGCAGCCGATCAACGAGACGAACAGCAGCAGGTAGACCGCCGAGAACCAGATCGAGCCGAACACGTCGAACGCGCCGATCCGGTCCAGAAACCGGCCCCAGCCGCCGTGGCTGGCCAGGTAGGCATTCACCTTGGACGGGTTCAGCGGCCGCTGCGGCAGCAGCGAGCCGGGCACCGCGGCCAGCGCCAGCAGGAACAGCAGCACCAGCGCCGTGCGCATCGAGATCAGCCGCCGCCAGAGCTGGCGCAGGATCGTCATGGCTACAGGCCCGAACCGATGCCGGTGTTGGTGAAGTCGGCGCGCAGGATGTTCATCCAGTGGTCCCAGACCCCGGTCAGCAACAGCACCCCCATCACGATCAGCACCGCCCCGCCGAACTGGCTGACCCGGCGGGCGTGCCGGCGCACCACCGCCAGCGCCCCGCTCACCCAGCCCAGCCCGAGCGCCACCAGCAAGAACGGCACGCCGAGGCCCAGGCAGTAGAACACCGACAGCAGCGCGCCGCGGGCGGCGGTGCCCTGGCTGGCCGCCAGTGCGTACACCGCTCCGAAGGTCGGGGTCAGGCAGGGCGTCCAGGCCAGGCCGAAGGTGAGCCCGAGCAGTGGCGCGCCGAACAGGCCACCCCGGGGCAGCCGGTGCACCTTCAGCTCGCGTTGCATGAAGGAGAACCGTCCCATGAAGATCAGGCCCATCCCGATCGTCACGATCCCGAAGACCTGTTCCAGCACCACGTGATGCTCGGCGATGGACGAGCCAAGCGAGCCGAACAGTGCGCCGGTGGCCACGAACACCGCTGTGAAGCCGAGCACGAACAGCAGCGCGCCAGCCACCATCCGGCGCTGCTTGTGGGCCGCGCTGCCGCCGTCGGCGCCGGCCAGGCCGGCCACGTAGGACAGGTAGCCCGGAACCAGCGGCAGCACGCATGGCGACAGGAAGCCGATGACGCCGACCAACAGGGCCACGCCGGCGGCCGGAACCAGCGCACCGTCGGTGACGGTGTTGGAGAATCCGCTGGCGACCACGAGGTGTTCTGCCGACATCAGTCAGGCCTCGGTGGCCAGCTGGTCGAGCGCGTCGGTGAGGTCCTTGGGCAGCACCTGGCCGACGTAGACCGCGGCAACCTTGCCCTGCTTGTCGATCAGTACGGTGTCCGGCAGCCCGTTGATGGGCAGGTCACCGAGCTGCAGGGCGGTCTTGGCCGGCTCATCGAAGACCACCGGAAAGCTGACCTGCTTGTTCTCCAGCCAGCTCTGCGAAGCACTCCTGGACGGATCCTTGACGTCCAGTCCGACGAACCGGACGCCGGCCGCCTTGCGGTCGCGGTAGACGCCGTCGAACTGCGGGGTCTCGTTCTGGCACGGTGCGCACCAGGAGGCGAAGAAGTTCAGGACGACAACGTTGCCCCGGTCCTGGGTCAGCGCGTAGTTGCCGCCGGCCAACAGGCTGCCCTGCACGGGCCCGGCGGCCTTGCGCTTGGCCGGGGTGATCAGCGAGCCCTTGGCGTTGGCCTGCACGTAGCGAAAGCCGGTGTTCGCGCTCTGGTCGACGGCGTTGCTGCCGCCCGAGCACGCGGTCAGTGCAGCGGCCGCCAGCGCCAGGACGGCCAGCAGCGATAGAGGTCGGTGTGCCGGGCGGGCAGGGGTCACACACCCAGTGTGAGGCGTGGCCTGGGGCACAGTCACTCCTCCCCCATTTTCTGAGCAACCGCTGTGCTTCGGCCGGCTCGCCGCTGTGCTTCGGCCGGCTCGCCCAGCAGGCGCGGCCAGCTCAGGCGCCGGGTGGTTGCTCGGTCAGCAGGTTCGAACTGGTGCCGGCCGGCTCGGCATAGTCGATGCGCACCAACTCCTCGTCGGAGTAGGTGAGCGAGGTGAGCGAGGCCAGCGAGCACTGCCGGTTACGGGGGTCGTGCCAGAGCCGGCGGCCCTCGGCGTGCCTGCGCAGGCAGACGATCGGCAGTTGGTGTGAGACGCAGACCGCCTCGTGGCCGGCCGCCTGATCGCGGACATGCAGCGCCACTGCGTGCATTCGTTGGGCGATCTGCAGATACGGCTCACCCCACGACGGCCGCACCGGGTTGCGGAACAGCGGCCAGCTCGCCGGATGCTTGAGCACGCCACCCGAGCCGACCACCCGCTTGCCCTCGAAGGCGTTACCGGCCTCGATCAGCCGTTCGTCGGTCTGCACCGGCAGGCCGAACTCGGCTGCCAGCGGCAGCGCCGTCTGCTGCGCGCGCTCCAGCGGCGAGGCGAGGAGGAAACGAACGTCCCGGCCGGCGAGGTAGCGGGCAGCCAGGCCGGCCATCTCGACGCCGGCCACCGACAGCCGGTAGCCGGGCAGCCGTCCGTAGAGGATCTTGTCGGGGTTGAAGACCTCGCCGTGCCGCAAGAAGTGCACCGTGTTTCTCACCTGGTTGCCCCCGCGGCGGCGCGGGCCGCGGCCGGGGCGGCCCGCGCGATCTGTTCGATGGCCGCCTCGTCGTAGGCTACCGCCACGAACCAGCTCGCGAAGGCACTCGGTGGCAGGTACACCCCGGCAGCGAGCATGGCATGAAAGAACGGGCCGTACCGGAACGTCTCGGTGGCCTGGGCCTGGGCGAAGTCGGTCACCGGCTGATCGGTGAAGAAGATCGAGAACAGGTTGCCTGCGTACTGCAACCGGTGCACGACACCCTGTGCGGACAGCGCATCGGAGACCAGTTGGCCGATGGTGGCGGCGTTGGCGTCCAGGGCCGCGTACACCGCATCGTCGGCATTGCGCAGGGTGGCCAGGCCGGCCGCGACCGCGACCGGATTGCCGGACAGGGTGCCCGCCTGGTAGACCGGGCCGGCCGGTGCCAGGAAGGACATGATCTCAGCACGTCCACCGAAGGCGGCGGCCGGCAGGCCACCGGACATCACCTTGCCGAAGGTGAACAGGTCTGCTGCGACCGGGTCCAGGCCGTACCAGCCGGACGGGCTGACCCGGAAACCGGTCATCACCTCGTCCATGATCAGCAACGCGCCGTGCCGGGCGGTGATCTCGCGCAGGGCGGCGTTGAAGCCCGGCGCCGGTGCGATGGCGCCCATGTTGCCGCAAGCAGCCTCGGTGATCAGGCAGGCGATATCGCTGCCGTCGGCCGCGAAGGCCGCCTCGACGGCCGCGATGTCGTTGTAGGGCAGCACGATGGTCTCGGCGGTGGTGGCGCCGGTGACGCCGGGCGTGTCCGGCAGGCCGAGGGTGATCACTCCGGAGCCGGCGCTGGCCAGCAGCGCGTCCACGTGGCCGTGGTAGCAGCCGGCGAACTTCACCACCTTGCGCCGGCCGGTGGCGCCCCGGGCCAGCCGGATCGCCGACATGGTGGCCTCGGTGCCGGAGTTGACCAGCCGCACCTCCTGTACCGGCTCGACCCGGGCGATGATCGCCTCGGCCAGTTCCACCTCGCCCAGGGTCGGCGTACCGAAGGACAGACCGCGGCCGGCCGCCTGCCGGACGGCCTCGACGATCGCCGGGTACGCGTGGCCCAGGATCATCGGCCCCCAGGAGGCGACCAGGTCGACGTAGACGTTGCCGTCGGCGTCGGTCAGGTACGCGCCCTGGCCGCTGACCATGAACCGGGGCGTGCCGCCGACGGCACGAAACGCCCGGACCGGTGAGTTCACCCCGCCAGGGATGACCCGTTGGGCCCGTTCGAACAGCTCGGCTGAGATCGGTGCGTCAGTCACGGCGTCCAGTGTCCCAGCCTGGCAACCGGCGTCATACCAGCCTCGACCGTGCCGGCGAGGACGCTGGGCGATCCACCTTGCCGGCACCGTCCTATCGAACGGCGTATCACTGTTCGAGGCGCCATTGACGGCTCGTCACCGGCGACCGCAGCTGTCCAGGCCCTGCGAGAACTCGCTGTACTACCCGAGCAGCTGCGCCGTCTCGGCCCGTAGCCAGCCTTCGGCCGGCCGGCCGGCTGGCTGTGCCGGTCGGGCCCGACTGTCGGCTCGTCACTCAGATACTGTTCGACGGTGTCGCGATTGACCTAATCGGCCATTCTGCTTCCGATTGGTTATAAACTGCCCTGTGGAGCGCGAATCGACCGGTGGAAGGTAAGGGCAATGACAGTTGCCAGGCGCCCGGACCGGGATCTCGCGCCGACGTCGACCGTGACTCCACCGGAATCACTGTGGTACAACCAGGACTTCCTGAAGTTCTGGTCCGGCGAGGCCCTATCGCTGTTCGGCACCCAGATCACCAACCTGGCGCTGCCGCTGACCGCGTTGCTGGTCTTCGACGCCAGCCCACAGCAGGTCGGTCTGCTGCGCTTCCTGCAGTTGGTGCCGTATCTCTTCCTGGCTTTGGTGTTCGGGGTCTGGGTCGACCGCAACCGACGCAAGCCGATCATGCTGCTGGCCAACCTCGCCCGGATGCTGTTGATCGCGCTGGTACCGCTGCTGTCGCACTATCACCACCTGTCCATCACCGGCTTGCTGGTGATCGCCTGCGTGGTGGGCATCTTCTCGGTGCTGTTCGACGTCAGTTGGATGTCCTTCGTGCCCACCCTGGTCAAAGACCCCAAGCACTATGTCGATGCCAACCAGAAGATGGGCGTCACCCAGTCGACCACGGACGTGGCCGGGCCCGGCATCGCAGGCGTGTTGATCGGCTGGCTGGGACCGCCCACCGCGCTGGTGCTGGACGCCGGTTCCTACCTCGCCTCGCTGATCAGCCTGCTCTGGATCCGAACCCCCGAGCCGGCCCCGCCACCGGCAGCCGACAGGCGCCACCTCGGGCGGGAACTGGGCGATGGGGTGCAGTGGGTGTTCGGTAACCGGATCCTGCGCCCGCTGGCCATGCTGGCGCCGTTCACGAACTTTTCACTGACCTGCGTCTCGACGCTCTTCCTGCTCTACGGGGTACGCGACAAGGGCCTGAACGCGGCGACCGTCGGTCTGATCTTCTCGGCATCCTCGGTCGGGGCCCTGTTGGGTGCCCTGGTCTCCAAGGCACTCATCCGCCGGTACCGGATCGGCGTGGTCTACGGGCTGGCGCTGGCGGGCATCTACGCTGCCCCGCTCCTGCTTCCGCTTGCCGGAGGTTCCCGGCCGGTGATGATCGCCATGTTCATCCTGTCGCTGCTGATCAGCTACTTCGGCAGCGGGTTGTCCAACGTCATGCAGATCTCGCTGCGCCAGACCTGCACCCCGCCGTCGCTGATGGGCCGGATGAACGCCGCCTTCCGCACCCTGCTCTTCGGCGGCGGTGCGCTGGGTGGGTTGTGCGCCGGTCTCATCGGAGGCGCCATGGGGTTACGTGCCGGCCTCACCCTGATAGCGATCTGCTCGGCCGCGATGCTGGTACCGATCGCGTTGTCGCCGGTGGTCCGATTGCGCACGATGCCGGCGCCGGTGACCGATCCGTCCCCTCGACCGTCGACCGCCGACTGAACGTGCCGCAGCGGACGGACAGCGCACCCTCGGCAAGCGTGAGAACCTTGGAACATTTCGGCACCTATTGACCGAAATCCGCTTCAATGTCAGAGTATTGAAAGTATAGATTATTAGGCGCAATCGCCTGCTTCGGTGCGCCCTGGCTGGCATCACTGCGATTAGGTCTAACGCCTGTATGTCCGGTGATGTCGTTGAGGCCAAAGTCAGTCGAGGAGTTATCCCCATGCCTGCTGAAGCTGCGCAGAGCGAAAAGGCCGTGACGATCGAGACCGGACATGGCCGCTACGCCGAGGCGGGCGGCAAGTCAGCGGTGCGGGTCAGTCGATTGTCGTTCGCCCAGGAACAACTGTGGTTCCTGGATCAACTCGCACCCGGCGAGACCACCTACCGGGTTCTCCTGGTCTGGCGGTTGCACGGCCGGCTCCGGGTCGACCTGCTACGGCGATGCCTGAACCTGGTGGTGGCCAGGCATGGCTCGTTGCGGGTGACCATCCGCAGCGAGGAGGGTGTGCCCTACCAGGTGGTGGCTCCGGTGGCTGAGGTGCCGCTGCCGATGACCGACCTGCGTGCGCTGCCCGAGGCTGAGCGCGAGCTGCGGGTCCAGTCCGAGATCGATGCTCAGCGGTCTGAACCGTATGACCTGGAGACCGGGCCGCTGTGCCGGTTCCAACTGCTCCAACTGGCTGACGAGGAGTACGTCCTCTGCCAGAATTTCCACCACATCATCACTGACGGCTGGTCTGTGGCGGTGATGAACGCGGAGCTGTCCAGCGCCTATCGCAGCCTTTACTTCGACACCGAGCCGGTGTTCGAGGATCTACCGCTGGAATACATCGAGTTCGCGGAGTCCCAGCGCGCGCGGTTCCAGGGTGAGGTGCTGGCCGAAGAACTGTCGTTCTGGCAACAGCGGCTGGCCGATCTGCCGGTGCTGGAACTGCCCGCCGACCGGCCCCGCCCGATCGGCGGCAGCCATCAGGGCCAGACCCTGATCAAGGACTTCCCGGACGACCTGCGAGGCATCGTCCAGCAGCTGGCCGAGGACCACGGCGCGTCCATGTTCATGGTGGTCGCCGCCGCCTGCAACCTGGTACTCAGCCGCTACACCGGCCTGGCCGACGTCCCGACCGGAATTCCGATGCTGGGCCGGCCGGAACCGGAGCTGGAAGCCTTGGTCGGCATGTTCATCAACATGGTGGTGCTGCGCACGGATCTGTCCGATGATCCGAGCTTCAGCGACCTCATCGATCGAATCGCCGACGGCACCATGGAGCTCTACGAGCACCAGGAGGTGTCGTTCAATCAGGTGGTCGACGCGGTGCAGCCGGTACGTGACCCGGACCGCAACCCGCTGTTCCAAGTCAGCCTGCAGCTGCTCGGAGAAAGCACCTCCGGCGAGCACCTCAGCTTCCCCGAGGTGGTTGGCGAGTTCGTTCCGCTGGCCTCGAACAGCTCCCGGTTCGACATCGGGGTGAACATCATCGATACCGGCTCGTCGCTGCGCGCTGTCGTCGAGTACTCCTCGGAGCTGTTCGACAGCTGGCGAATGGAGGCAATGCTCACCCATCTGGACACGGCCCTGCGTGGCGCCGCCGCCGACCCGGGCCGGCGGCTGTCGCAGATCCCGATCGTGACCGGCGCCGAAGCTGAACAGCTGCTCTCGATCGGCCGTGGCGAGGTGGTCGAGTACAGCCGACAGCCACTACATGTCGCGGTTGCCGAGGTGGCCCGGCAGCAACCGGACGCGGCCGCAGTGGTCTGCGGCGGAGTCGAACTGAGCTACCGGGAGCTCGACCGGCGGGCCGACCTGCTGGCCAGGCACCTGCGAGCCAGGGGCCTGCGGCCCGGCCAGGTGGTAGCGGTGGCGATCGACCGCGGTCTTGACGCCTACGTCATCATGCTGGGCGTTCTCAAGGCCGGTGGCACGTACACCATGCTCGATCCGGCGTGTCCCGCCAACCGGCTGGCGTTCATGATCGCCGATACCCTGGCACCACTGGTGATCACCCGGTCCGGCATGGTGGACCTGCTGCCCGAGTCGACCGGCTGGCAGACCATGCTCATCGATGCTGACTGGCCGGCCGTCGAAGCAATCGAGGTGGATGAGCCGCTGGTGGATTGGGCGAGTATCGACACGCTCGCCTGCATCGTCTACACCGCCGACCCGGTCGGCCAACCCAACGGCGTGATGATCACGCATCGTGCGCTGTCATCGGCCTGCGAGGCATACCGCCGTAGCTTCGACATCGGCTCGGACGACCGGGTGCTGCAACTGCCCTCGCTGTCCTTCGACCTGTCACAGGGCGAGCTGTGGACCAGCCTCCTGAACGGCGCGACGGTGGTCGCGGTGCCACCGGAGGATGCGCCCCCGGAGCGTCTAGCCGCGCTGGTCCGCGACCAACGGGTGAGCCACGCCTGCCTGCCGGCGGCTGTGCATTCGTTGATCGATGCCAGTTTGTGCCCGGATCTGAAGTACCTGATCTGCGGCGGCGAGGTGCTGTCGCCGGAACTGATCGACAAGCTCCACGCCGGTGCCCGACGCCTCGTCAACCTGTACGGACCCGTCGAGGCGGTGATCGCCTGTATCGAGAACGATTGCATCTCCGCCGAACAGCAGGACCGGCCGCCGATCGGCCGGCCGCAGGTGAATCGGCAGGTCTACGTGGTTGATCCCACGATGAACCTGGTGCCGCGCGGCGTGGCTGGCGAGTTGCTGATCGGCGGCGAACCGGGTGGCCTGGCCACGGGCTACCTCAACCAGCCCGAGCGCACCGCCGAGAGGTTTGTCGACGATCCCTTCCGGCCCGGCCGGCTGGTCTTTCGCAGCGGCGACCTGGTGCGCTGGAATTCCGATCTGCAGCTCGAGTTCCTCGGCCGGGTGGACAACCCGATCACGGTGGGTGGCCTGCGGGTTGAACTCGGTGCGGTCGAAGCGGCTTTGATCAGCCATCCGGACGTCGGGGGGGCGGTAGTAGTGGCTCGGCCGAACGAAGACGGCGAAGAACGGCTGATCGGATACCTGACCCCGGCCACGGACCGCACGCAGGTGCCGGTGCCGGAGGAACTGCGAGCCCACTTGGCCGGCAGGCTTGCGGGATACCTGATCCCCACTGCCTGGGTGGTGCTCGCGGAGTTCCCCCTCATCGCCGGCTGGAAGATCGATCGCGACGCCCTGCCCGACCCGGCGGGAGCGGAAGCCGAAGCCGAAGCCGAAGCCGACGAGATCGGCACGTCGACCGAGCAATCCATCGCCGGTATTTTTGGTGAGGTGCTCTCGCTGTCGAGCGTGGGCCTGGAAGACAGCTTCTTCGAGATAGGCGGCAACTCACTGCAGGCCATGCGCGCGGTCAGCCGGATCAACAAGGGATTCGGCATCAAGCTCAGCGTCAGGACGTTGTACGGCAACGTCACCGTACGGGCGGTCTCAGCCGCTGTGGAAGAGAAGCTGGACAGCAAGCCCGCCTGACGGCGAGCGGGCCACACTTCATGATTGATCTTGAACGGATCATCCCGCTTAACGCAGGCGGCACCATGACGCCGTTGTACTGCGTACATGCCAGCTCTGGCTCGGCCTATTCCTACCTCGGTCTGGCCAAGTTGCTCGACGCTGACCGACCGGTGTACGGGATCGAGGCACCGGGCTTCGACGACGACAGGGAACCGGTCCGGTCGCTGCCCGCGCTGTCAGCCGAGTACGCCGAAACGTTGAGGGAATTCCAGCAGGACGGCGACTTCTTGCTACTCGGTTGGTCGCTGGGCGGCGTCATCGCCTTCGACACGGCGCAGCGGCTCACGGCGGCCGGGGCACGCGTCCGCCAGCTCATCCTGATCGACGTCAGCCTGCCCTGGGTGGCCGATTTGCCGTCGGAGAAGGAGATCGTCTGCCGGTTCGTGCGTGAACTACTGGCTACGGCCGGTGCTCCGCCGGCGGCTCTGGACCTGATCCTGGCCGGGCAGCCGGGCGAGGCTACGAGTGAGGCGATCTTGCTGGCCACCGAACGTTCGGGAGCGCTGCCGACCGAGCTGGACGCGGCGCTGTTGGCCGAGCACTACGCGGTGTACCGCGCGCACGTCGAGGCGTCCTACGGCTTCGCGGTAACCGAGCCGTACCACGGCCCGGTGACTCACCTGATCGCGTCCGAGTCGGCCAGCCAGTACGACTACATGCGCTGGGGCAAGGTGGCAACCGACCTGTTCGAGCAACTGGTGCCGGGCGGCCACCACTCGATCTGGACCGGGGATAGCCTGCAGCGGCTGGCCGAACTGGTACGGCTTACGCTGGCAGGTGCCCGCTTACCGACCGGAATGGAGAGCTGATCGATGTGGCCTGTGCGAACGGCAGGCTAGCTGAGGCCGTCCCGAGTCTCGCGGATCCAGCACGCATAGGCAGGTGAGCGAAGCAGGTCCGAATGCCCGCCCGGAAAGGTGTGCCACGAGAACGGCCCGTCGGTACGGTGCTCCCACTCGCCGATTCCGATGTCGGACGTCAGCGGATCGGCGGCTCCGCGTACCGCAAGAATGGGGCAATGGGCCCGGCCGGGCGAGGCTGCGCCGAACTGCCTGAGCAGGCGCAGGTCGTGCAGCGCCGTCTCGACGACGACCTCTCGCCAGTCGTCCGAGGGCGCGCTGGCCAGGACCCTGGGATCAACACTGTCCAGGTAGTTGGCTACGTCCGCGAGGGTCTCAGTGGCTTGCTCTGATATGTCCAGCCGGGACGGTGCGCAGGCGCCGACGACCACCACCGCCGAGACCTCAGCGCCAACCTCTTGCAGCCGCAACGCCGTGGCGTAGGCAACGTAGGCACCGAAACTGTGTCCGAACAACACCGGGCGGACAGCTGCCCGGCCGGCTATCTGCTCGGTGCAGGCCAGCACCACTTCGTCGAACGACCCGGCCGGGATTCCGAAATTCCTTCCGTATCGTCCTGGGTACTTGACCAGCCAGGACGCCGGCCCGAGTGCCTCCATCAGTGGCTGGAACTCGCTGCCGAACGAACCAGAGCCGGGAAAGAACGCGACGCTGCGGGCATTGCCGGTCATCGCGGTCTGCCCGGGGCGGACGTTCCCACGCGAGCCCCCGATCGTCGACGGTCGAGAATGGCGGTGCCCAGCCAGGCGAGGGCGAACAGCGCCCAACACAGGAACATCGGCTGTCCGGCCAGGATGGTCACGGCAACGACCGTCACGGCACACATCGCGCTGATGACTCTCGCCGGTGCGCCCCGGGACAGCTTCGCGAACGAGGCTGCGCCGATCCCGTACAACACGAAGTAGATTCCGCCAGACAGGATGAACAGCACCTCGAACCGAACAAGGCCGCTAGATCCTAGGATCGCGATCACCGTCAACGTCGATCCGACGACCAGCACGGACCTCACCGGGTTGCCGTCCCGCTCGCGCACCCTGCTCAGCTGGGCGGGCAAGTACCCGCTTCGCGCCATGCCGAACACCAGCCGGGACAACGCCAGGACCGACGCCAGGACGTTAGCCGTGATCGCTGCGACAACCAGCAGCAACGTGACAGGTCGGCCCAGATCCCCGAGCGAGCGCTCGGCAAGGATCAGCAGCGGGGCCGAATCCAGCGCCTTGTCGCCAGGATCCACGGCAGCGAACAGGCCCAGCAGCAACAGCGCGTACAACGCCACCACGATCACGTAGGAGGCCGCGAAGATACGGGGTATGAGATCTGGACGTTTGTGCTCCTCGAAGGTGAAGGCCACCGTCTCCCAACCGGTGAACGCCACGTAGACGGCGGTGAGCACCCCGCCCAGCTTGCCGAACTGGGGCAGGTCGGCGCCGGGCGCTTTCAGACCATGCCTGCTGAGAGCTACCACCGCGGTACCGGTGACCAAGACGAACAGGGCGACAATCAAACTCACCTGTAGCTTGCCCGAGACAGTCGCCCCCACACACGCGATGAGGGTGGCGCCGGCAAGGATCACGACCGGGAACACCCATCCCAGGCTCCGGGTACCGGAGAACTCCGCAACGTAGCGGCCCCCGGTGATTGCCGTGGCGGGAATCCCGGCGACCAGCGCGAGGGTCGCCAGCAAACCGACAGCGTGCCCGACAGCCGGTCCGAGGGCGACTTCGGAGTAGTAGGCAAGCCCGGACGCCGACGGATGACGCCGGCCCAGCCACGCATAGCAGTACAACAACGGGATGACCGACAGTGCCGCGACGCTCCACGGTATCCAGGCGGACCTGCCCAGCTGGTGGTAGCTCGTGCCGGGCAGGATCATCATGCCGCTACCCAGGATCGTGGACAACGCCACGAACGTGCCGACGGTGCCACCCATCGATTTCTGGAGACTGCTCACACCGGGTCCGGCTGCACGCAGGCCTTGATGGAATCGATGGCGCGCTCGAGGAGTCCGATCGACGCTTCGTCGATCGCGTGACCCCCAGGCGCGATTGTCAGCTGAAATTCTCCGGACACCCGATGCCGCCAAGCGGCGCACTGTTCGGGTGGAATGAATGTGTCACCGCGGGTCGAGAGCACATGCAGGTTTTCCAGGTCGTCGACGGAGTTGACCCATTCGGCAAGGCGATCAGCGACCGCGGCATCGGCCCGCAAGCCGTCTGCGATCTCGGCCAGCATGTCCTCGTCGTCGAGCAGGTCCTGCGGGAATCCTTCGCCCGCCAGCAGTTCCGCGATCTCGCCATCCGAGAATCGCGACATCGTCGGTATTCGCCCCGCGAGATCCGGGCACGGGGTGTTGACAGCCAACACCCCGACCGGCAGGGCGGTCGCTGAGCCAAGCCCGTCAGCCAGACGGAGCGCGGACAGTCCGCCCATGCAGTGCCCCACCAGGATGATGCGACCCGCGGCGGACTGCACGGCGGCCCGCCGGACCGTGTCGGTGGACTGCGCCTGCCACTGCCCCGACGCGAGGTCCTCGGCGGAGGCAGGGTTCGACAGGGCGACATAGCCGCTACCCTTCCGGTCAGCGAGTCGCTCCAGTTGCTCCAGGGTGCTACCGCCGGCGCCGCCGGCTGGGAAGGAGACGATCAGATCTGGTGCCTCGACCGGCTCGCTCACGCTCCGAGTTCCCCAGCCTTGACCACCTCAACGTGCAGTTCCGTCAGACCGAGCATGAAGTTGGATCGCAGCCTTTGAGGTGGTTCCACCACCGCAAAGGCCTTGTCCCAGGACGCGAGCTCTTCGATGAACATCTGGATCTCCAGGGTCGCCACTGGCGCCCCGATGCACCGGTGGACGCCCGGACCGAAGGCGGTCTGCTTGTTGTCCGGGCGGTCGATCACGAACGAATCGGGACGCTCGAACACCGAGGAGTCTCGGTTCGCCGACATGTTCCATAGGGTGACGAAATTGCCGGCCGGAATGACACTGCCTCCGATTGCGAAATCGGTCACGGTCAACCGTTGCACGTAGCTATTGGTCGAGGTCCATCTCAGAAACTCCTGGGTAGCCACCTCGCAGGACACACTGCCCTCGACTACCTGCTGCCACTGGGAAGGCTCGCTGTGGATGGTGTCGACGGTCAGGCTCGCCGTGTGCGGGGTGGTCTCGTTTCCGCCCACCGCAACGTTGAGCCCGTTCAACAGCGCCACGTCCCGGGTCATCTCGCCCCGCATCACGCATTGGGCGAGAAAGCCGATCATGTCCTCGGCCGAGCCAGACCTCACGCGCTGCTCGATCAGGTCGTCGATGAAGTCCAGAACCTCGAGTTGCGCATCGACGAGCGAGTCGAGCTGCGAGGTACCGACGTATACCTCGTCGCGATAGCCGATCATCATCCGGGTAGCTTCCAGGAGCACGCCTGCCTCCTGCGAGCCGATCCCGAAGAGGACCTCCAGCACGCCCTTCGGGAGTTCCGGCGCGATGACCTTGCTGAAGTCGAGCCGATCGCCAACCGACAGCTCGTCCAAGGCGTTGCGTATGTTGCGCCGAACTGTCAGGCCGATTTTACGGAGCATCCCTCGGTTGAACCCGCTTGCCTTGATCGGCTTCTTGATCGCCGCGTGCGCCGGTTGGTCTGCCACGATAAGCATGCGGCCGGAGGCAGAATCCTTTGTCGGATGGTAGGA
Source organism: Jatrophihabitans sp. (assembly GCA_050999655.1). Taxonomy (GTDB): domain Bacteria; phylum Actinomycetota; class Actinomycetes; order Mycobacteriales; family Jatrophihabitantaceae; genus Jatrophihabitans_A. Next base: position 17,208 of record JBPCPA010000206.1, read on the forward strand.
ACCGTCGATCATCGTTCCGTAGGACGAACTCAGCCGGGCGTGGTCGACATAGGCCGAATAGACATCCTCGTAGCGCGTCAAGGCGTAGAACTCATAGCCGTCGGATCGGCGGTGGATCGAGACCCGGTTGTTCTCGCGCAGATCGGCCAGGTAGGCCCATGGGTCACCCGAGGCGAAGAATTCGGCCGAGTAGAGCGGGCTGTCTTCAACGACCAGCATTCTCTGCTCCGATCAACGTAGCGATGCCTGTCGGAGTCCGTCCTCCGAAGAACACGTGCCCAGGAACCTTGATGCCGGTCAGCTCCTTGAGCAGCGCCCGGCACCGCAACACCGCCAACGAATCGATCCCAGCGGAGAATATATCCGTGTCCTCCGCTATATCGCGATTCGACACCTTCCGAACGCATTCGATGATCATGGCTACCGGAATCTCGGTCATATCTCTCCGCCTCTGTCTGTCGTACTGAGTTGGCCGATCAGGGACGCGGTGTCGACCTTGCCGCCGGCCTTCGTCGGGAACCGAACCACCAGCTCTACCGCTATTGCAGGCGAGAACCTCTTCACGACGGACTCGATCCGTGATCGCACGATCGGATTCACCACCGATTCGGCATCGGCTCGGACGAAGGCGACCGTGCGCTGCTTGTCCTGGACGAGCCGGCAGTCGAGTGCCTCCGGCAGACCGGTCACCTGGTGCTCCAGCGCGGCGGCATCGACCCGAATCCCATTCACCTTTATCTGGCTGTCCAGCCGCCTGGCGAACACCAGGTTTCCGTCGCCGCCCACTCGCACCACGTCACCGGTCCGGAACGACAACTGCTCCCCGTCCGGTTGCAACCACTGAGCCAGGGCTCCGTTCTCGATATAACCCAGGCAGACCAGGGGGCCGGCCACCACGAGCTCATGGGTACCAAGCGCTTCATCCAGATCACGTAACCGCTGGTGGCAGCCCTCCAACGGCTTGCCGATCGGGATGGTAGCGGTCGTGAGACTGTCGGTCAGCTCGTACTTGTGCGTGGCGAACGTTGCCTCGGTCGGGCCGTACAGGTTGACGAACCGGTTCGTCAAACCGGCGTGTCGGGCCTGCCGGTATGTCGAGACCTGGAACTGTTCGCCGCCGCTGAACACCCATGGGATATCGGCGATGCAGCTGGGAACGGCCTCGACAATCGTGGCGATGACGGCAGCTGGCAGCAGCACCTGGTCGATCTGATATCTCTGGGCGAGTTCCGGCCACGCGAACACGTCCTCGTTCACGTTCGGCAAGCAGACCACGGTTCCGCCCGCCGAGACCGTTCGCCAGGTGTCGAACCACCACCCGTCATAGGCCGGCGTGGCGAAGCTGGCCGCGGTGGGTGCGGTAGTCGCCGGTATATCCAGGTCACGGCAGCCGAAGGTCGCCAGCAGATTGGTACGCGTCACCGCCACGGCCTTCCGGCTACCAGTGCTTCCGGAGGTGAAGTTGACAGCGACGACCTCGTCCGGAATTCGGGTCAGCGGGAGTTGCTCGGCCGATCGCTGAACCAACTCGACAATCGAGGTCTGATCGGTCCGGACGGCCAGGCTGAGATCAGGCCGGACGCGGTCGATCTCGCTCGGCCCGAGGTTGCCGTCATCGGCTATCGCGACGCATCCGGCCCGCCACGCCGCCAGCTGACCCGCGAAGCAGCCGAGCTTCGAGTCGGATCGGATTCTCACCACCCGGACAGCGCCTTGATCACCGATCACCACTTCGACCGCGGCGGCCAGTTCTCCGACCTGACGCCAGCTGTATTCGGTGTCGTTCTCGACCCACACTGTTGCCGTCGATTGCCACTGCCGGCCACGGATCAGCTCGCTCCAGGCATCAGTCATAGTCGTAGCCCCAGCTCATCGATCACCATGCTGATACTGATCAGGCTCAGCCGGACGTCCCACTTGCCAGGCGTGGCATCGGCCGCCAGCCCGTCCAGTGAGTCCAGCCGGAAGATGCCGCTGGCCGCAACGAGGTCCCGCCAGTCCGAGAACATCCGGTCATGTGCAATCGCCGACAGTCCATACGCCGTGAAACCCTGCTTGGCGCGCCGCAGGACCGGCCGCGGAACGATGCCCGCATAGGCCGCCTTCAGGCAGGCCTTACCCTCGAAGTCGGCCACCTTGTCGCCGTCGGGAACCCGCAAACCCAGTGACACCATGGAGTTTCCGAGGAATGGGTACCGGCCTTCTACCGAGTTGGCCATGAGCATGGCATCACCGTGGTCGCCCAGCAGGTGGCCGCTCAGTTGCACATGCACATCGGCGATCGACCGGAGTTGCAACCGGGTCAGGCCGGTGATCTCCTCGTCAGTGAAAGGAATGAGCCGATGCCGCCAGAACTCGTTACCCTGCAAGGCTGCGAGGGCCGCTGAGGTCAGGCAGAGCTCTCGCCGCCGCGCCAGCCTGCGCCAGTCGATCTCCCAGCTGAAGTCCGCCCTTCCCCAGGCTTGCTCGTTCTCCGGACGACTGTCTGGAGACGTCCTCCGTGCACCGTCAAAGGCGTAGGAGTCATAGCCGAAGAAGAGTTCGTCGGCACCCTCGCCTGAGATCACACCCTTGAGCCCGGTAAGGCGAACCTCGCGTGAGAGCATCAAGGCCGCGACGTTGTAGGTTTCACGCTGCGGATAGCAGCAGTGACGCACCATCTCCTCGAACTCGGCGGCGACATGGGCCGGGCTGCAGCGAATCGGGTGATGCTCGCTGCCGACTGCCTCCGACACCTCTCGCTGAAACCGCCCCTCGTCCAACGCGGCATCGTCGAACAGCACCGAGAAGGTTCTCGTCGGCTTCTCCAGAACGCGGGCCGCCTCCATCACGAGCGCGGTGGAGTCGAAACCGCCGCTCAGATAGGCGCCGATCTCGACATCGGCGCGCAGGCGGTCCTGCACCGAACCTTGCAGGGCGTCCCGGATCTCAGCTGCCGTGACCGGAGGATCCGCCACCGCAAATTCGCCGTACCTCCAGTAGCGAATGGTCTGCTGGGAGCCTTCGGCGAACCGAACCAGACACCCCGGCGGTACCGCCTGTACATCCTTCACCAGCGTGCGAGGTGCGACAATATTGCCTAGCGACAGGTATTGGTCGACAGCACCGATGTCCAGCTGCCAGGAGTGTGGCACGCACTCCACCAGCGGCTTCAGCTCGGAGCAGAAGTGCAGTTGTGAATCACGAACCGTGTAATACATGGGGCAGATACCGAAGCGATCCCGCCCGAGGTACATGCAGTTGTCGGCGCGATCGTAGATCGCGGTAGCGAACTGCCCGTCGATGAGTTCGAGACCTGCAGGACCGTAACGTGCGAAGAGTTCCGGGATGACTGCCACGTCGACCCCGTTCCTGGGCCGGCCGTTCCCCAGGCTCGTGCGGAGATCCCGGTAGTTGTAGACCTCCCCGTTGGTCATGGCCACGAACCGACCGGTGAGGTCCTCGGCCGGCTGCCAGCCGTCCTTCAAGGCGGTCATGCCGAGGCGACCGAGCTTGATCGAAAGCAGCGGCGTGCTCAGCGAGTAGGTCTCGTCCGGTCCGCGGTGAACCAGTCGGGAGTGCATCGCCGCGGCGACCGCGCGATTCAACGTCCCGTCCGGCGCGAAGGTCCCGCACAGGCCGCACATCGGGCTACACGCTCCGCGCTTGCAACTGATCGGCGAGAGCTCGCAGGTTCTCCGCGCGCAGCACGTCCCGTACCCCGGCGTCGACCCATCCCAGTTCTCTCATCTTGTTGACCAGAACCACAGCCGAGGCAGAGTCGCCGCCCACGTCGAAGAAATTGTCGTCGAGCTCGACATCACCGATCCCGGTGAGGTTGCGGGCGAGGTGCAGCACCTGCGAGCTCGCCGAGCCGAGCTCGTCCTGGCTGTCGAGCGCCCGACGGTCAGCTCGCAGTGCGTCCCGGTCGACCTTTCCGTTGGGGGTGTAGGCAAAGGCATCAACGCGGGTGAACACCGACGGGATCTTGTAAGGGTCGAGGATGCCCTCGAGATGCTGACGCACGGATCGAGGGTCCAGCCCACCCTGGTAATAGCAGACCAGGGCATCCTGCTCCGCAGAATCCGAACCATCGTGGGCCTCCGCGGCCACCACCGCGTCCCAGACGGAGTCGAGTCGGCACACCGCGTTCTCGATCTCGCCCGGGTCGAGTCGATAGCCGCGCACCTTCACCTGCCGATCCAGTCGCTCGAGAAAGTGGAGTCGGCCGTCCCGGAGCTCGACGATGTCGCCGGTACGGTAGCTGCTGGTCGCACCCGTCAGGCCGAAGGGCTGAACGCCACGCTCGGTGAGGTAGCCGGCCGCCACGCTGTTACCGGTAATGACGAGCTCGCCGCGGCGGACCGCGCCAGCGGGCACCTTGACCGCCATCGCGCCGTCCACTGGCGGGCCCACCTCCGACGCGCTGCCGTCAAGATCACGGATGTAGTAGCCGCAGTCCCCCACGAGGTCCCCAAGCGGCACCGTCTCCCGGCAGTCAGCCGGATCCAGCGCATCACTCAGGAGGTTGCACACGGTTGTCTCGGTGAGCCCGTACGCGTTGTGGAAACTCGACACCGCCGACCATTTCTGGATCACCGAGAGCCGGCAGGCACCGCCTCCATTGATCACATGTTCCAGGCGCATCGTCCTGGTGGGCTCGGTCACGGTGAGCGCGAAGGGGGTCGTCTTGAGGTGAGTGACTCCGAACCGCTCCAACGTGCTCTGCAGGACGGCTCCTGGGGCTAGTTGCGCTTCGTCCAGGACCACCAGGCGCGCGCCGGCGGTCAACGTCCACAGGATCTCGGTGATGCATCCGTCGAAGGTCAGGCGGGCGAATTGCAGTGTCGTTCGCCCTGGACCGACGGCCAACCGCTCGACATGGTCCTGGATCACCGAGGCAAGCGGGGCCGTGCGCACCAGGACACATTTGGGCTCCCCGGTGGATCCCGAGGTATAGACCGCATAGCAGATCTCACCGTCAGCAAAAGGGAGTTTCCTCGGCGACTCGCTCCCGTCGGCGGGCGGGAGGATCGAAGTCCGCCATTGCGCCGCCACCTCGCCGAGTTCTAGCTGGCCCTCAGCCGAGGATGATCGGGCCAACAGCCTGACACCGAGCAATCGGACCTTCTCAGAGTTCGACGACGCGCTGTCACGACCGTCGATGAAAACAAACGGCCGACTGGCCTTCAACGCTCCGATCATGGCAACGATCGCACCCAGGCTGCGGCTGGCCTGGATGCCGACGAACTCGCCGGGTGATGTGCCGGCCGCCAGTTGCTGCGCGAAGCCGTCGACGAGTTCGCCGAGTTGTCGATAGGTGATTGTCCTGTCCGCGGCCTGCAGGGCGTCACTTGCCGAGTGTTCTCGCACCGCCCGCTCGATACCGTCAAGGACAGACATTTGCCGAGTTTCCAATTGCCTTCTCTTCCTGTCGCTTTCCGGTACCGAGGTGATGTGTACTGGTCTTCCGCCAGCCGATTCAGATCGCTTTGATGTACCCGCCATCGCAGCGGATTCCGGTCCCGGTGATGTAGGCCGCCTGGTCGCTCGCGAGAAACGACACCAGTTCCCCGACGTCCTCCGGAGTGCCGTAGCGACCCAGCGGTATCGTTCCGAGTGTTGCCGACCGCACCGACCCAGCATCAGTTCCGAGTTTTTCCGCGGTGGCTGACTCAACTGCCCGGAGCCGATCTGTGTCGATCTTGCCGGGCAGCACATGGTTGACCGTGATCCCGTATTGGCCCACGCTTTCAGCCAATAGTTTCAAGTAGGCCTGTACCGCCGACCTCGTGATGGACGAGGCGGCCAGGCCATCGATGGGTACCGACAGCGAACTGGACGTGATCGCGATGAAGCGACCCCAACGATTCCGCTTCATCGCGGGCAGGGCAGCAGTCACCGCACCTTGTATCGACAGCAGCATCAGGTCGAGGGACTGTTGAAGGAGTGCGATGGACAGCTGATCGACCGTGCCTGGCGCCGAACCGGGCGAGTTGAGCAGGAGGATGTCGTAGGGTCCGGTGCCAGCGACCTTGTCGGCGACCTCGGCAGGCCTTCGAAAATCGCAGGCAAAAGAGGAGTTCCCGGCTCCCGGCAGCCGCCCGGCGGTTTCAGCGGCTCGACTCTGATCCGCGCCCGACACCGTCACCGTACTGCCGTAACGCGCCAGGCACTGCGCGACGCCGAAGCCGATGCCCCTGGTTCCACACAGCACCAGGGCCCGTTTGCCTTCTAGGCCGTACATGATCACCCCAGCCCCGTGGTCGCGGTCTGCTGCCTGGCTCCGCGAACCGGATGAGTGAGCGTGCCGACGTTGTCCACAACTGCCTGAACCGTGTCGCCGGGGTTGATCACCGTTGCCCCGGGAGTTCCGGTACAGATCACCGTGCCCGGCTCGAGCGTCCGCCCGGCGCTGAAATACTCCACGAGATAGCCCAGGCCGTACTTCATGTCCGACGGGGTCGCCGATGCGATCGTTTCGCCGTTGCGAATAGTGCTGATGCGGAGGGATCCGAAGTCGTCGTCGCTGAATTCGTCCAGAGTTACCAGGACAGGGCCGACGCTGCAGAAGGTGTCGAAACCCTTGGCCCAGGGTATGTAGCGAGGATTCTCCCGGATCACGTCCTCGGCCGTCATGTCGAGGACGGCTGTGACACCTGCCACCACGGCTCGCCAACTGTCACGCGAGACGTTCTTGCACGTCCTACCGATAATCAGCCCCAGTTCCGCCTCAGCAGTGACCCTCTTCGACTGCGCCGGTAACTCGATGTGGCCGCCATTGTCGATGAGACAGTTGGAAGGCCTCAGGTATGACCCGGGACCCGAGCCCGGCTGCTGGGAGTCCAGGTCTTCGGAGTGACGCCGGTAGTTGAGCCCCGCGCCCCAGATGTCGGTGTCCCGGTCTGCGACGGTGGCGGCCAACTCGATGTCGAAGTCCGCCAGATCAAGGCTGTCGACCTGCTGCTCGACGGAGTCGGCGAGTTCGCTCAGCTCACGTGCGCCGGCTATGTCCCCGATCCGGGTGATGTTCTCGTAGCCTCGAATGCTCGTCAGCAGGAACCACTTGCCGTGATGGCCCACGGCTATGCTGCGACTGCCCGCCTCGGAACCGATTCTCGCTATCTTCACTGTGCTTCTCCCGCTTGATGGTTGGTCAAACCGGCACTCGGGTCAGCAGCTCAGCTTCATCGGCGATCCTGCTTGCCGCAGCATGAAAGTCTGCCTTGCGCGGGCTGTGCTCGGCGATCCCGACCGCCGCCGCCATCAGCCGCGCCGGGTCGGTGCGGTATTTGGCCGCGAGTTCTTCGACCAGCGGGAAGAACCCGGAGTGGATGCCTATCACACTCCCGAGCACCTGCATGGTGCGGTCCTCGCCAATCACATCCATGTTTACCCTGCAGTATTCGGCCAGTTTCGCCAGTTCGTAGTAGTCGAAGAGGTCGCCGTCCAAGATCTTGATAACCCCGGCCAGCGATTCGATTGCGGCGTTGCCCGAGCCTCGACCGATGCCGTTGAGCGTGCCGTCCACGATGCTGGCCCCGGCTAGTAGGGCCGTGATGCTGTTGATATTGGCCATGCCGAGGTTGTCATGACCATGAAATCCGACAACGGGAAACTGCTCTTTCACCGCGCTCACGTAGCGCTGGACGTCAGCAGGCAGCATCGCGCCGTAGGAGTCGACGACGTAGACGCCTGCGATGGCCGCACTAAGTCCGTCGAGCATGCCGAGTAGCTGAGGAACCGGTGTCGCGCTTGATTTCATCAAGTTCACATACACCTGCCCGCACACGTCGGTGGCACGCTGTATGTAGTCGAGATTCTCGGCAACCCTGTCAGGTTCCATCCCGACCCGGACGAACGACATCCCTCGGCTGCTCAGCTCGGCGACGGTGCTCAGGCGCGTGAACTCAGGCTGAGCGAACATGCCCCACGGTTTGTCGGGCAACGTCGAAGCGGCGATCTCGCACCATCGGTAATGGTCGATGTTGCAGGCCTTGATCCCGGCGAGCTCTGCCTCGAGACCGATCCCGTGCCCGATCTCGATCTTGGGGATCGGGGTTTCGTTGAGCCGGGAGAGCAGATGCGTCACGAACCCCTCGTCGAACTGAAAATCCACGGCGTACGAACCGTCACGGAGCGTGCAGTCGAGTAGTTCGAGCTGCGGCGCCTGGGTGAGCTGGTTTCCTAACGGCATATCGTGTACTCCTCTATCCGAACGCCACTGGCAACGCACGGAGTGCGTGAGGACGTAGGTCAACGAACCGTCTTGCCAGCTGACACAGCAAGGCGGTTCGCAGGGCAACCGTCTGTGATTCGAACCATCGCTCGCCGACGGCTACTACTCCGGCCCGCGCGGGTGCGGGGCACGGCGAGCACTAGCTGTTGCCGGGGCGTTCCTTGAACGACATTAGACATTAGATATCTTCGCGACCAGCTGCGCAAGAGGTTCACATCAGCGATATCAGACAGTTCGGTCGTCCTGGCTGTCGCCCGCCCGCGGTGTGGCACACCTGATCGTCGGCGGTGCCCGGTAAGCAGGCAGTCGAGCGCCGCGCCATCGTTCGTTAGACAAAACGTCCAATCGCCAGGTCGCGGGCTTCAGGGCAGGACCCGCTCGACGGCCGCCGAACCGGGCTAACACCGTTTGCGGGTGAGCGGTTGCCGGCGCACAATCGACGAACCATGACAGACCGGCCGCACGCGATCAGGCATACCGGTCTGGTGCTGATTCTGACGCTGGTCGCCGCCTGCCTGACCGGTTGTCATGGTTCGGCCCGTCGCAGCTCGGCGACGTTGTCGGTGACACCGGCCAGCGCTCTGGTGGACGTCCCGCTCAGCACCACGCTGCGTGGCCTGCCCGCCGGCACCCTCACCACAGTCGCGGTCAGCGCGGTCGCCGCGAACGGCACCACCTGGTCGTCCTCGGCCCAATTCCGGGCCGATTCCAACGGGGCGGTCTCGCTCGACCAACCGCCGCTCGCTGGCAGCTACACCACTGCGAACCCGGTCGGTCTCTACGAACTGATGGAGCCACCGCCCACCTCGGCGGACACGGTGTTCACCTTCCCGGCGGCCGGCTTCGACTACCAGGTGCAGGCCTCGGTGGCCGGCGCGGTGCTGGCGACGGCTATCGCGCACCGGCAAAGCCCGCAGGCGGCCGGCATCACCGGCCGAGACCTGCGGGTGCCGGCCGACGGCATCTACGGCGAGCTGTACCTGCCGGTCAAGACCGCAGCCAGGCGGCCCGCGGTGCTGCTGTTCGGTGGCTCCGAAGGTGGCCTGAGCGGCACGGTGCAGGCAGGTCTGCTCGCCGCGCACGGCTATCCGACGCTGGCCCTGGCCTACTTCGGCGAGCCCGGCCTGCCCAGCAAGCTGGCCAACATCGCGCTGGAGTACTTCGCCAAGGCACTCACCGTGCTGCGAGCCCAACCGGACGTCGACTCCGCGCACGTGCTGGTGTTCGGCGTCTCGCGCGGCGGCGAGGCGGCGCTGCTGATCGGCGCCCACTACCCGAGCCTGGTCAACGGTGTCGTCGCCGCCGTACCGAGTTCGGTAGTCAACGGTGGCGATGTCTCGGGCACTGAGCCGGCGTGGACGCTGGCCGGGCGGGGGCTGCCCTTCGTCCGGGCGAGCGAGTATTACCAGCCTGATCCGCCCGGTGACCAGGCGGCCGTGATTCCGGTGGAAAGGATCGCCGGGCCGGTGCTGCTCAGCTGCGGCGGCCTGGATACCGAGTGGCCGTCCTGCCCGTACACCGCCGCGATCAACGCGCGGCTGAAGGCACATCACTTCGCGCATCCGGTGACGGTGCTGCGCTACCCAGGCGGTGGCCATTTTGCCGGCGATCTGGACGGCTTCGGGATCTTCACCACTGCCAGCATCGGTGACACCGGCGGGACTCAGGAGGCCAACAAGGCCGCCCACGATGACGGCTACCGCACGCTGCTAGCCTTCCTGGCCGACCAGTAACTAGCCGTCGGTTTCGGTGCCACCGCCGGCAGTTGCTGGCAGGCTCCGGCACATCACCGTCCGCCGTCCCATCGCGTCCAGGCCGAGGTCGGCCTCGGTGGCCCGGCATGCGACCAGCCCCGGGCTCAACTGGTCATCGTCGAGTTCGACGAAGCCGAGCCCCGCATAGAACGGCCCGTTCCACGGCACCTCCGCGAAGGTGCACAGGGTGACCAGCTGGTAGCCCTGCTCGGTGGCCCAAGCACAGGCGGCCTCGACCAGGCCGCTGCCCAGCCCCCGACGCATGAACCGCGGCCGGACCGACAGGCCCTCGATGTGCGCCTCGCCGTCCACGATCTCGACCCGGACGTAACCGGCCGGCGGGCTGCCGGTGACCAGCACCAGCGCCGCAGCAGCGAGTTCGTCGACCGTGGCCGATGGCGGCAGTTGGCCGTACCCGGCGACCTTGAACAGCGTGTCGGCTGCCTGCTCTACCTCGACCAGCTGGCCGAACTCGGCTGGCACCGCCACTCGGACGCGGTCGAGTTCCTGCTGCACCGGCAAGGAATCCGAACCTTGCGGCGGCCCACCGGCAGGATCGTCGGACGGGGTTTCGGCGGGGGCCAGCCGGCCGCCACGCACCGCCAGCGCGCTGATGCCGCCGATCCGGATCGACGCACCCAGCCAG
>JBPCPA010000251.1:0-28927 GCA_050999655.1 Jatrophihabitans sp.
CGTGCAGGCCGAGCACCCGGCCGGTGACCACACGGTGGTGATCGCCCAGATCGAGCTGATGGGCGTGCACGACGCGATCGCCGATCCGCTGGTGTTCTTCCGGGGCAACTACTACCCGGGCATCACCGAGGCGGCCGAGTCCGACTAGGACGGCGCTCAACCGGGCGGCTGGTCGAGCTCGTCCATCGCGGCGTGGATCCGCCGGATCGAAACCGGGTAGGCGGTTCCGAGCTGCTGGGCGAACACGCTGACCCGGAACTCCTCGACCATCCAGCGCAGCCGGTCCAGCCCGGCCGGCTCGACCCGGTCGGCGAGCTTGGCCCGCACCTCGGCCAGGTCGGCCAGCACCACCGCGACCTGGGCCTGCCGTTCCCGGTCCCGGGCCAGGTTGGTCTGCGCGCTGTCCAAACGCTGTGACATCGCCCTGAGGTAGCGGCGCAGCTGCGGTAGCTGGCCGGTGCCGGTGGCGAGCACGAACCCCGGGTGGACCAGCTCGTCCAGCTGTGCCCGCACCTCGGCAACAACCGGACGCAGCGCCGCGGTGTCCAGCGCTGCCAGCCGGATCTCGACGTCCTGGCCGGCCGCGATGATCGACTCGACCACGCCCAGCAACTCGCTCGCGCCGGCCAGCAACTGGGCGCTCACGGTGGTCCGCAGCCGGTCGAAGTCGGCACGGTTCCAGACCGGGCCGCCGGCCGCCCGCAGCGAGGCGTCCACCGCGGCGGCCACGCAGTCGGCCAGCAGCGCAGCCGGCGAACCGTGCGGGGCCCGGCTCAGGCTCAGGCGCTGCCGGGTGTCCAGGCCACGGATCAGCGCCTTGATCGGTGAGGCCACCGTGTTCAGCAGCAGCTGCCGGGTGCCGGCCCAGTGGCTTCGCTGCTGGGCCCGCGGGTTGTCCAGCACCCGGATCGCCACCGTGCCGTCGATCTCGGCCAGCGCCGGGTAGCCGGTCAGGATATTGCCGTCGAGCTCGCGGCGCACCACCGTCGGCAGCTCGTCGAAGTCCCAGTCGACCAGCCGGTCCCGGGCCAGGTCGGCGGTCACGCTCTGCAGGGTGGCGGTCACCGCCGGCGCGAACTGCCTTTGCAACGCGGCCAGATCCTTGCTCTCGCCGAGTACCGCGCCGGCCGGGTCGAGCACCTGGTAGCGGGGACGCAGGTGATCGGGCAGCCGATCGAGCTGCCAGGCTTCGGCGGGGACGTCGACGGCGCGGGTACGCCACAGCTCGCTCGCCAGCACGCTGGTAAGCCGGTCGGCCGTCCCGTCGATTCGTTCCGGCAGCGCCGCGACGAGGGCGGCAGCGGTGTCCGGAATCGGGACCACGGCGCGGCGAAGCTCCTTGGGCAGCGTTCGCAGCAGCGCTGTCACCAGTTCCGCACGTAGCCCCGGTACCTGCCAGTCCAGGCCGGCCGCCACCGCGTCGTTGAGCAGCGGCAGCGGGATGCCGACCGTGACACCGTCCGCTGCGGTGCCCGGTTCGAACCGGTAGCTCAGGTCCAGCGAGAAGTCACCGGCCGACCACCGGTCCGGGAACTGCGCGGCCGAGATGTCGCCGGCACCGTCGCGGACCAGCTGGCTGGTCGATAGATCCAGCAGGTCCGGGTTCTGGTGCCGGGCCTTCTTCCACCAGGCATCGAAGTGCCTGCCAGACACCACCGAGGCCGGAATCCGCTGATCGTAGAAGGAAAAAACCGACTCGTCGTCGACCAGGATGTCGCGCCGTCTGGCCCGGCTCTCCAGGTCGGCCACCTCGGCGACCAGCGCCCGGTTGGCTTTGAAGAAGCGATGCCGGGTGTCCCAGTCGCCCTCGACCAGCGCGTGCCTGATGAACAGCTCCCGGCACAGCTGCGGTTCGATGGTGTGGTAGCCGACCTTGCGTGCGACCACGATCGGCACGCCGTACAAGGTGACCCGTTCGACGGCCTGTACCGCGGCGCGGCGGCGGTGCCAGTGCGGCTCGCTGTAGCTGCGCTTGACCAGGTGCGGGGCCAGTTCCTCGGCCCATTCGGGCTGGACGGCGGCATTGACCCGCGCCCACAGCCGGGAGGTCTCCACCAGCTCGGCGGCCATCACGAACTGCGGCTGCTTCTTGAACAGCGCCGAGCCGGGAAAGATCGCGAACCGGGCGTTGCGCGCGCCAAGGTAGTCCCGCCGGGCGGTGTCCTTCACGCCCAGGTGGGAGAGCAGGCCGGACAGCAGGCTGCGGTGGATCTGATCGGGGTCGGCGGGCTGCTCGCCAACGGTGACGCCCATCGCCTTGACGATCTGGCGCAGCTGGGCGACCAGGTCCTGCCATTCCCGGATTCGCAGGTAGTTCAGGTATTCGGTGCGACACATCCGGCGGAACTGGTTGGACGACAGCGCCTGCTGCTGCTCGCGCAGGTAGCGCCACAGGTTCAGGTAGGCGGCGAAGTCCGAGACCGGATCGGCGAAGCGGGCGTGCTGGGCATCGGCGGCCTGCTGGTGCTCGACCGGGCGCTCCCTCGGATCCTGGATGCTCAGGGCCGCCGCCAGCACCAGGACGTCGCGCAGGCAGCCGCGCTGGTCGGCCTCGATGATCATCCGGGCCAGCCTGGGATCGACCGGCAGCTGCGCGATCTTGCGACCCAGTTCGGTCAGCTTCGCCTCGGCGTCCAACGCGCCCAGCTCGGTCAGCAGACCGATGCCGTCGCTGATCTGGCGCGCGTCCGGCGGGTCGAGAAAGCCGAACCGCTCGATCGGACCCAGCTCCAGGGCGGCCATCTGCAGGATCACCGAGGCCAGGTTGGTGCGCAGGATCTCCGGATCGGTGAACTCCGGCCGGCCGTCGTGGTCGGCCTCGGAGTACAGCCGGATGCAGATGCCGGCCGAGGTGCGCCCGCAGCGACCAGCACGCTGCTTGGCCGAGGCCTGCGAGATCGCTTCGATCGGCAGCAACTGCACCTTGGTGCGCTGGCTGTAGCGGCTGATCCTCGCCGTGCCGGCATCGACGACGTACTTGATACCGGGCACCGTCAGCGAGGTCTCGGCGACGTTGGTGGCCAGCACCACCCGGCGTCCGCCGTGCGCGGCGAAGACCCGATGCTGCTCGGCCGCCGATAGCCGGGCATACAGCGGCAGCACCTCGGTGTCGGGCAGCTGCAAGCCGTTGAGGGCATCGGCGGTGTCACGAATCTCGCGCTCGCCGGACAGGAACACCAACACGTCACCGGCCGGCTCCCGGCGCAGGTCGCTGACCGCGTCGCAGATCGCGCTGACCTGATCGGCGTCGTTGTCAGCCGGGTGGGGCGCGTCCGGGTCGGTGATCGGCCGATAGCGCACCTCGACCGGGTAGCCGCGGCCGGACACCTCCACGATCGGGCAGCCGTCGAAGTAGTCGGCGAAGCGCTGCGGGTCGATGGTGGCCGAAGTGATGATCAGCTTCAGGTCCGGCCGCCGCGGCAACAACTGCTTGAGGTAACCGAGCAGAAAGTCGATGTTCAGGCTTCGCTCGTGCGCCTCGTCGATGATGATCGTGTCGTAGTTGCGTAGCAGCCGGTCCCGCTGGATCTCGGCGAGCAGGATGCCATCGGTCATCAGCTTGATCAGGCTGGTGTCACCAACCCGATCGGTGAACCGGACGGCGTAGCCGACCACCTCGCCGACCGTCGAGCCGAGCTCGTCGGCCACCCGTTCAGCGACCGAGCGGGCCGCGATCCGGCGGGGCTGGGTGTGCCCGATCATCGCCTTCACGCCGCGGCCGAGTTCCAGGCACAGCTTCGGGATCTGGGTCGTCTTGCCCGAGCCGGTCTCGCCGGCGATGACGACGACCTGGTTGCCGGCGATCGCGGCCAGCAGGTCGTCGTGGCGCTGGCTGACCGGCAGCTCGGCGGGGTAGCGGAGTACCGGCACCGCCGCCCGCCGGCGTGCCCGCCCCTTCTCCGCGCGGGCGATGTCCTGGCTCCGGGGAGCCAAGCCGGCCGGCTTGTCGACTCCCGTCCCCGGCAGCCGCCGGCCGAGCCGGTGCTGGTCCCGGGGGCCGAGCTCGGCGATCCGGGCACGCAGCTCGGCGATGCCGGTCGCGCTCGGCGGCGCGGCGATGGCAGGCGTTTCAGACATGGGCATGACCAGGATAGTTCGCCGGGCGAGAGGTTATCCGCGCTCGTCGTGTCCGGTTTGCAGATGGCTTCACACGACACTTACCATCCATGGGCCCGGATCGTGCTGGTCCGGGATCACCGGGGGAAAAATCGCTGTGAAGTCACGTCGTCGTGTCCTGTCCGCCGGGCTGGCCGCGCTGCTGGTGGCGGCGGGGCTGATCGCCTCGGCCGGGCCGCTGGGCGCGAGCGCCGCGCACAACCCGGTGGGCTCGCTCGACACCATCTCGTCCTGGCACGGCGTGGTGACGATGGCCGGCTGGTCACTGGATCGCGACCACCTGGCCGGTGAGCAGGTCGGCGTCTGGCAGCAGAGCCCGGCCGCCCGGCCGATGGCCAGCGTAGCCACCGGCATCGTCCGCGCGGACGTCAACGCGGCGCTGCACGTCAGCGGCGCGCACGGCTGGCGGACGTCCTTCGCGGCCGCGTCCGGGCACTACACGTTCTGTGCCTACGGCATCAACATCGGCCCGGGCAGCAACGTGCTGCTGGGCTGCCGGACGCTCACCGTGGTCGCCGGCTGGGTCCCGGTGGGTGGGCTGACGCCGACCGCGACGGTGTCCGGTCCGCAGGTCACCATCACCGGCTATGCCTTCGACCGTGACGACCTGCTCACGCCCGAGCGGGTGTCGGTGTACCAGCAGGGCAGCCTCGAAGCCACCACCACGACGACGGTGCCGCGACCGGACATCAACGCCCGCTACGGCATCGCCGGCACCCACGGCTGGTCGGCGACCTTCACGGTGCCCGACGGGCAGCACACCTTCTGCGCCTACGCGATCAACGCCGGTCCCGCCGGCGCCAACGCCGGCATCGGCTGTCTGGTCGTGGTCACTCCCGGCGGCAACCGGGCTGGCCCGGTGACCAACCTGCTGGCCACCAGCACGCCCACCAGCATCACGCTGAACTGGACCAACCCGACCGACGGCTACTACTCCGGCATCAGGATCACCCGCCAGATCGGCGGCGACATCCCGTCCTGGCAGTACCCGACGTTCGCCGAGCTGCCGGCGGACTCGACCAGCTTCACCGACTTCGGCCTGGTCAATGGCATCACCTACACCTATTCGGTCTTCACCCATGACACCCACGGCAATTACGCCCAGGACGTCTGGTCGGTGACCACGCCGAAGCAGCCGTGCACCGCCGTCTGCGCCTGGGGTGGGACTGCGATCGGCACCGGCCCGAACTCACCGTCGGCCACCGCCCGCCCGCTGCCGGTGCTCAACCTGGCCGGCGCCAGCCAGATTGCCGGGGCCGCGTACAGCACGCTGGCCCTGCAAACCGACGGCACGGTGCACGCCTGGGGCACCGACGCCGAGGGCGAGTTGGGCGACAACGGCGCCTCGAGCCTCGCCCGGACGCCGGTGCCAGTGCCCGGGTTGACCGGCGTGACCGCGGTGGCGGCCGGCGGGCAGGACAGCTACGCGCTGCGCTCGGACGGCACCGTCTGGGGCTGGGGCTCGAACACCAGCTACCAGCTCGGTAAGGGCCAACCGGCCGGCAAGAGCCTGGTGCCGGTGCAGATTCCCACGCTCAGCGGGGTGACAGCGATCGCGGCCGGCACCACCAACGCCTACGCGCTGCGATCGGACGGGACGGTCTGGGCCTGGGGTGCCAACGCGGTCGGCGCGCTGGGCGCGCCATCGAACAGCCCGGCACCGGTGCAGGTCACCGGGTTGAGCGGCGTCACCGCGCTGGCCGCCGGCCAGCAGTCGGCTTACGCGCTGCGCTCGGACGGCACGGTCTGGGCCTGGGGCAACAACAATGTGGGCCAGCTCGGCGACGGCACGGTCAGCGCCGAACGGAATGCCGCCGCACCGGTGCCCGGACTGACCGGCGTCACCGCCCTGAGCGCCGGTGGCCGTCACGTCTCGGTGGTGCGCTCGGACGGCACGGTCTGGGCCTGGGGGAGCAACATCAACGGCGAGCTGGGTAACGCCAGCCTGGTCGCCAGCTCGGTGCCGGTGCAGGTGAGCGGCCTGACCGGCATCGGCTCGCTGGCCAGCGGGCAGCTGACCAGCTACGCCCTCGGCACCGACGGTCGGGTGTGGGCCTGGGGGAGTAACTACGACGGCAACCTGGGCGGCCAGGCCGGCAACCTGTCGACGGTGCCGGTGCTGGTGCCCGGCCTGAGCGGCGTCACCGTGATCGGCGCGGGCGAGAACACCGCGTTTGCCGTCCTCGGTTGAGCCGGCGCGGTCACCAGCCGCGTGCGCGCCATTCGGCCAACTGCGGACGCTGCTCGCCGAGCGTCGAGTCCTCGCCGTGGCCGGGGTAGAACCAGGTGTCGTCGGCATGCGGGTCGAACAGTCGCTCGGTGACATCGGCCAGCAGTTGCTCGAAGTCACCGGGCCGCCAGGTCTTGCCGACGCCGCCGGGAAAGAGCGTGTCGCCGGTGAACAGGTGACCGTGCCCGGCCGGGTCGGCCAGGTAGAGCGCCACCGAGCCCGGGGTGTGGCCGCGCAGGTGGATCACACTCAGCTCGAGCTGCCCCACGTGCACCGTGTCGCCGTGCTGCAGCAGCCGGTCGGTCGGCACCGGGATGCCCTCCGCGTCCAGGCTGCCGGCCAAAGTCCGGGCCCCGGTCTGGGCCACCACCGAGGCCAACGCCTGCCAGTGATCGGGATGCTGGTGGGTGGTCAGCACCGCCGTGACCGGCTCGCCGCCGGATCGGACGAACTCGGCCAGCCGGTCCGGCTCGGCGGCGGCATCGATCAGCAGGCCCTCGCCGGTGGCCCGGCAGCGCACCAGGTAGGCGTTGTTGTTCATCTTGCCGACCGCGATCTTGCTGATGGTCGCGTCGGGCAACTCGCGCACCTGCGCGGGGCCGCCGACGGTGACCTTTCCTGTGTAGTTCATGGTGCAAGCCTCATTCTGTGACTACCGGCATCTCTTCGGTAACGGGTTCGGTCAGGATTCGCACGCCCGCGTCGGGCAGGCTGGACAGCACCGTGGCCACGTAGTCCTCGACCGCGGCCTGCCGCCCGACGTCCTTGCCCAGCGCCTCCGACATCAGCCAGCGGTGCTCGGAGATCTCGTGGAACAGCTCGGCGTCCGGCAGCTTCTTGCGCAGCTGGACGGGCAGCATCGACAGCACGCCGTAGAACTTCTCGTCCAGCCAGCGCCTGGCCGCCAGGTCTTCGGGAATGTCGTGCTCGACGCCCTCGATCCACTTGGCCCGGAACCGCGCCAGGTCCGACAGGATCAGCCGGGCCTGGTTCTCCTGCACCCGCAGGCCGGTCAGCGCGTAGACCCGGCGGGCATGGTGGCCGGGCTCGACGATGTGGGTCTCGAAGCGCAGCTTGCGCCCGGCGTCCTCGGTGCGGATGCCGATCTCGGAGACGTCGAAGCCGAGCGAGTTCAGCCGCCGCACCCGCTCCTCGATCCGGTAGCTCTCGCCGGACGGGTACACCTCGTCGGCGGTGAGCTCGGCCCACAGGCTCTCGTAGCGCGGTTGCAGCGCCTGGGCGGTCTCGACCGGATCGTCGGCCTCCGACAGGTAGCCGCCGGCCTGCAGGTCCATCAGCTCGCCGGCGATGTTCTCGGTGGCGATGGTGATGTCGTGCATCCGCTGACCGCGCGACAGCTGCGGGTGCATCTCGCTGGTCTCGGCGTCCACCAGGTAAGCGGCCAGCGAGCCGGCGTCGCGGCGGAACAGGGTGTTCGACAGTGAGCAGTCGCCCCAGAAGAAGCCGGTCAGGTGCAGCCGGACGAACAGCTGGGCCAGCGCGTCGAGCAGCCGGGAGCGCAGGTCGGGCAGCGAGCGCTCGGTGAACAGCGAGCGGTAGGGCAGCGAGTACGGCAGGTGCCGGGTGATCAGCAGGCCGTCCAGGTGGTGATCGGCGTGGTCGCTGCGGTCGATGACGGTGCCGAAGGCGTCCACCACCGGCACCGACGCCTCGGCCAGCTCCCGCAGCAAGTAGTGCTCGCGCAGCACGTAGCGCTCGGTGGCCTCTTTGATGGCGAAGATCTGGTTGTGCGCCCGGATGAAACGCACCACGTGACGCGAGATTCCGCGTGGCACCTGGACGATCCTGGGATCGGTCCACTCGGCCAGCGGCTTGTCGAAGGGCAGATCGAGCAGCTCGGTCGCGGCGCCGAGTGTGGTGATGGTGTAGTTGCCCATGCTGGATCAGTCCTGGGATATCGGCGAGCGGTGCGACCGCTTTCAGGATAGTGGGCAGGGGGGTCCGCATCATCTCGGGGCGGCAACGTACGGTGTGTGACCGTGGCTGCCCGACCGTTGACCGAGCTCCTCGAAGCAGGCTGGGCGGCTGCCCTGCGTCCGGTTGCCGCCGAGATCACGGCACTGGGGGAGTTCCTGCGCGCCGAGCTGGCGGCCGGCCGGTCTTGCTTGCCGGCCGGGACCAACGTGCTGCGGGCCTTCCAGTAACCCTTCGCTGACGTCCGGGTGCTCATCGTCGGCCAGGACCCGTACCCGACGCCCGGTCATCCGGTCGGGCTGTCGTTCTCGGTGGCGCCGGACGTCCGGCCGGTGCCCCGCTCGCTGCAGAACATCTATCGCGAGTTGGCTGATGACCTCGGTGTGCCGATCCCGGCCGACGGCGATCTGACCCGCTGGAGCGAGCAGGGCGTGCTGCTGCTCAACAGGGTGCTGACGGTGCAGCCCGGCAAATCCGGCTCGCATGCCGGCAAGGGCTGGGAGCGGGTCACCGACCAGGCCGTCCGGGCGCTGGCGGCTCGCGACCAGCCGCTGGTCGCGATCCTGTGGGGACGCCAGGCCCAGTCGCTGGAACCGCTGCTGGCCGAAGCAGACTGTCTGAAGTCGGTGCACCCCAGCCCGCTGTCGGCCAGCGGCGGGTTCTTCGGCTCCAAGCCGTTCAGTCGGGCCAACGCCCTGTTGGAGAAGCACGGTGGCCGGCCGGTGGACTGGCGGCTGTAGCCCCGCCGCGTCAGTCGGCCAGCCGGGCCGGAAAGCCGCCGGTCGCGATCGGGCCCCAGCGGGTCGGGCTGATCCGGATCAGCGACTTGCCCTGCTCGGCCATCGCCTGCCGGTACTCGGCCCAGTCCGGGTGCTCGCCGCGAATCGCCTGGTAGTACTCGACCAGCGGCTCGATCGAGTCCGGGGTGTCGAGCACCTCGGCACTTCCGTCCAGCTGCACCCAGGCGCCATTGAAGTCCTGCGACAGCACCAGCACGCTGCAGCGCGGATCGCGGCGCAGGTTGGCCACCTTGGCCCGCTCGGGATAGGTCGAGATCACCACCCGGCCGGCCTCATCGACGCCGCCGCTGACCGGTGAGGACTGCGGCGAGCCGTCCGCCCGGCGGGTGGTGAGGATCAGCTGGTGGCGCGGCCGGACGAAGTCCAGCAGTTGCTCGCGCTCGACCGTGGTGTTGGTTGCGATGGTGCGTGCCATGCCTAGAATCATGCCCGGCCGGCCCGATAGCACTCCGGCCGACCTCCGACAGCCGGCGACAGCCGGCGTCAGCCGGTGTCAGCTGGCGTCAGCCGGTGTAACCGGCCAGCGCCCGGGTGAAGTCCCACGGCTGCTGGGAGACCCCGGAGCAGGTGTCGTCGTTGGGGTAGCCGCCCGAGCATGGCCGGTCGCGGTTGGCCGACCAGAACGTCAACCGGTCCAGGTGATGCTGCTGGGCATAGCCCACGATGGTCTGAAAGTCAGCCACGGTGACCGTCTCGTTGTCGTCGGTGATGCCGTCCATGGACGAGATTCCACTGTGCCGATAAGCCTGATCGTCGGTGTAGCCGTAGGCGTTGCGCAGCACGTTCTTCAGCCCGTCGGTCGCCCGCTCGGTGAGGGTGGCCATGTTCTGGCCGGCCCCGCCGAAGTCGAACGGCATGATCGTCCAGCTGTCGACGGTCAGACCGCTGGCGGCCGCCTTGCTGACCAGGCTGCTGTCCGGCCCGGACTGGCCGCTGCCGAAGGTGACGTACTCGACGATGCCGGGGTTGCTGGCCCTGACGGTCTTGAGCGCGTCGACCGTGCGTTGCTGCACGGTGGCGTTGCTGTAGGCATCGGCCTCGATATCTATGTCGATCGCCTTGAGGCCGTAGGCGTTGATCACCTTCTGGTACGCCCCGGCCAGCGCGGCGGCGCTGGTGCACGAGGACTCCAGCTTGTTGCCGCTGTAACCGCCGAAGGATGGCACCACGTCGCCGCCGGCGCCACGGATCCTGGCGATGGTGGCCTGGTCGACGCCGCCGGTCAGGGCTCGGCTGCCGTCCCACTGCGGGTTGCAACTGCCATTGCTGAGGACGAAGGCCAGGGTGAACCAGCGCACCCCGGTCGCGGACATGATGGTGGTCGGGTCCGGCGGGTTGCCCCACCCGTTGTAGAGGTAGGGCGCGACCGCCATCGGCGGGCTGGCCGGGCTGCCGGTGGGCGCGGTCCATTTCTGGTTGGCCGCCCCGCTGCAGGTCCAGATCTGCAACCGGGTGCTATCGGCCGAACTGTTGCCGGTGACGTCCAGGCACTTGTTGGCATTCGGATTGACGATGTCGTGGGCGGCGGTGATCGTCCACTTCTGGTTGGCGCCGCCGGTGCAGTCCCACAGCTGGGTGGGCGCGCCGTTGCCGGTGGCCTGCCCGGTCACGTCCAGGCACTTGCCCAGCGCCCGTAGCGTGCCGTCCGAGCCGACCGTCCACTGCTGCGCGGCGGTGCCGTTGCAGCCGTAGAGCTGGACCGCGGTGCCGTTGGCCGGGCTGGCGGCGGCGACATCGACACACTTGCCGGCCAGGCCGGTGATGAGCCCGGTTCCAGTGGCTGCCGTGGCGACCGGGATGCTCAGCGCGGTGGCCGCGAGCACGGTCAGGACGGCACCGAGCGCGGCTGCCTTGAGTTGCATGGTGTGATCCGTTCCTCGATGGACGCCGGCCTCCGAACAGTGCTCACACGGCATATTTCAGGACTTGATCTAACCTAAAGAACAATCCGGCGTCAAGGTACGTAACGTCCGTCCGGTACCCGCTGGAACACGGTTGTCGTAGCCCGCCATTACTGTCGGGTGGTGATCGGCGATGGAGCGAGGACTACCGAGACGGAAAGAAGACTGTGGCTGACCGTTTGATCGTTCGTGGTGCCCGCGAACACAATCTGAAGGACGTCCACCTCGACCTGCCCCGGGACGCGATGATCGTGTTCACCGGGCTGTCGGGTTCGGGCAAGTCCTCGCTGGCCTTCGACACCATTTTCGCCGAGGGGCAGCGCCGCTACGTCGAGTCGCTGTCGGCCTACGCGCGCCAGTTTCTCGGCCAGATGGACAAGCCCGACGTCGACTTCATCGAGGGACTGTCGCCGGCGGTGTCGATCGACCAGAAGTCCACCTCGCGCAACCCCCGCTCCACGGTGGGCACCATCACCGAGGTCTATGACTACCTGCGCCTGCTGTACGCCCGAATCGGCCACCCGCACTGCCCGATCTGCGGCGAGATGATCAGCAAGCAGACCCCGCAGCAGATCGTCGACCGGGTGCTCGAGATGCCCGAGGGCACCAAGTTCCAGGTGCTGGCGCCGGTGATCCGCGAGCGCAAGGGCGAGTACGTCGACCTGTTCGCCGACCTGCAGACCAAGGGTTACTCCCGGGTCCGGGTGGACGGCACCAACTACCCGCTGACCGACTTCAGCGCGACCGGCGCCAGCCCGCTCAAGCTCAAGAAGCAGGAGAAGCACACCATCGAGGTGGTGGTGGACCGGCTGACCGCCAAGGCCAGCAGCAAGCAGCGGATCACCGACTCGATCGAAACCGCGCTGGGCCTGGCCGGCGGCATGACCATCCTGGACTTCGTCGACCTGCCCGAAGGCGATCCGGACCGTGAGCGGCGCTTCTCCGAGCGGCTGGCCTGCCCGAACGATCACCCGCTGGCCATCGACGAGCTCGAACCGCGCTCGTTCTCGTTCAACGCGCCGTTCGGCGCCTGCCCGGCCTGTGTCGGCATCGGCACCCGCAAGGAGGTCGACCCGGACCTGCTGGTTCCCGATCCGGAACAGTCGCTGGCCGGTGGCGCCATCGCGCCGTGGGCGACCGGGCAGAACAACGAGTACTTCCTACGACTGCTCGAAGGCGTCGCCGACCAGATCGGCTTCAGCGTGCAGTCCCGCTGGGACCAGTTGCCGGCCAGGGCACAGAAGGCGGTGCTGCACGGCACCGACGAGCAGGTGCACGTCCGGTACAAGAACCGTTACGGCCGCGAGCGGTCCTACTACGCCAGCTACGAGGGCGTGGTGCCCTGGCTGGAACGCCGGCATGCCGAGACCGACAGCGACTGGAGCCGGGAGAAGTACGAGGGCTACATGCGCGAGGTCGACTGCCCGACCTGCGGCGGCACCCGGCTCAAGCCCGAGATCCTCGCGGTGACGGTGGCGGACCGGTCGATCGCCGAGGTGTGTGCGATGTCGATCGGCGAGGCCGCGACCTTCCTGGCCGGCCTGAGCTTGAACGCCCGCGAAGAGATGATCGCGCTCCGGGTGGTCAAAGAGATCAACTCCCGGCTCGGCTTCCTGGTCGATGTCGGCCTGGACTATCTCTCCCTCAACCGGGCGGCCGCCACCCTGGCCGGCGGCGAGGCGCAGCGGATCAGGCTGGCCACCCAGATCGGCGCGGGCCTGGTCGGCGTGCTCTACGTCCTGGACGAACCCTCGATCGGCCTGCACCAGCGCGACAACCGCCGGCTCATCGAAACCCTGATCAGGCTGCGTGACCTGGGCAACACCCTGATCGTCGTCGAGCATGACGAGGACACCATCCGGGCCGCCGACTGGATCGTCGACATCGGCCCGCACGCCGGCGAGCACGGTGGCCAGGTCGTGGTGTCGGGCACTCTGGACGACCTGTTGAAATCGCAGGAATCCATCACCGGCAGCTACCTCGCCGGCCGCCGGGCGATCGAGGTGCCGGTGATCCGCCGGCCGAGGACCCCGGGCCGGGAACTGGTCGTCGAGGGCGCCCGCGAGCACAACCTGCACAACCTCGACGTGAGCTTTCCGCTCGGTGTGCTGGTGGCGGTCACCGGGGTGTCCGGCTCGGGCAAGTCCACCCTGGTCAACGACATCCTCTACGCCACCCTGGCCAACAGGATCAACGGCGCCAAGCTGCCGCCGGGCCGGCACAAGCGGGTTCGCGGGGTGGAACTGCTGGACAAGGTCGTCGGCGTCGACCAGTCCCCGATCGGGCGCACCCCCCGAAGCAACCCGGCCACCTACACCGGTGTGTTCGACCACATGCGCAAGCTGTTCTCCGAGACCACCGAGGCCAAGGTGCGTGGCTACCAGCAGGGCCGGTTCTCTTTCAACGTCAAGGGCGGTCGCTGCGAGAACTGCGCCGGTGACGGCACCATCAAGATCGAGATGAACTTCTTGCCCGACGTCTACGTCCCCTGCGAGGTGTGCAAGGGCGCCAGGTACAACCGCGAGACGCTCGAGGTGCACTACAAGGGCAAGACGATCTCTGAGGTGCTCGACATGCCGATCGAAGAGGCGGCCGAGTTCTTCAGACCGATCTCCAAGATTGCGCGGCACCTCGAGACGCTGGTCGACGTCGGCCTCGGTTACGTCCGGCTAGGCCAGCCCGCGCCGACGCTGTCCGGCGGCGAGGCGCAGCGGGTGAAGCTTGCCAGCGAACTGCAGAAGCGCGCCACCGGCCGCACCATCTACGTGCTGGACGAACCCACCACCGGGTTGCACTTCGAGGACGTGGCCAAGCTGCTCGGGGTGCTGCAGTCATTGGTCGACAAGGGCAATTCGGTGCTGGTGATCGAGCACAACCTGGACGTCATCAAGACGGCGGACTGGGTGATCGACATGGGTCCGGAAGGCGGGTCGGGCGGTGGCCGGGTAGTCGCCGAGGGGACGCCGGAAGAGGTTGCCCAGGTGCCGCAATCGCACACCGGGCAGTTCCTGGCCGGCCTGCTCAGCGATCGACTGCCCACCCGCAAGGTCGCGCGTGGTGGCCGGCAGGCTGCCCCGTCCAGCGCCAAGACCGGCAGTGCGGCCCAGACCGCCATCACGACCAAGCGACCGGCCCAGCGTGCCGCGGCACCGGCGGCGTCGGTGTCGGCCGCCAGGGCATCGGGCACGAAACCGGCTGTCACCAGCACCTCAGCCGCGTCAGCCTCGACCACCAAGGTATCGGCCGCCACAGTCCCGGCCAGGGCATCAGCAGCCAAAGCTCCGGCCGCCAAGGCTCCGGCCAAGGCTCCGGCCAAGGTCCCGGCCGCCAAAGCTCCGGCCAAGGCATCGGCCGCCAAAGCTGCGACCAAAGCATCGGCCACCAAAGCTCCGGCCAAGGCTCGGGCCAGCAGCCGGACCGGGGCGGCCGGCTGACCGACATCTCGGGCACCTCGGCGATCGAAACCACAGACGAAGCTAGCTAGGGTTGATACGTGGCTGATCCGTCCACCTACCGTCCAGCGCCTGGCACCATTCCGGTGGAGCCGGGCGTCTACCGGTTCCGCGATGCCAGCGGCCGGGTCATCTACGTCGGCAAGGCGAAGAGCCTTCGCTCGCGGCTGAACTCCTACTTCGCCGACCTCAGCGCATTGCACCCGCGGACCCGGCAGATGGTGACGTCGGCGGCCGGCGTGGAGTGGACCATCGTCACTACCGAGGTCGAAGCGCTACAGCTGGAATACAACTGGATCAAGGAGTTCGACCCGCGGTTCAATGTTCGCTACCGCGATGACAAGTCCTACCCGTCGCTGGCGGTGACCCTGAACGAGCAATACCCCCGGCTGCAGGTGATGCGCGGGCCGAAGAAGGCCGGGGTGCGCTACTTCGGGCCCTACGCGCACGCCTGGGCGATCCGCGAGACCCTCGACCTGCTGCTGCGGGTCTTTCCGGCCCGGACCTGTTCCAACGGGGTGTTCAAGCGGGCGGGCCAGATCGGCCGGCCATGCCTGCTCGGCTACATCGGCAAGTGCAGCGCGCCCTGTGTCGGGCGGGTGTCGGCCGAGACGCACCGCCAGATCGTCGACGACTTCTGCGATTTCATGGCCGGCAAGACCGATGCGATGGTCCGCCGGCTCGAGAAGCAGATGGCCCAGGCCAGCGCCGGCCTCGAATTCGAGCTGGCTGCCCGGCTGCGTGACGATCTCGGGGCGCTGCGCCGGTCGATGGAGAAGCAGGCGGTCGTGCTGACCGATGGCACCGACGCCGACGTGGTGGCCTTCGCCACCGACGAGCTGTCGGCGGCGGTGCAGGTGTTCCACGTCCGGGGCGGTCGGGTTCGCGGCCAGCGGGGCTGGGTGCTCGACGTGGCCGCCAGCCCGGACATCGAGTCCGGCGAGTCCGGCATCGGCGAGCTGGTGGAGCAGTTCGTCCTGCAGTTCTATGGCCAAGATGACTCGGTGGTGCCGCGCGAAGTACTCGTTCCGGAGTTGCCCGACGATCACGAGGCACTCGCCGAGCTGCTCACCGAGAGCCGGGGCAGTCGGGTCTCGTTGCGGGTACCGCAGCGTGGCGACAAGCGCTCGCTGATGCACACCGTGCAACGCAACGCCGAGCAGGCGTTTCTGCAGTACAAGCTGCGCCGGGCCAGCGACCTGACCGCCCGCTCCCAGGCCCTGTCGGACCTGCAGGACGCCCTGCAGATGTCCTAGGCGCCACTGCGGATCGAGGGCTTCGACATCAGCCACGTCCAGGGCACCAACGTGGTGGCCAGCATGGTGGTCTTCGAGGACGGCCTGGCCCGCAAGAGCGAGTACCGGCGCTTTGCCATGCACAGCAGCGGCGGTGACACCGACTGGATCGCCGAGGTGATCCGGCGCCGGTTCACCCGGCAGTTGACCGAGCAGGCCGAACAGGTGCGCGCCGAGACCGACGGCTCGTCGCTACTGGACAACGGCAAACCCAAGCGGTTCGCCTACCCGCCGAACCTGGTCGTGGTCGACGGTGGCGCGCCCCAGGTGGCCGCGGCACAGGCAGTGCTGTCCGAACTCGGCATCATCGACATCACCCTGGTCGGGCTGGCCAAACGCCTGGAAGAGGTGTGGATTCCCGGTGACGAGCACCCGATGATCCTGCCCAGGGCCTCCGAGGCGCTGTACCTACTCCAGCGGGTCCGCGACGAGGCGCACCGGTTCGCGATCACCTTCCACCGGCAGAAGCGGTCGAAGTCGATGACCGAGTCGGAGCTGACCGGCATCGCCGGCCTCGGTCCGGCCCGGCGCAAGGCGCTGCTCAAGCAGTTCTCCTCGCTGAAGAAGCTGCGCGCCGCGGCGGTGGACGAGATCGCCACGGTGCCCGGTTTCGGCCCAGAACTGGCGCAGCGGGTCGCCGATGCCCTGGCGGCCGGTGCCGATCAGCGAGCACCGGCCATCAACATGGCGACCGGCGAGGTCATCGGCTAACCCCAAAACTGGAAAAGCACCCCGATAGCGACCCGGCCGCCAACGGTGGCGACTACGCTTTCGACGACGGGCGAGGCGGGACCGGCGGTGGCCGGCGCTCAGCGCCCGATGATCGCCATCACCTGAGACCGAGGAGTTCGCTGATGACCAGCGCGGAACGCGGCGCACTGGAAACAGTGATCGTCACCGGCCTGTCCGGAGCCGGCCGCAGCACGGCGGCCAAATGCCTGGAAGATCTCGGATTCTTCGTCGTCGACAACCTGCCGCCGGCCCTGGTCGCCACCATGGTGGATCTGGGCAGCCGCAGCCAGGGGGCGGTCACCCGGCTGGCGGTGGTGATGGATGTGCGCAGCCGGGGTTTCTCCACCGACCTGACAGGCGTGATCGCCGAGCTGGAACGGCGGGATCTCAGCCCGCGGGTGCTGTTCCTGGAGGCAAGCGACAACGTCCTGATCCGTCGCTTCGAAGGCAACCGGCGCGCCCACCCGTTGCAGGGCGACGGCCGGCTTGCCGACGGCATCATCGCTGAGCGATCGGTGCTGGCGCCGTTGCGAGACGTCGCCGATCTGGTCATCGACACCTCCGACCGCTCCGTGCCGCAGCTGCGCCGAGCGATCGAGGAGGCCTTCGCGGCCGGTGGTCTGGGCGCGCCGGAACTGCGGGCCACGGTGGTGTCCTTCGGCTTCAAGTACGGCCTGCCGGTGGACGCCGACCTGGTGGTGGACGTCCGGTTCCTGCCGAACCCGTTCTGGATACCGGAGCTGCGCGATCTCACCGGTGAGGACAGCGAGGTCATCGACTACGTCCTGAGCCAGGAGTCGGCCGGCGAATTCCTCGACAAGTACACCGACATCCTGCAGATCATCGGCGCCGGCTATCGCCGGGAGGGCAAGCAGTACCTCACCCTGGCGGTCGGCTGCACCGGCGGCAAGCACCGCTCGGTCGCGATGAGCCGCGAACTGGTCCGCCGGCTGACCGAACTCGGCGTGCGAGCAACCGTGGTGCACCGAGACCTGGGTCGCGAGTAGTGCCCGAACAGGTCACCGGATCCGGCCACCGGCTGCGGGTGGTCGCGCTCGGCGGCGGGCACGGGCTGTTCGCCTCGCTGTCGGCACTGCGGATGCTCGACGCCGAGATCACCGCGGTGGTCACGGTCGCCGACGACGGCGGCTCGTCCGGCCGGATTCGTCGCGAACTCGGGGTGCTGCCGCCCGGTGACCTGCGGATGGCGCTGGCCGCGCTGGCCAGCAATGCCTTCGCCCCGGCCGGTGCCGGCGAGCAGGTGTCCTGGTCGAGCGTGCTGCAGCACCGGATCGGCGGCAGCGGCGCGCTGGCTGGCCACCCGATCGGCAACCTGCTGCTGACCGGCCTGATGGAACTGCACGAGAACCCGGTGACCGCCTTGGACGAGCTGGCCAGGCTGGTCGGCGCGCACGGCCGGGTGCTGCCGATGTCCGAGCAGCCGCTGGACCTGATCGCCGAGGTGACCAGTGTGGACCCGGACGACCCGGTTGCGGTGCGGCGCATTCGCGGGCAGTCCGCGATCGCCGCCACCGCGGGCCGGGTCACCTCGATCCAACTGGTGCCGGCCGATGCCCCGGTCTGCGCCGAGGCTGTGCAAGCGATCCTGCATGCCGACGTGGTGATCCTCGGACCAGGTTCCTGGTTCACCAGCGTGATACCGCACCTGCTGCTGCCGGGGCTGGCCGCGGCTCTGACACTGACTGCCGCCAAGCGGATCACCATCCTCAACCTCGAGCCGCAGGCCGGCGAGACCGACGGCTTCAGCGCCGAGGAGCATCTGCGGGTGTTGCGCGAGCACTGCCCGCGATTGAAGGTGGATGTGGTCATCGCCGACAGCGATGCGGTCCTCGATCCGCGCGGTCTGCGCCGCTACACCGACAGCGCCGGCGCCCGGCTGGTGCTGGCACCGGTCGCCGCGAACGGCGCGGCAAGGCATGATCCAGCCAGGCTCAGCGAGGCGGTTGCCGATGCCGTCGGGCTGAGCGCGAGCGACGGCAACGGCCGGCCACCCGGTCGCGGCCTGGAACAAGGAGCGCACTGACGGTAATGACGGCTGCAGTCAAGGACGAACTCAGCCGAGTGACGATCACCAGGGCGAATGCCCGGCGGGCCGAGATCGCGACCCTGTTGCGGTTCGCCGGTGCGTTGCATCTGGTGGCCGGCCACATCGTGGTCGAGGCCGAACTCGACACCGGCTCGGTCGCCCGCCGGCTGCGCCGCGAGATCGCCGAGGTCTATGGCCACACTGCCGAGATCCAGGTGGTCACCGGCGGCAGCCTGCGCAAGGGCACCCGCTACCTGGTCCGGGTCAGCAAGGACGGTGAGGGTCTGGCTCGCCAGGCCGGCCTGGTCGACCTTCGCGGCCGTCCGGTGCGGGGACTGCCGACCCAGGTGGTGGCCGGCACCATCGCCGAGGCCGAGGCGGCGTGGCGGGGCGCGTTCCTGGCCCACGGTTCGCTGACCGAGCCCGGCCGGGCCGGCGCGCTGGAGATCACCTGCCCGACCAACGAGGCGGCGCTGGCGCTGGTCGGGGCCGGCCGCCGGCTCGGCATCCTCGCCAAGGCGCGTGAGGTACGCGGTGCTGATCGGGTGGTGGTGCGCGACGGGGACGCGATCGGCGCGCTGCTGACCCGGCTCGGTGCGCACGATTCGGTGATGGCGTGGGAAGAGCGCCGGATGCGCCGGGAGGTCCGCGCGACCGCCAACCGGCTGGCGAACTTCGACGATGCCAACCTGCGCCGTTCGGCGCGGGCCGCGGTCGCGGCCGGGGCCAGGGTCGAGCGGGCGATGGCCATTCTGGGCTCGGACGCGCCCGATCACCTGCTGCAGGCCGGTCGGCTCCGGCTGGAACACAAGCAGGCCTCGCTGGAGGAGTTGGGCAGCCTGTCGGACCCGCCGATGACCAAGGACGCGGTAGCAGGCCGGATCCGCCGGCTGCTGGCGATGGCCGACAAGCGCGCCCAGGACGAGGGAATCCCGAACACCGAGGCCGCCGTCACCCCGGAGATGCTGGCACCCTGAGAGTGCCGCCCACCCGGGCGGGGCGGCAGGCTGGAGATGCGGGCAGCCGCGGCCGCTACCGGCCGGTAATCGGCCTGGCGGCAGCCGGGCATGCCCACGGGATAAAGTTTGCGATGACCAGACGGGTTGGGCAAGCAACGTCGCTGCCGCACCGGATCATCGGTCGCGGTACGCCTGCTCGATTTGCAGGACAAGTCCCGGGTGATCCATCCGCCCGGTAACCACATCAGGGAGATTTGACGTGACTGTTCGGGTTGGTATCAACGGCTTCGGTCGGATCGGGCGCAACTTCTTCCGTGCCGTGCAGGCGTCCGGGGCCGACATCGAGGTCGTGGCGGTCAACGACCTGACCGACAACAAGACCCTGGCCCACCTGCTCAAGTACGACTCGATCCTCGGCCGGTTTCCCGCGGAGGTGAGCTACGACGAGCAGAACATCATCGTCGGGGGCAAGTCCATCCGCGCCCTGGAGGAGCGCGACCCGGCCAACCTGGGCTGGAAGGACCTCGGCGTCGATGTCGTGATCGAGTCCACCGGCTTCTTCACCAAGGCTGCTGACGCGCGCAAACACCTCGACGGCGGCGCCAAGAAGGTCATCATCTCCGCACCCGCCACCGACGACGACATCACCATCGTGATGGGCGCCAACCACGAGAACTACGACCCGGCCAACCACCACATCATCTCCAACGCCTCCTGCACCACCAACTGCCTGGCGCCGCTGGCGAAGGTCCTCAACGACACGTTCGGCATCGAAAAGGGTCTGATGACCACGATCCATGCCTACACCCAGGACCAGAACCTGCAGGACGCGCCGCACAAGGACCTGCGCCGGGCCCGCGCCGCCGCGCTGTCGATCATCCCGACCTCCACCGGCGCCGCCAAGGCGATCGGCCTGGTGCTGCCCGAACTGAAGGGCAAGCTGGACGGCTATGCCCTGCGGGTGTCGGTGCCGACCGGTTCGGCCACCGACCTCACCGTGACGCTCTCCCGCGACACCACGGTGGAGGAGGTGAAGGCCGCCTACAAGGCCGCCGCGGACGGCGCGCTCAAGGGCTACCTGGTCTACACCGAGGACCCGATCGTGTCGGCCGACATCGTCACCGACCCGGCGTCCTGCATCTTCGATGCCACCCTGACCAAGGTGATCGGCAACCAGGTCAAGGTGATCGGCTGGTATGACAACGAGTGGGGTTACTCCAACCGGCTTGCGGACCTGGTCAGCTACGTCGGCGCCAGCCTCTAAACCGGGTGCGCACCGTCGATGATCTGATCAAGGTCGGGGTTCGCGGTCGGCGGGTGCTGGTCCGCTGCGACCTGAACGTGCCACTGTCGAAGGAGCAACCGCCGCACGTCACCGACGACGGCCGGATCCGGGCATCGCTACCGGTGCTGGTCAAGTTGCTCCAGCATGGCGCCCGGGTGATCGTGGTAGCCCACCTGGGCCGGCCCAAGGGTGAGCCCGACCAGGCGTACTCGTTGCGTCCGGTGGCAGATCGGCTGGCCCGATTGCTGGGCAGCCCGGTCGAGTTTGCGCTGGACACGGTGGGCGAAAGTGCCCGGCTGCTGGCTGGCGAGCTGGCTGACGGCGAGCTGCTGTTGCTGGAGAACGTCCGGTTCAACGCCGGCGAGACGGCCAAGGCGGCGGCTGACCGCGCGCCGTTCGCCCGGGCGCTGGCCCAGCTGACCGGAGGCGAGGAGGACGGCGGCGCCTACGTCGATGACGCCTTCGGCGCGGTGCACCGGTCGCATGCCTCGGTCTATGACGTGGCCGAATTGCTGCCGCACTACTGCGGTGACCTGGTCAGCCGCGAGGTTGCGGTGCTGCGCGAGCTCACCGGTGAGGTGGGCCAGGTGGCACGTCCGTACGTCGTGGTGCTCGGCGGCTCGAAGGTGTCGGACAAGCTGGCGGTCATCGACGCGCTGCTGCCCAAGGTGGATCGGCTGCTGGTGGGCGGCGGCATGTGCTTCACCTTCCTCAAGGCCCAGGGTCACGAGGTGGGTGACTCGCTGCTGGAGGCCGATCAGGTCGACACCTGTCGTCGGCTGCTGGCCGAGGCCGGGGACAAGATCGTGCTGCCCACCGATGTGGTGGTGGCTGCTGAGATCACCGAGGACGCCGGGACCCAGGTGGTGCCGGCCGATGCGATCCCGGCCGGCCAGAAGGGCCTGGACATCGGACCGGAGTCGGTGGCCGGCTTCGCCGCGGCACTTGCCGATGCCAGCACGGTGTTCTGGAACGGCCCGATGGGCGTGTTCGAGGTCGCGCCGTTCGCGGCCGGCACCCGGGGCGTGGCCGAGGCGATCACCGCGGCCAGCGGGCTGACCGTGGTCGGCGGCGGCGATTCGGCGGCGGCGATCCGGGCGCTGGGGATCGATGAGAACCGGTTCGGCCACATCTCGACCGGGGGCGGCGCGTCCCTGGAATACCTCGAAGGCAAGACGCTGCCCGGCATCGCCGTGCTGCAGGACGGGGGGCGCTGAGATGGCCCGGCCGCCTGCCCGCAAGCCGCTGATCGCCGGCAACTGGAAGATGAATCTCAACCACCTGGAAGCGCTCGCGCTGGTGCAGAAGATCGCCTTCAGCCTCAAGCCGCAACATTTCGACGCCGTCGAGGTCACCGTGCTGCCGCCGTTCACCGACATCCGCTCGGTGCAGAGCCTGGTGGACGGCGACAAGCTGCGGTTGAGCTACGGCGCGCAGGACCTCTCGCCCCGTGACGGTGGTGCGTACACCGGTGACATCGCCGGCGCGATGCTGGCCAAGCTCGGCTGCAGCTTCGTGGTCGTCGGGCACTCCGAGCGGCGGGAGTACCACGCCGAGAGCGACGAGCTGGTGAACGCCAAGGCGAAGGCGGCCGTCGCCCACGGCCTGACGCCGATCCTGTGCATCGGCGAGCGGCTCGAGGTTCGCGAGGCCGGCGACCAGGTGGCGCACTGCGTCGGGCAGCTGAGCGCCGGCCTGGCCGGCATCGGGGCGCCCGAGGCCGCCTCGATCGTGCTGGCCTACGAGCCGGTCTGGGCGATCGGCACCGGCAAGGTCGCCACCCCGGCCGACGCGCAGCAGGT
Source organism: Jatrophihabitans sp. (assembly GCA_050999655.1). Classification (GTDB taxonomy): domain Bacteria; phylum Actinomycetota; class Actinomycetes; order Mycobacteriales; family Jatrophihabitantaceae; genus Jatrophihabitans_A. The sequence continues at coordinate 22,555 of JBPCPA010000251.1, forward strand.
CTGCGCGGCGATCCGGGAGCGCCTGAGCGAGCTCTACAGCGCCGAGTTGGCGGCCGGGGTGCGGGTGCTCTACGGCGGCTCGGTGAAATCCACCAACGCGGCCGAGATCCTGGCCCAGCCCGACGTCGACGGCGCGCTGGTCGGGGGCGCCAGCCTGGACGGAGCCGAGTTCGCCGGCATCTGCGTGGCCGCCGCCGGCGGCCCGCTGGTCGGATGAGGCAGATCGAGCTGCCGACCGGCTTTCGGGGCAATCCAACAGGTATCCTCTTGCTGAGCGACCCGCGACCCGGCGCCGCCGACCGTCGAGACCGAACGAGGCCCTAGAACCACATGATCATCACGTTGTCGATTGTCCTGATCATCGCGAGCCTGATGCTGGTGGTCCTGGTACTGCTGCACCGGGGCAAGGGCGGCGGCCTGTCCTCGATGTTCGGCGGTTCGCTGTACTCAAGCCTGTCCGGCTCGTCGGTGGTCGAGCGCAACCTGGACCGGCTCACCATCGTGGCCGGCGTCGTCTGGGGCATCTGCATCATCGGCCTGAGCCTGCTCTACAAGAACAGCTGACGGACGCACCTGCCGCCTGCCGCGGCCCCGGTGCGAGCTAGTTCGACCAGGCGGCGTCGACCCGAACATGTGAGCAAGAGGAGTTGAACGTGGCAGGTGGCAACGCGATTCGCGGCAGCCGGGTGGGCGCCGGGCCGATGGGGGAGCGCGAGCGCGGCGAGTCCGCGCCCAGGCAGTACGTGTCGTTCTTCTGTGCCAACGGTCACGAGACCATGCCGGCCTTCGCGGTGGAGGCGCCGGTGCCCGACACCTGGGACTGCAAGCGCTGCGGGTTTCCCGCCGGCCGGGAGTCCGGGGCACCGCCGGCCGCCACGCGAAACGAGCCGTACAAGACGCACCTGGCCTACGTCAAGGAACGGCGTTCGGACGCCGACGGCGATGCCATCCTGGAAGAGGCGCTGGCCCGGTTGCGGGCCCGCCGCGGCGAGTAGCTCGACGAATTGTCGTGAGCAGGCTGTCTGATCAGAGGGTCGGACGGCCGTCCGGATGGCGCGGCAGCCTGGCCGCCGCGTCCCTGTCCAGCAGCCATAGGGTGCGCAACCGGCCACGCGGTCCGGCCGCCGGCACCTGCACCCGGCCGGCGCCGCTGTGCGCCAGCGCAACCGCCTCTGCCTTGCCGGAGCCGGCTGCTACGAACCAGATCTCGTTGGCCTGGTCGAGACCGCCGAAGCTCAGCGACAGCCGCCGGGGCGGCGGCTTAGGAGAGTTGCGCACGGCGATGACCGGGCCCGATTCGTCATAGGTACCAGGATGTTCGGGGAACAACGACGCGCAGTGGCCATCCGGGCCAAGACCCAGTAGCAGCACGTCGAAGTTCGGAATCTCGTCCGGGTCATCGGGTCGCCGGGCCTGGTGCAACTGCCGGGCGTAGCCGGCCGCGGCCGCGTCCAGATCTGGCAGCGCACCATCGCTGGCCGGCATCGGGTACTGCCGGGCGGCCTGGAACGGCGCCCGGTCGAACAGGATCCGGTTGGCCGGCCCGTCGTTGCGATCCGGCGAGTCGGCCGGGACGAACCGCTCGTCGGCCCAGAACACGTCGACCAGGCTCCAGTCGACGCTGTCGCGGGCGGGTGCCGCGGCGATGGCCGTCCAGACCGCCTCCATGATGGAGCCGGCGGTCAGCCCCAGCGCGGCCCGCCGCCGGGTCTGCTGGGCGTGCACCAGGGTCGACAGGGTGCGCAGCGCCACATCGGCAGCCAGCCGCTCGGCATCGGCCTGGACGATCAGTTCCGGACGCGCGCCGCCCATGCTCACGCTTCCTGGTCGGCCAGTGCCGGATCGTGCCAGATGTGGCTGCGCACCGCCGAACGCTGGTTGAGGTCGCGCAGCCCGGAGATCGCGCCGAGCGCTTCGGCGTAGGTGTCATCGGCATCCAGCCGGCGCAACTCCTCGGCGAGCATGTCGCCGGTGGTGCGCTGCGGGAACGGCTGGATGGTGTCGGCCTGCCCCGGCCGGCGCATCAGCAGCTTGTAGCCCTCGTTGGTCATCTTGACCTCGCGGCCATCGGCGAAATTGAGGATCACCGATGAGATGTACTTGCCGTCGGCTTTCTCGACCGGCACGTAGATGCCCAGCCGGGCCGACAGCCAACCGGCCAGCAGCTGCGCGGACGGATCCACCGGGTTGCCCGACACCACCACCGAGCTGGCCGGCGCCGAGGCGGTGTCGAAGGCGGCAGCCAGGGCCGCGCGCCACGGCGTGATCACCGTCCAGGTCAGGTCGGTGTCGCCCGGGGCGAAGTCCACCGCGCGCTGGCGCAACGACGCCGCCGGGTCGGCATCGCGAATCACGTTGGTGATCCGGCGGTCGGCGAACACCCCGAGCGGGTCGTGGGCGATGATCTTGGGCGTCTCGGAGTACCACCAGGCCACCACCGGCGCGTCCGGGGCCAGCAGCGGCAGCGTCACCGACTCGGCATGCAGCGCCAGCCGGCCGAACATCCGCAGCACCACCGACTCGCCGGGGCCGTAGCGGCCCCCGATCGACACCTCGGCGTCCAACCGGGGGATCGGCGCCTCGATGCTGTGCCGCAGCACCATCACCACCCGCATCGGGTGCTTGGACGCCGCGGTGGCCACCGCCGCCTCGACCTCGGCGGTGTCCTTCTCCTCCAGCACCACCACCAGGGTCAGCGCCAGCCCGCTGGTCACCGCGCCGCCGGTGCGCCGCTCGGCGGCCAGCGCCTGCACCACCGCGGTCCCGGTGGTATCCCAGAGCGTCGTCACAGCGAATCCCCCTCAGCCAGATAGGTGTACGCGATCACGGCCGCCGCCAGCTTCGGCCGTCCCGGTCGAGCATCTCGTCGGCAGCGCGCGGGCCCCACTCGCCGGCCCGGTACGGCTCGGGCTCCTGGCCGGCCCAGAACCGCTCCAGAGGGTCGATCACCCGCCAGGACGACTCGACCTCCTCGTTGCGCGGGAACAGCGTCGCGTCGCCCAGCATCACATCCAGGATGAGCCGTTCGTAGGCCTCCGGCGAGGACTCGGTGAACGCCTCACCGTAGAGGAAGTCCATCGACACGTCGCGGACCTCCATCATCGAGCCGGGCACCTTGGAACCGAACTTCAGGGTGACGCCCTCGTCCGGTTGCACCCGGATCACCAGCTGGTTGTGGCCCAGCTCCTCGGTGTCGGTGTGGCTGAAGGGCAGGTGCGGCGCCTTCTTGAACAGCACCGCGATCTCGGTGACCCGGCGGGGCAACCGCTTGCCGGTCCGGACGTAGAAGGGCACGCCGGCCCACCGGCGGGTGTCGATGCCCAGCCGGACGGCGGCGTAGCTCTCGGTCTTCGAATCGGCCGGAACATCCTTCTCGGCGCGGTAGGCCAGCACCCGCTCGCCGGCCAACCACCCTTGCTGGTATTGCCCGCGCACCGCGTAGGCGGCCTTGTCGGTGGGCAGCGTGATGGCCCGCAACACCTTGAGTTTCTCGGTGCGAATCGCGTCGGCGGTGAACTCGACCGGCTCTTCCATGGCGGTCAGCGCCAGCAGCTGCAACAAGTGGTTCTGCAGGACGTCGCGGGCAGCACCCGTGACGTCGTAGAACGCCGCCCGGCCGGCGATCCCGACATCCTCGGCCATGGTGATCTGCACCGAATCGACGTAGTTGGCGTTCCAGACCGGCTCGAACAGCTGATTGGCGAACCGCAACGCCATCAGGTTCTGCACGGTCTCCTTGCCCAGGTAGTGGTCGATCCGGAACACGTCGTCGGCGGTGAAGACCGAGTCGACGAGGGAGTTGAGCTCCTTGGCGCTGTCCAGGTCGTGTCCGAAGGGCTTTTCCACCACGACCCGCCGCCAGCCACCCGAGGTGGCGTTGTCGGCCATCTTGGTCCGTTCCATCTGCTTGAGCACGGTGGGGAACAGGCTCGGCGGGATGGACAGGTAGAAGGCGGCGTTGCCCTTGATGCCGTGGCTGTCGCGTAACTCGTCCAGGGTGCTGGCCAGGGTGTCGAAGGCCTCGTCGTCGTCGAAGGAACCCGGCACGAACTTGATGTCGCCGGACAGCCGCGCCCAGACCTCCTCGTTCCAGCCGGTCCGGGCATGCTCCTTGGCCGCCTTCTTGGCAAGGGTCTCGAAGTCACCGTCCTCCCAGTCCCGGCGGGCGAAGCCCAGCAGCACGAAGTCGGCCGGCAACAGACCGCGGTTGGCCAGGTCATAGATCGCCGGCAGCAGCTTCTTGCGCGCCAGGTCACCGGTTACCCCGAACACCACCAGGGCGCACGGTTCGGGCACCCGTGGCAGCCGCCGGTCACCCGGATCGCGCAGCGGGTTGGAGCGCAGGCCGTGGGGCAGTTGGGGCCCGTCGCCCGCGCTGATCGCCGGACTCTGGTCATCAGCTGCGCCGGTAAAGTTCAGAGTCACCGGAACTCCTTCTAGAGGGCCCGTTGAAGCTGGGCGAGGCCGGCCGCGCGGTCGGTGAGATGAAGGTGTAGCACCGGACGACCCTTGCCGGCCAGCACGGTCGCATCACCGGCCGCCTGGGCCTGCTGCAGCACCGCGAAGCTGTAGGGCCGGTCCGGCACGGCGAGGTCGGCGCTGACCGTACCGGTGATCTGCAGGAACACCCCGTTCGGATGACCGCCCTTGTGGTACTGGCCGGTCGAGTGCAAGAACCGAGGGCCCCAACCGAAGGTGGTCTGCAGGCCGGTGCGGGTGGCCACCGGACCGCGCAGCCCGGCGGCGGCCGAGTCGGCGTGCCGGTCCAGGTAGGCCTGGACGCTGACATAACCGAGTTCTGGGGCGGCCCCGAACAGCAGCGCCAGCGCGTCGGCCAGCGAGCCCGCCGAGCCCAGGTCGAGGTTGCTCGCGAACACCTGCACGGCGCCGTCGGTCAGCGCCGGCTCGGGGGCCTGCTCGTCGCCGGCCGAGTCGAGCAGCGAGCGCGCCTGCTTCTTGGCCTCCTCGACATTGGGTTGGTCGAACGGGTCGATCCCGATCAGCCGGCCGGCCACCGCGGTCGCGTACTCCCACAGCAGTAGCTGGCCGCCCAGCGGGCCGCCGGTGGCCGCACCCCAGCCCGAGACGGGCGGGGAGTCGGGGTCATATCTGCTGCTGGCGGGGACGAGCTGGATCGTGATCGCGTCCTGCCTGGCATCGGCAAAGCCGGCCGCGGCCGGCGACTCGACCACCACCGGGAGCAGGCCGCGGCCCTGCTTGCCGGTCGACTCGGCGATCAGCTGCTCCACCCAGTCGCCGAATCCCTTGATGCCGGAACCGAAATCGGCAAACACCACCTTGTCGCAGCCGGCACCGCCGTTCGGGCTGGAATTGTGGGCCAGCCCGAGCAGCGCCCCGAGCCGCAGGCCGGGATTGTCCCGGTCATCTCCGGCCAGCACCGCGGCGGCCTCGGCGGCCGAGTCCAGCAGCGCGCCGATGTCAGCACCGGCCAGGCCGGCCGGCACCAGGCCGAACGCGGTGAGCGCGCTGTAGCGCCCGCCGACGTGCGGGTCGGCCAGGAACAGCGCGCGATAGCCGGCCTGCTCGGCCAGTTGCTGCAGCGGCGACCCCGGATCGGTCACCACCACGATCCGCGACTTCGGGTCAATCCCCTTGTCGGTAAAGGCCTTCTCATAGACCCGGCGGTGCGAGTCGGTCTCCACGGTGCCGCCGGACTTGCTGGAGACCACCAGCACGGTCCGCTCCAGCCGGTCGGCCAACGCGCTGGCCACCTGGCCGGCGTCGGTGGTGTCCAGGGTCACCAGCTCGACCCCGGCAGTCGCGCAGATGACCTCGGGTGCCAGCGAGCTGCCGCCCATGCCGGCCAGCACCACGTGGTCGACGCCCTCGTCCCGCAGCTGGGCGCGCAGCGCCTCGATCTGGTCGACCAGCGGCCGTGAGCTGGTGGCCAGCGTCGCCCAGGACAGCCTGGTCCTCGCCTCGGACTCGGCGTCCGGGCCCCACAGGGTCGGGTCCTGGTCGGTGATCCGGCTGGCGATCCGATCGGTCACCAGCTCGTCGATCGCGGCCGCGAAGCCGGCGGCGTCGCGGTAGCCGAACTGGCAGTTCAGGCCACCGCCGGTGGTGACCGACAGGTCGTCGGGTTGACTCATTTGCCGGCCTTCTTGGCGCCGGCGATCAGCTGCTTGTCCACGCCTTCGAGCAGGATCGACCAGGAATCCATGAACTTCTGGACGCCCTCGACCTCGAGCAGCTCGGTGACCTCGTGCAGCTCGATGCCCAGCTCGGCCAGCTGCTCGACCACGCCGCGAGCCTCGTGGTAACCCGTGTTCGCGGTCGCGCCAGTGATCTCGCCGTGGTCGGCCACGGCGTTCAGGGTCGCCTCAGGCATGGTGTTCACCGTGTTCGGCGC
>JBPCPA010000137.1:0-3587 GCA_050999655.1 Jatrophihabitans sp.
GCGGCCACCCCCCTGGACACGGTGCGCCGGGCGGTGGGCACCGCCACCGCCAACCACCTGCACCAGCTGGCCCATGGCCAGGACGACCGGGTCGTGCACGAGCGCGAGGTGGAGAAGTCCATCTCGACCGACCGGACGATGGCTGCGGACCTGCTCACCGAAGCTGCGGTCGCCCGCGAGTTGCTCCGCGGTAGCGGTGAGGTGGCCGAGCGGCTGCGGCAGGCGGGCCGGACGGCACGCACGGTCGGTATCAAGATCCGGTTCGCCGACTTCACCACGGTGACCAGGGTGCGCACGCTGGTCGAACCCACCGACGCCGCTGCCATCGTCTACCGCGAGGCTCTCCAGCTGTACCGGGCGTTGAACCTGGACCAACCCCGCATCCGGCTGGTGGGCGTCAAGGTCGAGAACCTGCGTCCGGCCAGCGAGCCGACCCAACTGGCCTTCGACCTGACCGGCGCCGCGACGCGGCCGGCGGTCGCGGTCGATCACGCCATCGACGCCCTGACGGCTCGCTTCGGCGAGGCGGCGGTGCGACCCGCGTCACTGCTCGCGCCGTCGGCGGTCTCGTCCGCGGGCGGCATCAACAGGGCAAAGCCGAGGATGACAGACCCGTCAACTCCCGATGTGATAACGAATCGTCGGGATCCGGGGAGGAATCATGGCGCATAACTTTCGAACTCACATTTGTGCTCGTATGCTCAGGGGTGTGTCCCCTGGTTGGCCGTACGGCAGTTTCGGGACGAATGGACAGGCGCGGGCAATGGTTCACTTCGGAACAGGGATAGGAGGGCACGATGCCGCTCTCCGAGCATGAACAACGGCTACTCGACGAGATCGAGCAGGCCCTGTATGCCGAGGATCCGAAATTTGCCTCGTCGGTAAGGTCTGCCCGACCGCGCAATCGAGTGCGCTTGATGCTCGCCCTGTCGGTTGTCGGAGTGGTTGTCGGCTTGGCAGTCGTGCTGTTCGGCCTCAGGTCGAACCTGATCCTGGTCGGCGTCCTCGGCTTTGTGCTGATCGTCGGCTCGTGCTTCGCGGCCGCCAGCGCGCTTCGTGGGCCGCGTACCAGCGCCGCGACGGCACTGAGCAACCCGCAGAGCACGCAGGGCAGGAACAACAGCCTGCGCACCAAGATGGAAGATCGGATGCGCCGGCGGTTCGACGAGAGCTGACGCGCTGGCGCCTGCAGTCACCCCGTCCCTTCCCGACAACCCGCTGAGACGCCCCGGTTGGCCGGAGCGGCCAGCCGGCTTCACGCTGGACCTGTGAGTGCAACGCACACAGTGCCGTGGCCCGATCTCGCGGTCGTGCTGAGTTCCCGGCTCCGCCGTGCAGCGCAAGTCGGCCAAGCGCAACTCGGCCAAGCGCTCCGCCGGGCAGCTCAGGCCGGCCAAGCTCAAGCCGGGCAGCTCAGGCTGGCCTCAGCGGTGCCAGCGCGGCGGCCGGCGTAGCAGTGACTTGGGCAACCATCTGTTGAGCAGGCTCAATCGCCGATCGGTCCGCCGCGCCCATCGGGTCAGGGCCTGGTCCAGCGCGGCGATCGATTCCGGTTCGACCTCGGTGACCAGTTGGGCGCTGTAACGGTCGCGCTCGACCTTGTTGGCCACCGCGCTCACCGCGGCCGTGCCCCGCTCGTCCACACCATGTCGCGACAGCCAGACGGCCACCTGCCCGACCGTCACGGTGCTCGGCCACAACGCGTCGCGATCTGTGGCGGTCGCTGCCAACTCCTGCCAGAGCGGTTCCGGGTTACCGGTGCTGCGGGCTCGATCCAGCCGCCTGCGGCGTTGCCGGCGGCGCAGTAGCCGCGGCCCGAGGACGACGGCCAGGATCACGATCAGCACCACAAGTGCGGCCAGGCCCAGCTGCCACACGATGGTCGGCACGATCGCGCTCGAGTCGCCGGACCGGCCGTTGCCGGCGGTGAGCGAGACCGACGGACCCAGCGAGGACTGGCCCTTGTTGGCGGTCGGCTCGGCCGTTGAGGCGGTGGCGCCGCTCGGATGCGGTGCCCAGGGGAACGAGACTGCCCGCAGGGTGTCCGAGCCGGACAGCGGGGTCGGGTCGAAGGTGATCCAGCCGATGGAGTCGAAGTAGACCTCGACCCAGGCGTGTGCGTCGGAGGTGGTGACCGAGAAGTTTCCGTTGCTGTCAGGTGCCCGGTGGGTGTAGCCGATCACCACCCGCGCCGGCAGCTTGGCGGTGCGCATCAGTACCGCCGCCGCGGCGGCGTACTGCTGGCAGAACCCAGTCTTGTTGGTCAGAAACTGCACCAGGGCGTTGCTGCCATCGTCGGGCAGCGTGCTGAGGGAGTAGGTGAAACCGTTCTTGCCGTTACTGAAGTAGTCCGAGATCGCCAGCGCCTTGTCGAAGGAGTTGCTCAACCCACTGGTGAGCTGGTCAGCCAGCTGGGTCACCCGATCGGGTTGTGAGGGCAGTTGCAAGAACTGCGCGTCCAGTTGCTGATCCCCACTGCCGGCCCAATCCTGGGCGGCCCGCAACTGGTCAGGTGTCGGATTCAACTGCGAGACGGCCTCGGTGTAGGTCGTCTGCGACTTCAAGGACACATCGAAGACGCTGGAGGTCCTGCTGTTCCAGCTGCCCGAGGTGAGGTTCTGCAGCGCGGTGGGGTTGGACAGGATCGGCAGCGTCTTGCCGCCCAGGTTCTCGATGGTGAACCGAGCCTTGATGTCGGAGGCCCGCGCCGTCGACGTCCCGGTGTCCTGGTTGGGAGAGATCGGCAACGGCGACTCGGCGAGCGGGATCTGGGTGGGATCGCCGAACGTCGAGCCGGACGGGCGCCAGCCGGCACTGTTGTCGAACTGGTCATCGACGTCCTGGCGGATATAGAACGGCGGGGCGCCGGGGTCGACGTGCACGTCGAACAGCACCCGCGGAGTCGGTAGCTGCAGCGAACCGCGCAGCGAGGCCAGGCTGCTCAACACGATCTGGCCGTGCCCGCCGCCCGGACCGTTGCCGCTGCCGTTGTGGTGCGCGGCGCGCGCCAGCAGGTTGGTGGGCACCGACGGCAGCAGCAGCGGCACGATCAACGCCGCGACGATGCCGCTCACCGCCATCCGCCGACCGCCGTCCAGCCGCCCGGCGGAGCCGTCCACCGACGGGCCCCAGGCTCGATCCTGCAGCCGGGTGCCGGCCAGCAGGATCAGCAGGAAGCCGACCGCGGCCGCGGCGAACCAGAACGGGTTGGCGGCCCTGGACGAGGTGGCCGAGGCCACCGCGAGCACCTCGAGCAAGGGCGCGGCAGCCAGCAGCGGCCGGCGCAGCAGCACTCCCAGCACGTCGGTCAGGCAGACCAGCCCGGTCAGCGCGGCGGCCACCAGCAGCCGCAGCGCGTTGGTCGAGTGCAGCGGCGCGTGCTCGGCCTGCATCGACTGGCGGGCCTGGCGCACCAGGTCGGAGATGTCGTGCAGCGAGGTCGGCGTCGGCAGCACCCCGAAGCCGAGGTGCTGCGGGACGAACACCCAGGCCAGCAGCAGGATGGAGGCCAGCAGCCCGACCACGCTGTGCCACCAGCGGGCCGGCCCGAGGTAGCGCAACACCATCACGATCGCCAGGTAGGGCAG
>JBPCPA010000147.1:0-2503 GCA_050999655.1 Jatrophihabitans sp.
GACGAGTGCAAGCGCGGGGTTAGCCGTGGGACGGTGGCTCGTCTGCCTGTGGGGCTTTGGCCCACGACCAGGCGTATACGCCGTCGTCGCAGGCGTGACCTCCTTCGCCGATCTCCAGCGGCCGGAACGTGTCCACCATCACCGCAAGCTCATCGAAGGACTCAACCCCGATCGACTTCTCGTACGCCCCCGTCTGTGGGCCGTGTGCGTGGCCGCCCGGGTGCACCGAGACTGAGCCCTTGCCGATCCCCGAGCGTTTGCGCGCTTCGTAGTCGCCGTCGACGTAGCACATGATCTCGTCGCTGTCGACGTTCGAGTGGTAGTACGGCACCGGTATCGACAGCGGGTGGTAGTCCACCCTGCGCGGCGCGAAGTTGCAGATCACGAAGTTGGTGCCTTCGAAGACCTGGTGCACCGGCGGCGGCTGGTGCACCCGGCCGGTGATCGGCTCGTAGTCGGCGACGTTGAACACGTAGGGGTACAGGCAGCCGTCCCAGCCGACCACGTCCAGCGGATGGTGCGGCAGCACGTGCACGGTGCCTGCGATGCCACCGGCCGCGCCGGAGTCGCGGTGCTTGATGAACACCTCGACGCCGGCCTCTGCGCCGCCAGCCTCTGCGCCGCCAGCCTCTGGGCCGTCGGCCCCGGCCAGCAGTGGCTCGCCGGGGGTCCGCAGATCCCGCTCGCAGTACGGCGCGTGCTCCAGCAACTGGCCGAACCGGGACAGGTAGCGCTTGGGCGGTGAGATGTGCGAGTTCGCCTCGATGCAGTAGAGCCGAACCGGTTCATCGCCGGTCGGCAGCCAGCGGTGGGTGGTGGCCCGCGGCAGGATCAGGTAGTCACCGGCGCCGACGTCGAGCGCGCCGAAGACCGTCTCGACCCGGGCGCTGCCGGCCTGGACGAACACGCACTCGTCGCCGATGGCGTTGCGGTAGGAGGGCGAGGCCTTGCCGGCCACCACGTAGCTGATCCGGAAGTCGGCGTTGCCGAGCACCAGTCGCAGGCCGGTGACCGCGTCCACGCCCTCGGTCCGGTCGAACAGGCCCGGCAGCCGCAGGTGCAACGGCACGAGCGGTGAGTTGGCGGTGGTGGCCTGGTCGGGCAGCGTCCAGCGCTGCGCGCGGGTGATCGCCGACGGGATGTTGCGGTGGTAGAGCAGCGACGAGTCCGAGGAGGAAACCTCTTCGCCCATCAGCTCCTCGAAGTAGAGCGCGCCCTGGGCATCGCGGTGCTGGGTGTGCCGTTTCGGGGGCACCGCGCCCACACTGCGGTAGTAGGCCATGGCCGGACTCCTTTGTCAGCTGCGCCGTCGAGACATCCGCTACCCCGCGACCGTACCCAAAGGCACCGACGGCAGTGGTGCCGGTCAGTGCTAGATCGGTGCTAGATCAGTGCTAGGTCGATGCCTGGTCGATGCCTGGTCAACCGGCCAGCGACGAGATCCTGCCGCCGACGTCCGGCTCGGGCCCGTCCACCTGACCCGCCTGACCGGCCCCGCCGGGGAACCGGGTACCCCCGACGTAGAGCCAACCCAGCAGGAGCTCGCGCTCGGCAAGCCCGAGCAACTCGCGCACCGCGGGCAACCCGACGGCCGGCCCGGTGCGCCACATCGCGGTGTAGCCGGCCTCGTAGAGCACCAGTTGCAGGGTCGCCACCAGCGCGCCGACCGCGGCCAGCTGCTCCCAGTCAGGCACCTTCGGATGCTGGATCGGCACGCCGACCACCGTGATCAGCAGCGGTGCCCGCTGCGTCTTGCTCGCGGTCCTGGCCGCCGCCGGGCTACCCGGTTGATCGCCGAAGCCCGTCGCCAGGGCCTCGCCGAGCCGGTGCCGGGCGGTGTCGCGCACGGTGATCAGCCGCCACGGTCGCAGGCCGGCGTGATCCGGGCTGTGCGCGGCCAGTTGCAGGTAGCCGGCCAGCTGGGCGTCGTCGGGTGCCAGGTCGGTGACCGGGGCGGTGCTGCGGCGGTTACGGATCGCCACGCTGAGCTCCATGCGCGCTCCTGTCTGGTCGGCCGGGTAGTGGCTCAAGCCTAGGGTTGCCGGCGACCGAGGATGCCGCACGCCTGCGCTCACCTGCGTTGGCCGCGCTCACTAGGCTGGGGCGGTGGGCGACAACGACGGCGTGGACGTCCGGCGGCCGATCCTGAGCGGTCCGGACGCCGATTCCTTCCGGCATGTGCTGGGGCATTACCCGACCGGCGTCGCGGGGATCACCGCGATGACCGACGAGGGCCCGCTGGGCATGGCGATGAACTCCTTCACCTCGCTGTCGCTGCACCCGCCGCTGGTGCTGTTCTGCCCGGCGGAATCGTCGACCACCTGGCCCCGGCTGCGGGCGGCCGGCGCCATCGCCATCAACGTGCTGTCGGCCGGCCAGCAGTCGATCAGCCGGGCGTTCGCGCTGCGCGACAGCGACCGGTTCGGCGGGGTGAGCTGGTCGCGGGGAGGGAAAAACGACCCAACACCCGACAAAACACCGAGTTGGCTGGAATGGAGCATGC
>JBPCPA010000163.1:0-9857 GCA_050999655.1 Jatrophihabitans sp.
GGTCGAGGCCAGCCCGGTCAGGGCCAGCCCGGTCAGGCGCAGCAGAACCAGGCGCAGCCCGGCGCCCAGCAGAGTTCGACCGGCTGGGCGCCCCCGGCGCGAGCGCGGCCGGCCGGGGGCCCGGCGCCGACGATCACACCGGGTTGATCACGCCGCAGACCGAGGCGGTGCTGCGCCGGCTCGAGTACGTGGTGCGCAACAAGCTCGACGGATTGCTGCTCGGCAGTTACCTCGGGCTGGTGCCCGGACCGGGCAGCGACCCGGGGGAGTCGCGGCAGTACTACCCGGGCGATGACGTCCGGCGGATGGACTGGCCGGTCACCGCGCGCACCATGACCCCGCACGTCCGCCAGACGGTGGCCGACCGGGAGCTGGAGACCTGGATGGTGGTCGACCTGTCGCCCAGCCTGGACTTCGGCACCGTCAACACCGAGAAGCGGGAACTGGTGTTCGCCGCGGCCACCGCGATCAGCCACCTGACCGCCAAGGCCGGTAACCGGATCGGTGCCATCGTCACCAACGGCGAGCGCAGCTACCGCATCCCGGCGATGGGCGGGACGAACCACGCCCGCTACCTGATGCGCAAGCTGGCTGGCACCGACCGGGCCACCAGCGGCCGCCGCGACGATCTGGCCCGGGCGCTGGAGCAGGTCCGCCGGCCGCCGCGCCGGCGCGGCATGGTGGTGGTGATCTCGGACTTCCTCGGCGAGCCGGACTGGGAGCGACCGCTACGCGGGCTGGGTGATCGCCACGAGCTGCTCGGTATCGAGATCCTCGACCCGCGCGAGTTGGAGCTGCCGGCCGCCGGCCTGGTGACCTTCGTCGATCCCGAGTCCGGTGAGCAGCTGGAGGTGCAGACCTCCGACTCCGAACTGCGCGCCCGTTACGCCGCGGCGGCCCACCAGCAGCGCAGCGACATCGACAGCATGCTGCGCCGGGCCGGAGCCGATCACCTGCGGCTGCGGACGGACTCGGACTGGCTGTCGGACATGGTCCGGTTCGTGGTGACCCGGCGGCGCGGCGTGGCTGTGCGGCCACCGTCCCGGGCCGGGATGATCGGGGTGCACTGATGCATTTCAGGTCGCCCTACTGGCTGTTCGCGCTGGTGGCTGTGGCCGCGGTCGCGCTGGCCTACCTGCTGGTGTCGCTACGCCGGCGCAGGTTCGTGGCCCGCTTCAGCAACACCGCGCTGCTGGCCAGCGTGGTGCCGCGGCGACCGGGTTGGCGCCGGCACCTGACCTTCGCGCTGTTGCTGGTGGCGCTCACGGTGCTCTCGCTCGGGGTGGCCGGCCCAACCGCGACGGTGCGGGTGCCGCAGGAGCGAGCCACCGTGATGCTGGCCATCGACGTGTCGCTGTCGATGGAGGCGACCGACGTGTTGCCGAGCCGGCTGCAGGCCGCCCAGCAGGCCGCCGCCGCGTTCGCTGACCTGCTGCCCAAGCGGATCAACCTGGGACTGGTGAAGTTCGGTCGGGCCGGTAACGTGCTGGTGCCCCCGACCGAGGATCGCGAGGCGGTGAAGCGGGCCATCGCCGGCCTGCAGCTGGAGCAGTACACCGCCATCGGCGAGGGTGTCTTCGCCTGCCTGGACGCGATCACCACCTTCAGCCAGAGCAATGCCACCGCCGGTGAGAAGCCGGCGCCGGCCCGGATCGTGCTGCTGTCTGACGGCTTCAACACCGTCGGCCGCAAGGTCGCCGACGCCGCCGATGCTGCCAAGAAGGCCAACACACCGGTATCCACCATCGCTTTCGGCACCGACAACGGCACGGTGGACGTGCAGGGCCAGGTGCAGTCCGTCCCGTCGGACAAGGTGACCCTGCGCGGCCTGGCCGAGGCCACCGGCGGCTCGTTTCACACCGCCACCTCGGTGGACGAACTCAAGAGCGTCTACAAGGACATCGGCTCGCAGATCGGCTACACCAAGGCCCAGCGTGATATCAGCTGGCGGTTCATGCTGGCCGGCCTGCTGCTGGCAATCGCGGCCAGCGCCACCTCGCTGCTGTGGTCCGGCCGGCTGAGCTGAGACCCGGACGGTCGCACGCTGGCCCGGCTGATCGGGCAGATCCGGCTGGTCGGGCTGATCCGACCGATGACCGGTCAGGGCACCAGGACCAGCTTGCCGGTGCTGGCGCGCGACAGCAGTGACCGGTGCGCCTCGGCCACCCCGTCCAGCCGGTAGGTCGCGCCGATCACCGGCCGCAGTTTGCCCGCCAGGATCAGCTCGAACAGGTCGGTCGCGGCCTCGGCCAGCATCCCGGGACGGCGTGCGGTGTGCGCCAGCCAGAACCCGATCACCGCGCTGCTGTGCGCCATCAGGTTGGTCGCCTCGATCGGCGTCGGGTCCTGCCGGCCGGCCATCCCGTAGGTCACCAGCCGGCCGAACGGCGCGAGCGCGGCCAGGCTCTGGTCGAAGACGGTGCCGCCGGTCATCTCCAGCACGATGTCGACGCCCTTGCCGGCGTTGGCCTCCTTCAACGCGGCAGTCAGGTCCGTGCCCGCCGAGTCGACGGCCACGTCGGCACCCAGGTCGAGCGCGAGCTGGCGCTTGGCCGGGCTGGACGCGGTCGCGATCACCCGGCCGGCTCCCCACAGCGTTGCCAGCTGGACGGCGATGGTGCCGACCCCGCCGGCCGCCGCGTGCACCACCACCGACTCGCCGGCGGCCAGGTGCGCGCAGGTGCGTAGCAGGTGCCAGGCGCTGGCACCCTGCACCAGGCAGCACAGCGCCTGGGCATCGGAGACGCCGTCCGGCACGCCGATCAGCCGGGCCGGGTTGACCGCGACCTTCTCGGCATAACCGCCGGCCGCGGCCAGCCCCAGGCCGCGACCGCCGTCGGGCAACTCCACCAGCACCTCACCGCCCGGGATCAGCGGCAACTGCTGCTTGGCGAGGTAGGAATCCTCGGTGGCGTGGGTGTCGGCGAAGTTGATGCCCGCCGCCAGCACCCTCGCCACCACCTCGCCCTCGGCCGGGGTCGGGTCGGGCAACTCGACGACCTGGAGTACTTCGGGGCCGCCGAAGGATTCGATCTGGACTGCGCGCATGACTGCAGACAGTACCGACGTCCCGGCCGGCCGCTACCGGCCGGTAACGCAGCGTGTCACCCGGATCGACTAGCGTGTCGCGGGTGAGTCGAACTGTGCTGGTAACTGGCGGCAATCGGGGCATCGGACTGGCTATCGCGCGGTCGTTCAGCGAGGCAGGTGACCAAGTGGCGGTGACCCACCGTGGCAGCGGCGCGCCGGACGGCCTGTTCGGGGTGCGCTGCGATGTCACCGACACCGGGTCGGGGGACGCCGCCTTCAGCACCGTGGAGGCCAAGCTCGGCCGGGTCGAGGTGCTGGTGTCCAATGCCGGCATCACCGACGACACGTTGCTGTTGCGGATGAGCGAGGACTCCTTCAGCAAGGTGCTGGATGCGAACCTGACCGGTGCCTACCGGGTCGCCAAGCGGGCCGCGCCAGGCATGCTACGGGCCAAACACGGCCGGATGATCTTCATCTCCTCGGTGGTCGCGCTGGCCGGCGCGGCCGGGCAGACCAACTACGCGGCGAGCAAGGCCGGCCTGATCGGGTTGGCCCGCTCCATCGCGCGCGAGCTGGGCGGGCGCAGCATCACCGCGAACGTGGTCGCCCCCGGGTTCAGCGAGACCGACATGACCGCGGCGATGGTCGAGGCCCGCAAGGCCGAGATCCTGGCCAGCGTGCCGGCCAAGCGGTACGGCACCCCCGCCGAGGTCGCCGAGGTGGTCCGGTTCCTGGCCTCGGACGCGGCCAGCTACGTCAACGGCGCGATCCTGCCGGTCGACGGTGGCCTGGCGATGGGTATCTGAGCAATCGAGAAACACCAACCTAGACAAGGACAATCGTCTCATGGGACTGCTGGACGGCAAGCGCCTTCTGATCACCGGAGTCATCACCGACGCTTCCATCGCCTTCTCGGTGGCCAGGGTGGCCCAGGAGCAGGGTGCCGAGGTGGTGCTGACCGGCTTCGGTCGGATGTCGCTGGTCGAGCGGGTGGCCCGGCGGTTGCCCAAGCCGGCTCCGGTGGTCGAGCTGGACGTGACGTCGGCCGATGACCTGGCGGCGCTGGCCGGCCGGGTGGGCCAGCACCTGGACGGCCTGGACGGGGTGCTGCACTCGATCGGCTTCGCGCCCGCGTCCTGCCTCGGCGAGAACTTCCTGGACGCGCCCTTCGCCGACGTGGCGACCGCGCTGGAGGTGTCGGCATTCAGCCTCAAATCACTGGCCATGGCCACCTTGCCGTTGTTCGGCGAGGCGGGCGGCTCGATCGTGGGCCTGGACTTCGACGCCCGGGTGGCCTGGCCGGCCTACAACTGGATGGGGGTCGCCAAGGCGGCCCTGGAATCCACCTCGCGCTACCTCGCCCGTGAGCTGGGCCCGCGCCGGATCCGGGTGAACCTGGTCGCTGCCGGACCGGTGCGCACCATGGCGGCCAAGAGCATTCCGGGCTTCGGCGCCTTCGAGCAGGCGTGGGGGCCGAGGGCGCCCCTGGGCTGGAACATCGACGATGCCGGACCGGTCGCCGACAGCTGCGCCGCGCTGCTGTCTGATTGGTTCCCGGCCACCACCGGTGAGCTGATCCACGTCGATGGCGGCTTCCACGCGATGGGGGTCTGACCGGCCGCCAGGTAGGTTCGAACGGTGACCGATACGCCGTTCGATTCGTTCCTGCTGCTGTCCTTCGGTGGCCCGCAGGGCCCGGACGAGGTGCTGCCGTTCCTGCGCAACGTGACGGCCGGTCGCGGCATCCCGGACGAGCGGCTGGCCGAGGTGGCCGAGCACTACCTGCACTTCGGTGGGGTGTCGCCGATCACCGCGCAGAACGAGGCGCTGCTGGCCGCCATCGCCGCCGAGTTCGATCGTCGGGGCATCGAGTTGCCGGTGTACTTCGGCAACCGTAACTGGCACCCGCTGGTCACCGACACCGCGCGGCAACTGGTCGCCGATGGTCGCCGGCACGCACTGGTGCTGGCCACCAGCGCCACCGGCTCGTACTCCGGCTGCCGGCAGTACCGCGAGGATCTGGCGGCCGCCGTGGCAGTCGCCGCCGGGTTGCTCGACGGGCTCGGCCCGGTCGGTGAGCCGGTGTTGCGGTTCACCAAGCTGCGCCACTACTTCGACCTGCCGGGCTTCGTGGCCGCCCACGCCGCGGCGGTCCGCTCGGCGCTGGCCAGCCTGCCCGCCGGGCTGGCCGAGGGGGCCCGGTTGGTGTTCACCGCGCACTCGATCCCGCTCAGCATGAACGCCACCGCGGGCCCGGCCGGCGGGCTGTACCTGGCCGAGCATCGCAGCACCGCCCGGTTGGTGGCCGAAGCGGTGCGCGGGCCCGGCGCGGACTTCGACATGGTGTGGCAGTCGCGGTCCGGACCGCCCCAGGTGCTCTGGCTGGAGCCGGACGTCAACGATCACCTACGGGTGCTGGCTGCCGCCGGCGCATCGGCGGTGGTGGTGGCGCCCACCGGATTCGTCTCCGACCACCTCGAGGTGCTGTGGGACCTGGGCGTGGAGGCGCGCCAGACCGCGGCCGAACTGGACCTGCCGTTCGCGCGGGCGGCCACCGCGGGCACCGATCCGGCGTTCGTGTCGGGCCTGGTGGACCTGGTGGAAGAGCAGCTGACCGGCCGGCCCGCCGGCTCGCTGGCCGAACTGGGGATCTGCGGCTGGCGGTGCCCGGCCAACTGCTGCCCGGCGCCGGCCCGCCGGCCGTCCTGACCGGACGGCGCGCTCAGCCGCCGTTGGCCGCGACCTCGGCCGGGGCGTTGTAGCCGGCCAGCAACGCCCGACGGACGGCCAACCGCAACGGCGCCAGCGCCTGGGTTCGTTCGGCGGCGGCGGCCGCGGTCAGCTGGGCGGTGTCGTCGCGGTCCACTACCTTCAGCACGGCGGTCAGCCGCTCGGCCTGGGCGATCAGCCGGACGGCGCGGGCCGGGTGGCTGGCCGGTAGGTGTAAACGCTCGCCGGCCCGACGGGCATCAGACAGCGCCGGGGCGATGTCGCTGAGCCAGCTGGTGATCCCGCGCCGGGCGAACAGGCTGGCCGTCTCCCTGATCGCTTCGGTCAGCTCGTGGTCGGCGTCGGCGGTGCTGACCGGATCCGGTGGCAGCTCGCTGACCTCACCGCGATGCCAGACGATCTCAGGCCCGGCGCTGCTGGGAGTGTCCGGGCCGGGCAGCACGCTCACCCCGAAGTCCCGGCCGTAGACCGCCTGGCCAGCAGCCAGCGCGACCTGGCGGAACCTGGTGGGTCCGGCGATGCCGCGGATGTCGCCGGGTACTGGCAGCGCGAGCCGCAACGCCTGGGTGCCGCCCCGCTTCCAGTCCGCCAGGGCCGTCCCGACCGGGTGTATCGCCGCGGGCTCGAAGCCGGGGCCACCGACCGGCCGGCCGCGGCCGGCGACCGCGTCGAGCACCTCGTCGAAAGCAGCCGTGCCCGCCAGCCAGGCAGAACCCCAGGCGGCCAGCTGAGCGCAGCGACGGTGTTGGACCACCCTGTCACGCTACCTATTCCGGTGCCGTCAGGGCGCGGCAACCCCCGTCGCCGTCGTGCTCTGTCTAGCCTGGGCCGGTGTATCCCGACGACGTCCTGGCCGCTGGCAGCCACCGCCGCCGGACGGTCCGCGAGGTGCCGGCCGAGGCCGGCCTGGTGGTCGAGACGGCCGACGGCCGGTTCTGCGGTGCGGTGGTCGGCGTCGGCCGGTCGGTGATTGCCGGCGAGCAGCGCGACGTGGTGACGCTGGCCGACCGGTTCGATCGCGAGCGGGTGTTTGCGTTGCTGCCGGCCAGCTTTCTGCTCGACGGTGAGCTGGTGACCCTTCTGCGACCGGCCGCCGCGCCCGTGGTCGCAGCAGGCCCGGGCCGCACCGCGTCCGGCTCGGTGGCGCTGGCCGGGGTACGGGCCCAGGTGGCCCGGGCCAGCCGGCTCTGGGTGGAGGGCGTGCACGACGCGGCGCTGGTGGAGCGGATCTGGGGTGATGACCTGCGGATCGAAGGCATCGTGGTCCAGCCGCTGGGCGGTGTCGATGACCTGCGCGCGGCCGTCGAGGAGTTCGGGCCGGGACCGTCCCGCCGGCTCGGGGTGTTGGTCGACCATCTGGTGCCCGGATCGAAGGAGAGCCGGATCGCGGCGAGCGTGACCTCGCCGCACGTGCTGATCAACGGCCATCCCTACGTCGACATCTGGCAGGCGGTGAAGCCGACCGCGCTGGGTATCCAGCGGTGGCCGGTGATCGCCCGCGGCATCGAGTGGAAGGCCGGCATCGCGGCGGCACTCGGGGTGTCTGACACCCGCGAGGTGTGGCGCCGGGTGCTCGGCTCGGCGAAGAGCTACGCCGATGTGAGAGTGCAAGTGCTGCGCTCGGTGGAGGAGCTGATCGACTTCGTCACCGGCTAGCCGCGGGCGCTCGGCGTCCGCCGGCACCGGCCGCTAGAACGGGGTCGCGTTCCACGGTGCCTGGCTGGTGCGAAACATCGCCTCCAGCCGGGACGCCGCACCCGGCGTCTCCTCATCGAGCAGGCCGGCCAGCGGCTGGGACCGCACGGTGCAGCCGCCGAGATAGATGGCGGCCAGCGCCCGCTGCGACAGGGTCAGGTCGGCCGACTCGGTGGTGCCGGCGCGGCAGTCCGCGTGCTCGGGCCCGCCGTCCAGGCTGACCCGGCCGGCCGCCCAGCCACCGTCGGTGTCGACCACCTGCAGCACCAGCCGGTCGGTGCTCTGATAACGCCGGGCCGACAGCACCGCGGGTACGTCCAGCAGCCGCAGCCAATCGTTGTCGCCGGTCCAGGTGCGCCGCGCGGCCCGGCCGTCGGACAGCAACCACTCCAGTGGCTCGTCCACCGGGTAGGCCTCCAGGCTCAGCGAGCGCACCAGGTCGATCCCGATCAGGTAGCGCCACAGCGCCCGGTAGGCGTCCGGGGTGGCGGCGAGCACCTCGCTGACCACTGCCTGCGCCTGCTGCGGATCGTGGAACCAGTCACCCTCGTTGGCCGTCCAGGTTGCATATCCGTCCACGCCGCCCTCGCCGTTGCGAGCGATGACGCAGACCGGCTCGCGGGTGTTCGGCGGCTTCATGTCCTGCAGGCCGAGCCGGCGTTCCCAGACGGCCGGCTCACGGTCGATGTGCCCGGCGCGCTGCCGCCGGATCCGGGCGAACACCGCCGCCGCCGGTGCCAGCAGCTCGGCTGGCTCCACCTGGACGACCTCGACCGGACGCTGCGGCGCGAGGATGTTCAGGTGCTGGCCGGACCGGATGGTGTAGTTCGAGCCGAAGGTTGCCGGCCAGTAGCCGAACCGGCTGTAGATCGGCCACTCGGCGGCCCTCAGCAGGCTGACCAGCTCGCCCCGGTCCTTGGCATCGCGCAGCGACCGGGTGAGCATGCCGGTCAGCAACCCGCGACGGCGATGGGTGCCGGCCACCGTCACCTGGGTCAGCGCGTCGGTCGCGATCTCGGCACAGTCGCCGGCGCCGGACGGCACGCTCACCGTGGTGGCGAAGGTGCGCAGGGTGGCCACGCAGCGGCCGTCGGCATAGCCGCCGAAGATCCGGTCGGCGTCCCAGACCTTGTTCCACCAGCGCTGTCCGGCGTCGCTCAGCGCGCCCGGGTCGACCAGCAGGGTGGTGCGCATGCTGCGCAACCAGGGCAGCATTTCCTCCGCCGGAACATGGCGAATCTCAGCGTGGCCGGTCACCCGTGGACCATGTCACATGGCCGGCCCCGGCGTCTTGTGAATATGGGCGTGTCGGTGGCGGTCAGGCCAGCAGCATGATGCTGAGGATCACCGACAGGCCGGCGGCGACGGCGGCCAGCGGCGCGAGCCGCTCCCGGGCGCGGAAGGCGCGCACCGCGAACACGATGGGCAGGATGCCGATCAGCACGAAGTGGGTGGCCAGCCCCAGGATGGCGTAGCCGATCACCACGCCGGCGGTGATCAGGGTGTAGCGGTTGCGCTGCCAGGCGGTGCGGGGCGCGGTGCCATAGCCGGCCGCGGTGCCATAGCCGGGCTGGGTGTTGTAGGGCAGCGGTCCGCGGTACGGATCCTGGGCCAGCGGCTGGGGCGTGTACGAGCTCGCCGGCGGCGGTCCGGCGTAGGCCGGCGTCAGTGGCACGGTGGCAGCCGTCCATTGCCGGCCGTCCCACCACCGGTTCAGCGGCCCACCGGCCGGGTCCGGGTACCAGCCGGCAACGATCTCGGTCATCGGAGCTCCATGTCGATTCCATTCGTCAGGCCGCCGGCCGAGCTGAGCCCGGCAGCTCAGATCCAGCTCACCCGGCCGTGCAGTGCCGCATAGCCGACGAAGCTGACGATGTCGATCACGCTGTGCGCGATGACGAGCGGCAGCACCCGCTTGGTGCGAGTGAACCACCAGCCGAACAGGGCCCCCATGACCAGGTTACCGACGAAGCCGCCGAGGCCCTGATAGGTGTGGTACGAGCCGCGGATCACCGCGCTCAGCAGGATCGCCCTACCGGCCGGCCAGTTCAGCTGCCGCAGCCGGGTCAGCAGGTAGCCGATCATCACGATCTCTTCGAGCACCCCGTTCTGGATGCCCTGCAGGATCAGGATCGGGTAGCGGTACCAGATATCGGCGATGTCCGAGGCGTCCAGCTGGGCATTCACGCCGAGGTGGCGGGCCAGGATCACCAGCCCCAGGCCCGGTATCCCGATCAGGGCGGCGATGCCCAGGCCCTGCGCGGACTCCAGCCGCAACCTCAACCGGTCCAGGCCGATCCCGAAGCCTGGCAGTCCCGGCAGCCGGCTCAGCAGCAGCAGGGCGAGCAGCGCCGGGACGAGGCCGTTGAGCAGGCCGAGCAGCTGGTAGGACAGGTCCACCC
>JBPCPA010000190.1:0-4273 GCA_050999655.1 Jatrophihabitans sp.
TACGAGTACGCGGCAGTGCTGGAACACACCTACGATCGGATGCAGATCACCTTCTCCGTCGGCGTACCGGGGCCTTCGAAGTGGGCGAAGTTCCTGAAGTTCCTGACGGTCTTTCGCAAGTCGATCACCACCCCGTTCGGACGAATGTGGTGACTGCAAAACGAGGACGTGTCTGGTGGGCGCTGACACTGACAGAAGTCGCTTTGTGGCTCATCGCCGTGGTCTTTGTGGTTCGCGGCGGTTGGTGGTGGCATTTCTCGGGTGTGGCCGTCACCGCCCTGGCAGTCCGCCAGGTTCGAGCCAGATTGGCCCAGCGATCCTCAACCGTTGACGACGACACCATCGAGACCTCCTCAGATCAAGGACAACCCCCAAGTGCCTGACGAGACGGACAGGCCCGGTGTGCAGGGTCTCCCAAGCCGAGAACTCCAAAGAAGGCAGGGAAGGGCGTCGTGAGCAGCGGTCGTAGACTACGCAGCTTCTGGCTGTTGGCGGTCGCCTTCGGGCTGGTGCTGATCGCGGTCGGCCTCGGCGCCGGCCTATATCGCGTCGAGAGTCACGGCGTCCGCTGCGGCAACGCCTTCGTCGACTCGAGCCAGCCCCTCGCAGCCGATCTTGCACACCTGAACGCGACCAACACCTACAACGAAGCCACCTCGGCTGTCGTCCGCTGTGGCCGCGCCCGGGACGCCCGCGCCGCCATCAGCTACACAGTCATGGCAGCGGGTCTGCTGATGCTGGCGCTCAGCCTGCTTCTGTTCATAATCGATCGGGTGCAACGCGCCTCATCCGGCGCGCCGCACCTACATCGGCCCTGACCAGGCAGCGCAAGCTTCGTACGACCGTCCCGACGTGACGTTCAGATCTCGGAATGCCGGCCGTAGCAGTAGCAGATCTCAGCTCACCGACCGAGTTTGCCACAGTGCGCAGGCCCAGCACTCAACTTGCTAATGACGCTCTGACTGCTCGGTGGGCGCCGTTGACTTCGAGTAGCGGTCGCTACCAGCGCCTACGGTCAATCACGCTGCGCGGGGTGAACCGGGTACCGATCAGCTGACCGGTGCTCCGGCTACTCGTTCGACCTCTTCGACAAAGAGAATCGTTGAGGGCTCCAGCTGGTCGTAGCGCCGCGCCCCGCGATTGCGAATGTCCAGGTAGTCGGCGAAGGTCAGTGTGATATCAGTCGCGCCGTTGAGCTCAGCTGCTCGTCTGCCAACATTCGCGTCAACTTGTCCAACGAGTAGAAGCGGATCCTGCATCTGCCGTGATCGCTGACGAGGTTTCGAACGGCCGGGTCTATATGCAGAAGGCCAGGGTCGCCAGGAGTCGGGGCTGGTGTGGGTTGCTGCGAACAAGATCGGCAGGGTGAGGATGAGTAGGTAGCCGATGGCCATACGCGGCCATCGACGAGGAAGTGTCGCGGCTTCGAGAATCCAAGGCGGCAGGAGTGCTGCGGAGGCCTCGGCCAATCCGCACATGCCGGGTGCAGCAGTCGGCGGTCGGTTCGGCGCCGCAAGTGTTGGGCATGAAGCCGAAGAGAGTATACCCGGTGACGTACCGGGGGGCCGGAAATGCTGCCCTGGCAGGCCATGACTTACCACACAGAACGACGCAGCGCCGTGTCCGCTTGATCTGTTCTGTCTGGCTGGAGTAGGCCCCCACAAGCTCGACCGATCTGATGTTTCAGATTAGGCCAATGGCATGGCAGGCTTGACTCATGTGCCGAAACATCAGAACCCTGCACAATTTCGAGCCGCCCACGACAGGCGACGAAGTACATGCTGCGGCCCTGCAATACGTGCGGAAGGTCAGTGGCACGGCCAAACCGTCCGCGGCCAACCAGGCCGCGTTCGACGCGGCCGTGCATGAGGTAGCCCACGCCACGCGCCACCTGCTCGACGCGCTGGTTACCAGTGCGCCGCCGAAAGACCGAGAGATCGAGGCGGCGAAGGCCCGGGCTCGCAGCGCCGACCGATACGCCCGCCCGTAGCGGCCAGAGGCGCGCGCGGTCCGGCAGGCTGAACAGCACCAATTGACAGCGGCTACCGGCGCCTTCCTCGGAGGAAGTAGAGAACCGGTACCGCGCCCATTGAGTTGATCAACGAGATCGAGACCGCCCACCCCAGCTTCGGGCCCCGGACCTGATCCGCAGGTCGTCGCGCGAGGTCGATCAAGGCGGCGATCTTGAGGACGCCCTCGACCGACCCGGCGGCAAGGATCAGCCTGCGTGCGCGGGGGCTCAGATCGCGCCATCTCCGTCGGCTCATCCCGCCACTGTGCTCCGGTCAGCCGGGCGCTGGCAACAGGCGGCACCGTTCGTCCGGCAAGTGAAACCAATGCAAGCACCGGTTAATTACCTGTGCTGCCTCGCGTCGCGTGGTTCGATGATCGCCGTGACCCAACTCGTTCAGCCGCTGAAGGCCAGGCCGGGTGATCGGATAGCGATCCTGTCGCCGTCCTTCGCCGCGGCCGGAGCGTTTCCGGCCGTGCACGAGCAGGCCATGCGCCGCCTCGCCGAGCTGACCGGCCTGGTGCCAGTGGAATACCCGACGACACGCCAGCTTGGCGCGTCCCCGCAGGCACGCGCGTCCGACCTCAACGCCGCCTTCGCCGATCCCGGGGTGCGAGCGATCCTCGCCGTGATCGGTGGCGACGATCAGATCCGGGTCATCCCCCATCTCGATGGCGACCTCGCTCGTCAGGATCCGAAGCCCTTTCTCGGCACCAGCGACAACACCAACCTTCACAACTGGCTGTGGACCAACGGCATCGCGAGCTTCTACGGCGGCTCGTCCCAGGTACACCTGGGTCCGGGACCGCATATCGATCCGATCCATGCCGCGTCGCTGCGCGCTGCGCTGATCACCGGCGAAACATTGGAACTTCTCGATCCGGGAGAGTCCGAAGATGTCGGCATCAGCTGGGAGGATCCGCGAGCCTTGAGCTCGTTCGGCCACCGTGACAGCACCGAGCCGTGGACCTGGAGCGGGCCGCCGCGGACGGTCACCGGACGCTCCTGGGGCGGCTGCGTCGAGGTCCTCGAATGGCTGCTCACCGCCGGCCGGTTTCCGGCATCCCCGGACGTCCTGGCCGGTGGCGTGCTGCTGCTCGAGACGTCGGAGGAGTTGCTGCCGGCCCGCAACGTGGGCTGGATCGTCCGCTCACTCGGCGAGCGGGGCCTGCTGGGCGCGATCGACGCCGTCCTGCTCGCCCGGCCACCGACCTCTGACCTGACCCACCGGCCCGAGAAGGCCGAACGCGCCCGGTTGCGCGCCGAGCAGGCGGCCGTCGTCACCGAGGTCATCGGCAGCTACAACCCGCAGGCGGTGGTCTGCGTCGGCGTCCCGTTCGGCCATACCCGGCCCCAGTGGATCGTTCCGCACGGCGGCGAGATCACCGTCGACGGGGCACGCCGGCGGGTGTTCGCCGACTACTCCTGATCGCGCGTCCACTGCCGGCCGAAGGCCGATCGACAGCAGATCGCGGCCAGGCTCGCACCGACGACGGCTGAGCCCGGCGAGCCCCGAGCCCTGCGACTTGTCAGTGCGGTGGGGCACACTCTGCGGATGGAGAAACCAGAGATCGTCTCGGCCGAGCAGTGGCAGCAAGCCAGCGCGGAGTTGCTGGTCGCCGAGAAACAAGCCACCCGGGCCCTGGACGCGCTGGCCGCCCGCCGTCGCCGGCTGCCGATGGTCAGGTTCGACAACGCCTACACCTTCGACACACCGGCCGGACCGAGGAGCCTGCCGGAGCTGTTCGAGGGCCGCAACCAGCTGGTCGTCTACCAGTTCATGGACAACGGCCCGGACCGCTACTGTCCCGGCTGCACCCGGTTCACCGACAACGTCTCGGTGGCGGCGGTGGCCGAGATGGCCGGCCTCGGCGTCAGCTGGGTGACCGTGTCGAACATGCCGCTGGCCCAGATCGAGTCCTACCGCGAGCAGCGCGGCTGGAACCTGCCGTTCGTGTCGTCGCACGGCACCTCGTTCGCCGATGACTGCGGCGCCGGTGGCGGGTTCATGCTCAGCGTGTTCCTGCGCGACGGCGAGGACGTCTACCGGACCTACGGCAGCACCGCGCGCGGCGTGGACCGGCTGGTGTTCCTGCACAGCGTCCTGGACCTCACCCCGTACGGCCGGCAGGAAGACTGGGAGGACTCACCGGCCGGCTGGCCGCAGCACCCCACCTATGGCTAGCTAGCAGAATCCGGGCGGCTCGCTACGCCCGGGCGGCACGTCCTGGGCTAGGCCGGGCCGGCCAGGCTAGCTTGGGG
>JBPCPA010000290.1:0-44740 GCA_050999655.1 Jatrophihabitans sp.
CCGCCACGTCCTCGGCCGCGACCTCGCCCCTCGTCAGAATGCCGTACCGGTCCAGCAGCACCTCGGTGCGCAGCAGTGCCCGCCGGGTCTCGGTGGCGCTCCGATCCGGCAGCCGCGACCACCGGCCGGGCAGCGCCGACGGGCCGGCGGCGGCCGTGCCGGCCCGGCCGCCGGTCGGCAGGCTGACCCGGTGCGAGCGGCCGTAGCGCGCTCGGGGTGCACTAGGACCGCGAGCGTGCGCGGTACGGCCGCCACCGAGCCGGGCGCGTACCGCCGCCAGGGTGTCGTTGGTCAGGTAACCGGCGAACACCAGATCCCACAGTGCTCGGGCCAGCTCGGTCTCGCTCGGGCCGGCTAGTCCGGTGCCAGTGGGCTTTGCGCCGGCTGGTCCGGTGCCAGTGGGCTTTGCGCCGGCTGGTCCGGTGCCAGCGGGCTCGGACGGCTCGGTGCTGTCGAACCGCGGGCGTACCCGGTCGGCAATCGCCCGCAGGAACAGCGCCTGGTCCTCGGCCAGCGCGGCCAGGATCGCCTTGTGCAGCTCGGTGATCTCGATGTCGGCCGGCGCGGGTAGCAATTCGGCTGCCCCGTCAGCGGGTACCAGGCAGAGCCACCCGTCGTTGCCGGCCAGCGTCCCGGCCCCGGCCCACAGCACCTCACCGGAGCTGGTCAGCTCGTCCAGCATGGCGGGAGAGTAATCGGCGATCCGGGCCGGCAGCACCAGGCTTTCCAGCGCGCTGGCCGGCACTGCCACCCCCGCGAGCTGCTCGACAACCCGGGCCAGGCCGTCCACCCCACGGGCCCGCCGGCTGCCGCCGACCCCTTGCCACTCGGGCAGGAACCGGGCCAGCACCGCCGGCGGCGCCGGTTCCACCTCGCGGCGCAGCGCGGCCAGCGAGCGCCGCCGGATGGTGCGCAGCATGCTCGCGCCGCAGAACTGCCGGCCGGACTGGCCGGGGCTGAACTCGCCGGCCATCATCTGCCCGGTAGCCACCAGCCGTTCCAGGCCGGCCTGCACGACCGCGCTACCCAGGCCGAGCCTGGCCGCCGGCTCGGCGACCGTGAACGGTCCGTGAGTGCGGGCGTAACGCGACAGCAGATCACCGATGGGGTCGGCCACCAGTTCGGTGAACACCTCCGGAATGCCGACCGGTAAGGCGACCCCGAGGGCGTCGCGGACCCGGCCGGCGTCCTCGATGGTGAGCCAGCGCTGCTCGCCGCCGATCCGGACCTCGATCACCCGACGGGCTGCTTTCAGCTCGGCCAGGTCGTCCTCGGTGGCGCCTCGGGCAACGGCCTCGGCGGTGCTCAGGTCACCGACCTCGCGCAGCAGGTCATGAGTCTGGTCCGGTCCGCGAACCCGGCGGGCCTCGGTCAGCCGCTGGGCGTCGGCGATGGACTCGGCGATCGAGTTCTCATCGAGCAGGTCGCGCAGATCGGGCGAGCCCATCAGCTCGGCCAGCAGCGAGGTGTCCAGGGTCAGCGCCTGTGCGCGCCGCTCGGCCAGCGGTGCGTCGGTGTCGTAGAGGAACATCCCGACATAGCTGAACAGCAGCGACTGGGCGAAGGGCGAGGCGGTCGGCGTCTCCACCTCGACCAGCCGGATCTCGCGGCTGGCGATCTGGCGCATCAGCTCGGTGAGGCCGGGCAGGTCATAGACGTCCTGCAGGCATTCGCGCATCGCCTCCAGCACGACCGGGAACTGCCCGTAGTCGCGGGCCACCTGCAACAGTGAGTTGGCCCGTTGGCGTTGCTGCCACAGCGGCGCGCGCCGGCGCGGATCCCGTTTGGGCAGCAACAACGAGCGGGCGGCGCACTCTCGAAACCGGGACGCGAACAGCGCCGAGTTTGTTACCTCGGCGGTGACCAGACCGCCGATCTCAGCCGGGTCGAACACGGCCAGGTCGGCGCCGGGCGGCTCGGCGGTGGTGTCGGCGAGCCGGAGCACGATGCCGTCGTCGGAGTGCATCGACTGCACCTCCAGGCCTAATTGTTCGCGCAGGCTGGCCGAGATGGCCAGCGCCCACGGCGCGTTGACCGGAGCGCCGAACGGTGAATGCACCACCAGCCGCCAGTCACCCAGTTCGTCGCGAAAGCGTTCCACCACGATGGTGCGGTCGGTCGGTAGCTGACCGGTCGCGGCTCGCTGCTCGCTCAGGTAGCCGAGCAGGTTGCTGGCCGCCCAGTCATCCAGCCCGGCGGCCTTGGCCCGCTGTAACGCCACCGGTGGATCGGCGCTGCCCAGCTCGCGCACGAACGCCCCCACCGCACGCCCCAGCTCGACCGGCCGGCCGAGCGAATCACCTTTCCAGAACGGCATCTTGCCGGCCATTCCCGGCGCCGGGGTGACCAGCACCCGGTCATGGGTGATGTCCTCGATTCGCCACGAGGAGGAGCCGAGCAGGAAGATCTCGCCGACCCGGGACTCGTAGACCATCTCCTCATCGAGCTCACCGACCCGTCGGCCGGGCCCGTCGGCCGAGGCCAGGAACACCCCGAACATGCCGCGGTCCGGGATCGTGCCGCCGGAGGTGACCGCCAACCGCTGGGCGCCGGCTCGCCCGGTCAGGGTGCCGGTGATCCGATCCCACACCAGCCTCGGGCGCAACTCGGCGAAAGCATCGGAGGGGTAACGGCCGGCCAGCATGTCGAGCACTGCCTCCAGCGCGGCCCTGGGCAGCGTGGCAAACGATGCGCTGCGCCGGATCAGCCGCTCGACCTCGTCGACGGTCACCACGTCCAGCGCGGTCATCGCCACGATCTGCTGGGCCAACACGTCCAGCGGGTTGCGGGGGTAACGGATGGACTCGATCTGGCTGCTACGGATTCGCTCCGCGACCACCGCGCATTCGAGCAGGTCGCCGCGATACTTCGGAAAGATCACCCCATGCGACTCGGCCCCGACCTGGTGGCCGGCCCGGCCCAACCGCTGCAGGCCGGCGGCGACCGAAGGCGGCGACTCGACCTGGATCACCAGGTCCACAGCACCCATGTCGATGCCGAGTTCCAGCGACGAGGTAGCGACCACCGCCGGAATCTGGCCCGCCTTGAGCTCCTCCTCGACCAGCTGCCGTTGCTCTCGCGAGACCGAGCCGTGATGGGCACGAATGTCGGCGATCCGGTCCGGATCCCGCTCCGCGGCAAGCTCGTTGAGCCGGGCGGTCAGCCGCTCGGCAAGCCGGCGGGAGTTGGCGAAGACGATGGTGGATCGGTGACTGTCGATCAGGTCCAGCACTCGCTCTTCGACGTGTGGCCAGATCGAGGATCGCCGCTGCGGATCACCGGACGGGTCGGGCTGGCCCTCGCCGAGTTCGGTCAGATCCTCGACCGGAACCACGACCGTCAGCTCGATCTTCTTGGTCGACCGCGGCTGCACCACGGTCACCGGCCGGCCGCCCGCCAGGTAGGTGGCCACCTCTTCGATCGGACGCACCGTGGCAGACAGGCCAACCCGTTGCGCGGGCCGTTGCAGTAACGCGTCCAGCCGTTCCAGGCTGACCGCCAGGTGGGCTCCACGCTTGGTGGCAGCCACCGCGTGCACCTCGTCCAGGATCACCGTCTCGATGCCGACGAGGGCCTCGCGGGCTGCCGAGGTCAGCAGCAGGAACAGCGACTCGGGGGTGGTGATCAGGATGTCCGCGCCATGCCTGGCGAATGCCCGCCGATCCTCGGGCGTGGTGTCACCGGAGCGCATCGCCACCGAGATACTCGGCTCAGCCAGTTCCAGCCGGCGGGCGGCCTGGGAGATACCGACCAGCGGCGAGCGCAGGTTGCGTTCGACATCGGCGGCCAGCGCCTTCAGCGGGCTGACGTAGAGCACCCGGCAGCGCCGCTTGGGATCATCGGGCGTAGGCAGGGCCGCCAGCCGGTCGATCGCGGACAGGAAGGCAGCCAGGGTCTTGCCCGAACCGGTCGGCGCCACCACCAGGGTGTGCTCACCCCGCCCGATGGCCTGCCAAGCGCCGAGTTGGGCGTCGGTGGGACGATCGAAGGCACCCGCGAACCAGGCGGCAGTCGCCGGGGTGAACAGGGTGTCCATCCGTTCAGTGTGCGTGATGGGTCCGACAGTGTCGTGCGTGGCGACGTCGGGGCTGGCACGCACTACGCTGAGCTGGTGCGATTGAGCGATTTCTGGCAGCGGATGGAAGCCCGTTTCGGCTCGGACTATGCCCGCTCGCTGGCGGCCGACTACCGGGTGAACAGTCTCGGGGCAACGGTCAACGACGCGATCGAGCGGGGCGATTCGCCGAAGGTGGTCTGGCGCGCGGTGTGCCAGGAGTTCGAGGTTGCGCAGAAGCTGCACTAGCTGCACTAGCTCCAAACGGCACTGCCCGCGCCCGACTTCGGCGGCGGGCGTGTCGAAGTTCAATCGAACATTTGTTCGTCTAGGCTGTGATCAAGCGGGCGGTCGTCCACAGATGCGGTTGCCCCGGCAGAAATGTCGGTGGCCGGATCTAGCGTCGAAGCCAACGATCACAGCCGAAAATGAGAGAGGTACCAGAAGATGGCCGCAGCATTCGACCGCACCAAGGCTCTCGAGGTCGCACTTGGGCAAATCGACAAGCAGTTCGGCAAGGGTTCGGTCATGCGGCTCGGCGAGCGCCCCTACGTACCGATCGAGGTGATCCCCACCGGTTCGATCGCCCTCGACATCGCACTGGGCATCGGCGGTCTGCCACGCGGCCGGATCGTGGAGATCTACGGCCCGGAAAGTTCCGGTAAGACGACGGTCGCGCTGCACGCGGTGGCCAATGCGCAGGCCGCCGGCGGCATCGCGGCGTTCATCGACGCCGAGCACGCGCTGGACCCGGAATATGCCCGTGCGCTGGGGGTCGACACCGACGCCCTGCTCGTCAGCCAGCCCGACACCGGCGAGCAGGCGCTGGAGATCATGGACATGCTGATCCGCTCCGGTGCCATCGACATCGTCGTGGTCGACTCGGTGGCGACGCTGGTGCCCCGTGCCGAGATCGAGGGTGAGATGGGTGATAGCCACGTCGGTTTGCAAGCCCGGTTGATGAGCCAGGCGCTGCGCAAGATCACCGGTGCGCTGAGCAACTCCGGCACCACCGCAATCTTCATCAACCAGTTGCGCGAGAAGATCGGCGTGATGTTCGGCTCGCCCGAAACCACCACCGGTGGTAAGGCGTTGAAGTTCTACTCCTCGGTGCGGCTGGATGTGCGCCGGATCGAGACGCTCAAGGACGGCGCCGACGCGGTGGGAAACCGGACCCGGGTCAAGGTTGTGAAGAACAAGGTCGCTCCGCCGTTCAAGCAGGCCGAATTCGACATCGTGTACGGCCAGGGGATCAGTCGCGAAGGCTCGTTGATCGATGTCGGGGTCGATCAGGCGATCGTTCGCAAGTCCGGTGCCTGGTACACCTACGACGGCGACCAGTTGGGTCAGGGCAAGGAGAACGTCCGTAGCTTCCTGCGGGATAACCCGGATATTGCCGACGAGATCGAGAAGAAGATCAAGGAAAAGCTGGGAGTGGGGGCCCGAGTCACCGAAGAAGAGCCGTTGCCGGCTCCGGTCGACTTCTGAGACACGCCCCCACGATGGCTCGACGAGGGTCAGCGGCCGGTGTGCCATCGGGCCCACCGGCGGACACGGTGCGTGAACCAGACGCCGAGGCAGACCTTGATTCGGTGGCACGCACGATCTGTCTGCGATTGTTGACGATCCGGGCACGGACGCGGGCCGAGCTTGCCGAAGCGTTAACGGCCAGGCACGTGCCCGAGGACGCTGCCCACCGGGTACTGGACCGGCTGACCGCGGTTCGCTTGATCGACGACCACGCTTTTGCCGCCAGCTTCGTGGAGTCCCGGCACAACGACCGAGGCTTAGCGCGTCGAGAGCTGTCGAGGCAATTGCGCGCCAAGGGTGTCGAGGACTCGGTGGCCGCCGAAGCCGTAGCCGAGGTCGATCCGGAACGAGAGCGCGATACCGCCCGCAGGCTGGTTCAGCGCAAGCTCCGCTCCATGAGCCGGCTCGAGCCTCACGTGCAGACCCGCCGGCTAGCGGGCATGCTGGCCCGCAAAGGCTACTCGCCTGGCATGGCTTTTCAGATAGTTCGCGAGGTTATCGGCGAATCGGCAACGCGGGCGTATCCATCTGATTCCGCCGATCCGGCCTGGCTTGCTTGACCGGGTGCCAGTTCGTTCCTAGCCTCAGAAAGATCAGGGAACTGGATGCGCTGCGTTCACCAGGGCGTGCACTGACATAGAGCAGTTGTTTGCAAAGCCAGCCGTCGTTGAGATGAAAGGAGGAACGGGTTCATACCCGGCCAGCATGGCTGGTCGGCGTGCTTCGCTGCGGTTGTTATGCCGTTGAGTTGGCGCTGAGTTGTGTGGCGGTTCCGGATTTCCTGACTGTGCCGATGCGAGTGTCCAGCGGACATGTCGCCGCCGGGAGAGGGGACGTCCATGAGCCACCTGGTTCAGTTCACCGCGATTGGTGCTGCCTTCGTACTGCTATTGGTGCTCGGCTTGAAGTTCCTGACCGTCTACGCCCACCGTGTCGTGCCCGATCCCGGTATCGCCGGTAGCGAAGGTGCCAGGTCCGGATCGCCAACCCATAGCGCCAGCGGTGCGCGGCTGGCCGAGGCGGAGGCCGAGGCGGCCGCCCTACGCCAGCGAGCCCACCGTGATGCCGAGGCTGCCCGGCTGGCATCGGAGACCGAACTGGAGTCGTTGCGTCGGGCCGCGCGCACCGAGACCGAACTCGCCCGAGCCGGCGCCGAAGCGGCTCGGGCGCGGGCCGAAGCGCTGGCGGCCGACCTGCTCGCGGATGCCCGGCGTGTGATCGAGCGAGATTCTGAGGCCAGGACTGCCCAGCTGGATGCAATTGAGGTCGGCTTGAGTGGCCAGGCGCAGCAGCTGCGGGATCAGTCGGCCGAACTCGAGCGGTTGACCGAGCGGCTGGGCCAGCGGCAGGCCGATCTGGAGGTCGCCGAGGCCGAGCTCGCTGCCAGCCGTCGCGAGCTGGTGGCGGCGGGCGAACTCCAGGCGGCCGCCGAGGTCGCCGAACTGGCTCGGATCGCCGAGCTGACCGCCGAGCAGGCCAAGGTGGAGTTGCTCAACTCGGTCGAGGCAACAGCTCGCCGGGAGGCGGCCAGCCTGGTCCGTGCCATCGAAACCGAGGCGCGGGCCGAAGGCACCGAGCGAGCCCGGGCGATCGTGGTGGAGGCCGTTCAGCGAGTAGCCAGCGAGCAGACCGCAGAGACGGTGGTCAGCGTGCTGCACCTGCCCAGCGATGAGATGAAGGGGCGCATCATCGGCCGTGAGGGCCGCAACATCAGAGCCTTCGAATCGGTCACCGGAGTCAACGTGATCATCGACGACACCCCCGAGGCTGTGTTGCTGTCCTGCTTCGATCCGGTGCGGCGGGAAATCGGGCGCATCACGTTGGAAAAGCTGATCCTCGACGGTCGGATCCATCCACATCGGATCGAAGAGATCCACGACGTGGCCAAGGTCGAGGTGGACGAGCTCTGCCTGCGGGCCGCTCGGGACGCGCTGGCCGACGTCGGCATCACCGACCTCGACGAGCGACTGATACCGACCCTGGGTCGGTTGAAATACCGCACCAGCTACGGGCAGAACGTCCTCGGCCACCTGATCGAGACCGCGCATATCGCCGGCATCATGGCCAGCGAACTCGGCCTGGAGCCGGCCTTGATCAAGCGTTCGGCGTTTCTGCACGACATCGGCAAGGCGCTCACCCACGAGGTCGAGTGCAGCCACGCGATCGTGGGCGCGGACCTGCTGCGCAGGTTCGGTGAGAGCGAGGCGGTCGCACACGCCGTCGAAGCCCACCACAACGAGGTTGCGCCGCGCACCGTGGAGGCGGTACTGACCCAGGCTGCCGACGCCTGCTCGGCGGCCCGGCCAGGGGCCCGGCGTGAGTCGCTGGAGGCCTATGTCACACGACTGGAGCGGATCGAGGAGATCGCCGCCTCGCGACCGGGTGTGGAACGAGTGTTCGCCATGCAGTCCGGCCGCGAGGTGCGGGTGATGGTGCTACCCAATGAGGTCGATGACCTGGCGGCCGGCGTGCTGGCTCGCGAGGTGGCCAAGCAGATCGAGGACGAGCTCACCTATCCAGGACAGATCAGGGTCACCGTGGTCCGCGAGTCCCGCGCTACTGAGGTGGCGCACTGAATCGGCGCCGGTAGACAGCGGTCGGACCGATCGGCGATCCGCTCGGATCGGCGAGCTGGACGAGCCGTACCAGGTCCAGCCCGTTGTGCTCCAACACCCGGCGAGAGGCGAGGTTGGCCTCCTCCGGGTCGACGACCACCCCGCCGACCTCTGGCCACGCCCGCCGCAGCCGGTCGATGATCGCGGCGATCAGCCGGGTGCCCAGCCCGATTCCACAATCACCCGGGTCCCCGATCAGGTAGTCAAAGCCGGCTTCGTCCATTGCGGCGCCCAGCGAGGCGGCATGCTCGGTGTTGTCGGCCCAGCGATACCACTGGGCGAACCCGAGCGGCCGGCCATCGAGTTCGGCAATCAGGACGTGCGTCGGATCGCTGCCCTGGATGCACGGCAGGTAGTCGGCGCGAACAGCGTCGGCTGTGGCCGGGTCGCGCCACCACCGGCTCACGTGCGCGGCGGCCACCCAGCCGACCAGCAGTGCCAGATCGGGTTCGGTCAGCGGGCGCAGGGTGAGCAGGCCGGTGGCGGTCGGCGGCGTCGAGACGGGCTCGTGCATAGCCAGAGGGTATGGCCGCCTACCCTGGTGAGGACATGACTACCCCACCTGCCGCGGCGGCCGACCCGACCTACGCCATCCGGACCTACGGCTGCCAGATGAACGTCCACGACTCCGAGCGGCTCGCCGGCCTGCTCGAACAAGCGGGCTATGTTCGCAGTCCCGACACCAGTGGACGCTCGGCGGATCTGGTGGTGTTCAACACCTGCGCCGTCCGCGAGAACGCCGACAACCGGTTGTACGGCAACCTGAGCCAGCTGGCCCCGGTCAAGTCGGCCCGCCCAGGCATGCAGATTGCGGTCGGTGGCTGCCTGGCGCAGAAGGATCGGGCCGAGGTACTGCGCAAGGCACCGTGGGTGGACGTGGTGTTCGGCACCCACAATCTGGCCAGCCTGCCGGTGCTGCTCGAGCGGGCCAGGCACAACGACGAGGCGCAGGTCGAGATCCTGGAGGCGCTGGCGAACTTTCCGTCCGAGCTGCCCAGCCGCCGGGACTCGGCGTTCTCGGCCTGGGTGTCGATCTCGGTCGGCTGCGACAACACCTGCACCTTCTGCATCGTGCCCAGCCTGCGGGGCGTCGAGACCGACCGGCGACCCGGTGACGTGCTGGCCGAGATCGAGGCGCTGGTGGCCGATGGGGTGAGCGAGATCACCCTGCTCGGGCAGAACGTCAATTCCTACGGCAGGTCCTTCGGTGACGCACTGGCTTTCGGCAAGCTGTTGCGCGCCTGCGGGCGGATCGAGGGGCTGGACCGGGTCCGGTTCACCAGCCCGCATCCGCGCGACTTCACCGACGACGTGATCGCCGCGATGGCCGAGACCGCCAATGTCTGCCCGCAGCTGCACATGCCGATGCAGTCGGGCTCGGACGCGGTGCTGCGCTCGATGCGTCGCTCCTATCGTCAGGCCCGCTACCTGCAGATCATCGAGTCGGTACGCGCGGCGATGCCCCGGGCCGCGATTACCACCGACATCATCGTCGGGTTTCCCGGCGAGACCGAGGCCGATTTCGACCAGACGATGGCGGTGGTAGGCCAGGCCCGCTTCGCCAGCGCCTTCACCTTTCAGTACTCGCCCCGGCCAGGCACGCCGGCGGCCGAGATGGCCGATCAGATCCCGAAGGTTGTCGTGCAGCAGCGTTATGACCGGTTGATCGAACTGCAGGAGGCGATCAGCTGGCAGGAGAACAAGGGGTTGGTGGGCACCGAGGCCGAGATCCTGGTCAGCTCGTTCGAGGGCAAGAAGGATGCGGCGAACCTGCGGGTGTCGGGCCGGGCCCGCGATGGCCGGCTGGTACACGTGGCGCCCGGTGAGCTGGCGGTCGGACCGGGCGACCTGATCACCGCGCGGCTGACCTACGCGGCGCCGCATCACCTGGTCGCCGACAGTCCGATCACGGCACACCAGCGCTGGCGCGGCGCGCCCACCTCGCCGCCTCCGGCCGGGCAGCTGCTGTCCATCGGCCGTCGGCCGAGCTAGCCCGGACCAGAGCGGTCGCTGGCCCAAGCCGGTCGCCGGCCCAAACCCGGGCCGATTGACCAGAGTGGATCGGGTAGAGCGGATCGGGCAGAGCGGTTATCAGCTGCCCGGGATCAGCGCGCTGCGCTGCGCCACCTCGGCCTCGGCCTTGGCGATTCGACCGGCGTCCCCGGAGGCCTGCGCCCGCGCCAGCTTGGCCTCGGCCTCGGCCAGCCGTTGTTTGAGCTGGGCCAGGAACGGGTTGGACTCGGTGGCGCCGCGCTTCCAGTCCGCGTCCAGCGCATCGCGGACCCGCTGCTCCGCGGCGCGCATCCGGGCCTCGACCCGCTGCATCGCATCACGCGGGACGTGGCCGTAGGTTTCCAGCTTCTCCTGCAAATCACGCAACTGCACCTGCGCCTGCCGGGGGTTGCTGAGGTCCAGAGCGGTCGCCTCGGCGATGATCGCTTCCTTGTGCTTGAGGTTCTGGACTTGTTCGGCGTCCCGCTCGGCGAACACGCCGGAGCGCCGCTCGAAGAAGGAGTCCTGCGCGGCCCGGAACTTCTTCCAGAGGGCGTCCTCGGTGGCCCGGTTGGCCCGCGGCGCCGCCTTCCAGTCGTTCATCAGATCCTTGAGGGCCTGCGCGGTATCGCGCCACTCCTCCGATGCCGCCAGCTCTTCGGCCCGAGCAACCAGCTTCTCCTTGATCGACCTGGCAGCCTCACGCTCGGTGTCGAGGTTGGCGAAATGGCTGCCACGCCGCTTACCGAAGGCGTCGCGGGCCGCCGCGAACCGCTTCCACAGGGCGTCGTCGGTCTTGCGGTCGATGCCCTTGACCAGCTTCCAGTCCTCGACGATGGCGCGCAGCCGATCACCGGCGACCTTCCACTGGGTGGACGATTCGGCGATCTGTTCGGCCTCGGCCGCCAGCGCTTCCTTCTTGGCGATCGCCTCGGCCCGCGCCGCGTCACGTGCCTCGGCCTGCTCGCCGATCTTGGCGTCGGCGGCAGCGATCAGCGTGACCAGCCGGGCATCCAACGTCGCCAGGTCGCCGACTGCGGCAACGGTCGGCAGCGAGGCATGCAGGGTCATCGCCTGGGACTTGGTGGACTTGGCATCGCCGGCGCCGGACTCCAGCCGCTTGCTCAGCAGATCGACCTCGGTCTGCAGGTCCTCATATCTGCGCACGTAGTAGGCAAGCCCGGCTTCGGCGTCGCCGGCCTGCCACGAGCCGACCTCGCGTTCTCCGTCGGCGGTCCTCACGAACACGGTGCCAGCGTCGTCGATACGTCCCCATTCCGAACTCATATCGTGCATTAGACACGACCGGACCAGGTGTAGTCGCAGCCGGTTAGCCTCTTGCAACGTGACTGTCACCGATGTCGGCATGACCGGGCCAGCAGTGGTTGCGGTGACCGGACCGACCGCAACCGGCAAATCCGACCTCGCGGTTGCCCTGGCGCGACGCTTCGACGCCGAGATCGTCAACGCCGACTCCATGCAGCTCTACACCGGTATGGACATCGGAACCGCCAAGTTGAGCGTCATCGAGCGGGCCGGCGTGGTGCACCATCTGCTCGACGTCTGGCCATTGACCAAGTCGGCGGCGGTGGCGGAGTACCAGCGGCTGGCCCGGCTGGCAATCGAGGACATCCGCGGCCGCGGCAAGGTTGCGCTACTGGTCGGCGGGTCCGGTCTCTACCTGCGCGGCGCCCTGGACCGGCTCGACTTTCCCGGTGAGGATCCGGTGATCCGGGCCAGGTTGGCCGCCGAACTCGACCAGCTCGGCGCTGCCGGCCTGCATGCCCGGTTGGTCGAGCGTGACCCGGTTGCGGCTGCGGCCATCCTGCCCGGCAACGGCCGCCGGATCGTGCGTGCCCTGGAGGTCATCGAGATCACCGGGCGGCCCTTCATCGCCCGGATGCCGGCGTTCGAGTCGATCTACCCCAGTGTCCAGCTGGGCTTGGACCGAGCCGACCTCGACGAGCGGGTCCGCCAGCGAGTCGAGCGAATGATGGAGCGCGGGCTGCTGGAGGAGGTTCGCACGCTGCTGCCCCTCGGCCTGCGGGGCAGCCCGACCGCGGCCAAGGCGCTGGGCTACCAGCAACTGCTCGACGTCCTGGACGCCGGCGGCGCCGTGTGTGGTGAGCTGTCAGAGGCGATCGAGTTGACCGTACGGGGCACCCTGCGATTCGTCCGGCGGCAGCGGTCCTGGTTTCGCCGCGACCCGCGAATCCACTGGCTGGACGCCGGGGCGGCCGATCTGCTGGACCGTGCCGTCGGACTGCTGTCGCCTAGGCTGGAGCCATGAGCCACGGCCTGCTGGCCCTCAAGGGCCACGGAACCGAGAACGACTTCATCGTGCTGCCGGATCTGGACGCCGTGCTGTCCCTGTCGCCAGGCCTGGTCCGGGCACTGTGCGACCAGCACGCCGGGATCGGCGCCGACGGGGTATTGCGCGTGGTGCGGACCAGGCTGGCGACCGAGCCGGACGTGCTGGCACAGGCCGGTGAGGCCGAATACTTCATGGACTATCGCAATGCTGACGGTTCGATCGCCGAGATGTGCGGCAACGGTGCGCGGGTGTTCGGGCGCTACCTGCAGCAGGCTGGCTTGATCGACGGCCCTACCCGGATCGCCACTCGGGGTGGCAGCAGGTTGGTGAATTTCGACGGTGCCGCGGTCACGGTGGACATGGGACAGGCAGTCGGCCTGGCGCAGCGGCCGCTGGTGCTGCTCGGTCAGGCCCAACTGCAATCGATGGCAGCCATCGAGCTGCCCAACCCGCACGTGGTGGTCGAGCTCGATTCGGTGCCCGAGTTGCTGGCGCTGGATCTCAGCAGGCCGCCGCAGGTGCGTCCGGCATTGCCCGAGGGCCAGAACGTGGAGTTCTTTGTCCGCACCGGTCCGTACCAGGTGCGGATGCGGGTGCACGAGCGAGGCGTCGGCGAGACCCGTTCCTGCGGGACCGGGATCTGTGCGGTGGTGGTCGCCGCGGCTGGTCCGGCGACGGCGGACCAGACGCGCTGGCAGGTCGATACGCCGGGTGGCCGGTGCGAGGTGTGGTGGTCGCAGGCAGGCACCCTGGTGCTGTCCGGTCCGGCGGTGCTGGTGGCCGGCCTCGAGCTGACCGAACAATGGCTGTCGGCACACCGCTGACCCCGTCCGGTCGCTGTTGTTCGTGCGGGGTCTCATCCGGTAGCGAAATTGCCTGGCACGATCCGGCCGGCGGCTGTCACCATGGACAGCAATGACTGCATACCAGCGACCCGACGGCAGCTACCTCCCGCCGGCCGACGATGCCCCTGCCAGCCTGCTCGATCCTGGCCGAGCCGCCAGCGAGGGCGCGGAGAGCCAGGCCGGCGGCAGCGATCCGCTCGAGGTCGAGTTGGCGCTCACCGACGATGCCGACGAGGTCGAGCTGACCCTGGGCGACTACGACCTGTCCGAGCGGGCCGCGCTGCGCCGGATAGCCGGGCTGTCCACCGAGCTCACCGACGTGACCGAGGTGGAGTACCGCCAGCTCCGATTGGAACGGGTGGTGCTGGTCGGGGTGTGGACCACCGGCACCCTGACCGAGGCCGAGAACTCGATGCACGAGCTGGCCAGGCTGGCCGAGACTGCCGGGTCGGAGGTGCTCGACGGCTTGGTGCAGCGCCGGGACCGGCCCGATCCGGCCACTTACATCGGTTCGGGCAAGGCCAAGCAGCTGCGTGACATCGTGGCCGCGACCGGTGCGGACACAGTGATCTGCGACGGTGAGCTCGCACCCGGCCAGCTGCGTCAGCTGGAAGAGGTGGTCAAGGTGAAGGTGGTTGACCGGATCGCGCTGATCTTCGACATCTTCGCCCGGCATGCCCGCTCGCGGGAGGGCAAGGCCCAGGTGGAGCTGGCCCAACTGCAGTACCTGGTTCCGCGCCTGCGCGGGTGGGGTGAGTCGCTGTCACGCCAGGTGGGTGGCCGCGCGGCCAACGGTGTCGGCATCGGTGGCCG
This sequence comes from Jatrophihabitans sp., assembly GCA_050999655.1. GTDB lineage: Bacteria > Actinomycetota > Actinomycetes > Mycobacteriales > Jatrophihabitantaceae > Jatrophihabitans_A. Next base: position 14,164 of record JBPCPA010000290.1, read on the forward strand.
CGGCCCCGGTGAGACCAAGCTGGAAATCGATCGGCGCCGGATCACCGCACGAATGGCCAAGCTTCGCAAGGAAATCTCTGGCATGAAGACCGCGCGGGACGTCAAGCGAGCTCGCCGGGACAACCATCAGGTGCCGACCGTGGTGCTGGCCGGTTACACCAATGCCGGCAAGTCCTCACTGCTGAACCGGCTCACCGGCGCCGGAGTGCTGGTGGAGAACGCCCTGTTCGCGACCCTGGATCCGACGGTACGGCGAGCCGAGACCGCCGACGGCCGGATCTACACCCTGTCTGACACGGTCGGCTTCGTCCGGCACCTGCCGCACCAGCTGGTCGAGGCATTTCGCTCCACCCTGGAAGAGGTTGCCGGCGCGGACCTTCTGCTGCACGTGGTCGACGCCTCCGACGACGATCCGGAAGCACAGATTCGTGCGGTCCGCGAGGTGCTGGCCGACATCGACGCCCTCGATGTACCGGAGCAGATCGTGTTCAACAAGGTCGATGCGGCCGATGAAGAGACCCAGTTGCGGTTGCGCAGCCTGGCACCCGAGGCGCTGTTCGTCTCGGCGCAGACCGGCGCTGGGCTGGCCCGGCTGCGTGAGGTCATCGAGGCCGGCCTACCGCGACCGGACCGTTCGGTGCTCGCGTTGATTCCATACACCCGGGGTGATCTGGTGGCTCGCATCCACTCCGACGGCGAGGTGCTGTCGGAGGACCACACCGGGGACGGAACCCTGATCAGCGCGCGGGTTCGGTCGGATCTGGCCGCCGCGCTCGCCGAGTTCGACACTGCCTGATCGCCGGGCACCTCGCATCGCGTCGGTCGCGGGTAGGCTGGGGTTGTTGTCGCAACCGAGGGAGACTTGATCATGGGCCTAGATTCGCCGTCGCACTGGCTGATTCTCGCCGTGGTCGTGGTGGTGCTGTTCGGCTACAAGAAGCTGCCGGAGATGTCGCGGTCTGTCGGCCGCTCGCTGCGGATCTTCAAGACCGAGATGAAAGGCATGGGCGAGGACGATTCCGCCCGCGCCGAGACGCCGGCTGATGGCAGCGTCGTGCAGCCGGTAGTGCAGGCCGCCCCGGTCAACCCGGTGAGTCCGGCCGTGCCCGCAGGACCAGCGAATGCCGTGCCTGTGGTGCCGGTGGCTGCCGTGCCGGTGGCTGCCGTGCCGGTGAACCCGGTGGCTGATCCAAGCGCTCCGCCGGTGTCGATTGTCAAGACCCCCGCCCCTGCCGCCGAGGCGCCACGGGAAGCGCCTCAGCAGCAGGTTCAGGGCTGATCCTGCAGGGCATTCGCCCTCGGCTCAGCTGGTCCGCGTAGATCGGTGACCGGTGCTGCTCAGATCTTGCGCAGCACCGTGACGACCCTGCCGAGGATGGTGGCGTCATCGGCAGGGATAGGGGAGTAGGCAGGGTTCTGCGGTAGCAACCAGGCGTGCCCGTCCCGGCGCCGGAACGTCTTGACGGTGGCCTCGCCATCGAACATTGCGGCCACGATATCGCCGTTCTCAGCGTCGGGTTGCTGGCGCACCACGACCCAGTCGCCATCGGTGATGGCGGCATCGATCATCGAGTCGCCCTGCACCTTGAGCATGTAGAGGGTGCCCTCACCGACCAGGGTGCGGGGCAGCGGGAAGACGTCTTCAACCAACTGCTCGGCAAGGATCGGCCCGCCGGCCGCGATCCGGCCGATCATCGGTACCAGTACCGGGACCGGCGAGCCGGCCTGCAGCGCGTCATCGTGATCGGGCTGCAGCAGGCTGGGCGTGCTGGCCTCGTCCAGTTCGCCGGGAGCGCGCACGTCCAGCGCCCTGGGCTTGTTGGGATCGCGGCGGATATAACCCTTCTGCTCCAGCACCGCCAACTGGTGGCTGACGCTCGAGGTCGACTGCAACCCGACCGCGTCCCCGATCTCTCGCATGCTCGGCGGAAAGCCCCGGCTCTGCACCGCGTCGCGGATCACGCTGAGGATGGTGCGCTGCCGGGAGGTGAGGCCGTCTCCCGGGTCGTGGCCTGGAAACTCCGCAATGGTGCTGTTCTTGGGTCGTCCCGGTCCTCGCCTGGTCGGGGGCTTGGAATTCTTGGGCACCGGAGTCTCCTCTTTCTCGGTTCGCTCGATTCCTGCGGTCGCACAGTGCCAGCAACCTAGCGCGGATCCGGTAACGATTCAAACACCCGTTCGAATCGGTGTGTCGCGGATCTGGTTTCTGTCAGAGGCTTGTAGTAAACCTATTCGTACAGGCGTTCGATCGAATAGATGTTCGATCGACAGATGTTCATCGAACGCGTGTTCGACCGAAAGTGTACTGGCCGACCGGCCAGAGACAGCGAGGAGGACGGCATGTCAGTCGCAACCGAGTATCCGCCCGAGGTGTACATCCCCGAGCGAGCCCGGCGGCCACGACCGTCCCTGCCGGCCGAGCACATAGACCCGGTCGACCACAGAGACCCGGTCGACGTGGTCTACGTAGCCAACTACGTCGACGCGGTTCATCAGGTCGATCAGCATGGTCGGCACCTGGCGTTGGTGCCGGCGCGCCGGTGGGCACTGGTTCCCGGCCAGGTTGTGCCGCAGGACCTGCGTGAACCGCAGGCACCGCCTCGCGACGTGCGGCAGCTGAGTGGGCCGAGTGAGCTGAGCGGGTTGCGGGTCATCGCGCGTGACGCGGCGCCGGGCTGTGCACCCAGGCAGTTCCGCGAGAGCCGGCTCGACTGGCCGTTGACCGTGACGCCGGCCGCCGCACCGCTTCGGCTTACCCGGCGAGGCATCGCGGTGGTGGTGCTGGCCACGCTGGTGCTCGGCATGGTGCTACTGCTCATCGCTCATGCCTCGGCGGGCGGTTCGGCGGCGGCCACCCCGGCATTGCCGCCGGGCACGGTGGTCACCGTGCAGCCGGGTGACACGCTTTGGTCGATTGCACAACGTGCGGATCCCAATCGGGATCCGCGCCGGGTCGTCGATCAACTGCGCGAACTCAACCACCTGGCCTCGCCGTCCCTGACTGCTGGGCAAACCCTCAAGGTCGGCTAGAGATCTAGCCTGCTGGCCCCAGCGCGATCCGGTGCGCTGGGGCATCGTCATGCTTGCGCCCGCGCGCTCGAACACGAGATTACGGAGTGTCGCGGCTTGCGGAAGTATCGTCGACGCTCTAGCGTTCTCCCCTACATGTAGTAGTTACAAGCGTGTGGTTAGTCCACAGGTTGTGCATGAGCTGGTCCACAGTTGTCAACAGGCTTGAGCGGTTCGTCCACCGACGGTCCCCAGGTTGTCGACAGGCGGCTGTTGACAACCACATGCCCGGCCGTGGCGAACCGCACTGGTGCCCCACGCCGGGCTCACATTGGTCCCACATTGGCCCGGCATTGCTTGTACGCCAGCTTTACTTGAGGGAGTGAACGAACGTGCGTTGTCCGTACTGCCGTCATCCTGACTCCCGCGTAGTCGATTCCCGGGAGCAGGACGAGGGCCAGGTCATCCGGCGCCGGCGTAGCTGCCCGGAATGCGGCAAGCGGTTCACCACGCTGGAAGATGCAACCCTTGCCGTCATCAAGCGCAGCGGGGTGACCGAGCCGTTCAGCCGGCAGAAGGTGATCACCGGGGTGCGCCGCGCATGCCAGGGCCGTCCGGTCGATGAGGACGCTCTCGCCCAGCTCGCGCAGGCGGTCGAGGACGCGATCCGCGCGACCGGCTCGGCAGAGGTGCCCGCGCCCGAGGTGGGACTGGCCATTCTCGGTCCGCTGCGAGAGCTGGACGAGGTCGCCTACCTGCGCTTCGCCAGTGTCTACCAGGCGTTCAGTTCCATCGACGACTTCGAGAAGGCGATCGGTGACCTGCGGGCCGAACATCGCCGGCACATCGAATCCGAGCACTAGGCCGGTATCTCCCGGCAGCACCATCTGACTATGACCACACCATTGAAAGGGGAACAGCGGGTATGACCGAGGTTGTCGAGGGCGGCTCAACGGGCGATACGTCCGGTACCAAGAACACCGGCAAGTCAGCTGAGAATGCCAAGCACTCGGGCGCAGCGCGGGCGGCGAAGGCCAACGCCAAGGCGCAGCCGGTGTATCCGGCCAACGGCCTGACCGTTGACCGCATCTACACCACCGCCGGCCGCCACCCCTACGACGAACTCGACTGGGAGCGTCGCGATGTCGTGATGACCAACTGGCGCGACGGCTCGGTGAACTTCGAGCAGCGCGGCGTGGAGTTCCCGACCAGCTGGTCGGTCAACGCGGCCAACATCGTGACCACCAAGTATTTCCGCGGCGCGGTCGGCACCGACCAGCGTGAGTGGTCGCTCAAGCAGCTGATCAACCGGGTGGTCCGCTCGTACCGGACTGCCGGCGACGAGTTCGGTTACTTCGCCTCGGCCGCCGATGCCGAGGTCTTCGAACACGAGCTGACCTGGATGCTGTTGCACCAGGTGTTCAGCTTCAACTCGCCGGTCTGGTTCAACGTGGGCACCACGTCCCCGCAGCAGGTCAGCGCCTGCTTCATCCTCGCGGTGGACGACACCATGGACTCGATCCTCAACTGGTACCGCGAAGAGGGCCTGATCTTCAAGGGTGGCTCCGGCGCGGGGCTGAACCTGTCCCGGATCCGCTCGTCGAAGGAGCTACTGTCCTCCGGTGGCACCGCCTCCGGACCGGTCAGCTTCATGCGCGGCGCCGACGCCTCGGCCGGCACCATCAAGTCCGGTGGCGCCACCCGGCGCGCGGCCAAGATGGTCGTGCTGGATATCGACCATCCCGACATCGTCGAGTTCGTTGAGACCAAGGCTCGTGAAGAGGACAAGATCCGGGTGCTGCGCGACGCCGGGTTCGACATGGACCTCGGCGGTGCCGACATCACCTCGGTGCAGTACCAGAACGCCAACAACTCGGTGCGGGTCTCGGATGAGTTCATGCGTGCGGTGGAGGAGGGCGCCCAGTTCGACCTGCGGGCTCGCGAGACCCACAACGTCATCGAGAGCGTGGACGCCAAGCAACTGTTCAACAAGGTCGCCAAGGCGGCCTGGGAGTGTGCTGACCCCGGCATCCAGTACGACGACACCATCAACGACTGGCACACCAACCCCGAATCCGGCCGGATCACCGCGTCCAACCCGTGCTCGGAGTACATGAGCCTGGACAACACCTCGTGCAACCTGGCATCGCTGAACCTGATGAAGTTCCTCGGCACCGATGGCACCGGCAACTCCTTCGACTCGATCAAGTTCATCAAGGCAGTCGAGCTCATCATCACCGCGATGGACATCTCGATCTGCTTCGCCGACTTCCCGACCGAGGCAATCGGCGTCAACACCAGGGCCTATCGCCAACTCGGTATCGGTTACGCCAACCTCGGTGCGTTGCTGATGGCCTCGGGGCTGGCCTATGACTCCGAGGCCGGACGGGCGATGGCGGCCGCGATCACCTCGCTGATGACCGGCACCGCCTACCGGCGCTCGGCCGAACTGGCCGGCGTGGTCGGCCCGTACGACGGCTTCGCGCGCAACGCCGAGGCGCACGCCCGGGTGATGCGCAAGCATGCCGCGGCCAATGACACCGTCCGGTTCTTCCACCAGACCGACAAGTCGGTGCTCGCTCACGCCACCGAACAGTGGTCCCGGTGCCTGGCCATCGGCGCGGCGAACGGCTGGCGCAACGCCCAGGCCTCGGTGCTCGCTCCGACCGGCACCATCGGGCTGATGATGGACTGCGACACCACCGGCATCGAACCGGACCTGGCCCTGGTGAAGTTCAAGAAGCTGGTCGGCGGCGGCTCGATGCAGATCGTCAACCAGACGGTGCCGCGGGCGCTGAGCGCGCTGGGCTACCAGCAGGAGCAGATCGAGGCCATTGTCGAGTTCATCGGCGAGCACGGCCACGTCCAGGACGCGCCGGGTCTGAAGATCGAGCACTATGACGTCTTCGACTGCGCGATGGGCGCCCGGGCCATCAGGGCGATGGGCCACGTTCGGATGATGGCCGCGACCCAGCCGTTCCTGTCCGGCGCGATCTCCAAGACGGTCAACCTGCCCGAGTCGGCGACCGTGGCCGACATCGCCGATGTCTACTTCCAGGGTTGGAAGCTCGGCTTGAAGGCTTTGGCCGTGTACCGCGACAACTGCAAGGTCGGCCAACCGCTGTCTGCTGGCAAGCAGGCCAAGCAGAGCGGTGCCGCCGAAGCCGAGCCGGCCAAGATTGCCGAGTACCGCCCGATCCGCAAGCGGCTGCCGAAGTCCCGGCCGTCGCGGACCGTGTCGTTCACCGTCGGGGGCGCCGAGGGTTACCTGACTGCGGGCTCCTACCCGGATGACGGCCTGGGTGAGCTGTTCCTCAAGCTGGGCAAGCAGGGCTCGACGCTGGCCGGCGTGATGGACGCGTTCTCGATTGCGGTGTCGGTGGCGCTGCAGCATGGCGTCCCGCTGGAGACCTATGTTTCGAAGTTCACCAACATGCGCTTCGAACCGGCCGGCATGACCGATGACCCCGATATCCGGATGGCGCAGTCGATCGTGGACTACATCTTCCGCCGGCTGGCCTTGGACTACCTGCCCTTCGAGACTCGGGCCGCGCTCGGCATTCACACCGCCGACGAGCGCTCACGTCAGCTCGAGACCGGCAGCTACTCACCGGTCGAGGAGAGCAGCGACCTGGAGGCACTGTCCCAGTCAGCACCGGTGGTGGCAACGCCGCCGGCAGCGGCGAAGAAGCCGGCCGACCCGTCGGTGCACAGCTCGGCCGAACTGATCGAGTCACTGTTGGGTGCGTCCTCGGATGCGCCGCTGTGCATGAACTGCGGCACCAAGATGCAACGCGCCGGTTCTTGCTTCGTATGTGACGGCTGCGGCAGCACGAGCGGCTGCAGCTGATTCCCCGCAGTGTTCTCGTCAAACGAGAACTCGGCAGATAACCGCCGACCGCAAGGACGGGAGAACCTGGCTGACTAGAAGGGCCCGGCCACCGCGCCGGGCCCTTCTACCTGTCCCGGCTCGCAGGATCCCGAGTAGTACTCCGTTTTGAAGAGAAATCTCGTCTCTAACGAGAGGCCTAGGCACGCACGGAACGTCCGCGAACCTCAGGAGTGTCGAGGACGTGTCACGGATTCAATGGCCTCAGTGCCGCGTCTGGGGATAGTCGCCGTGGGTCGGCGGTTGTGAAGCCACGGGCGTTGCGGCAGGGCACCGAGGTCTCGGCTCGACAAGAGCGGAGTGAGCTGTATGTCGCCGGCCGATGCGGCGGCGCTGGCCAATGATCTTGCGCTTGAGCAGTACCTATAGCCATCGAGGGGAGCCGTCCAGGGGCGGGATGCAGGCCGGTCAGTAGCTCGCCGGCTTCTGGTCAGACCACCTGCACAATTCGGTGCGCCGCGAGCAGAAAGACGCCAGCCAGCGAGGCGGTCTGAGCAGCGACCCCGCAGTTCTTGCTCGCCCGCACCGGGTTCTCTGGCGCGACCGCGTTCGAGTCCGGTTCTGTGCGCGAAGGGCAATCTTCTGGCCGCCCGAAGCCTGCATCCGCCAGCGTGCCATCGGAACGCTCACCTCGTACTTCGCCGCGAGCGCTTCGACGTCGCCGCCGCGGATGGCGTGGGCGACCTCGGCGGGCACCAGCAGCGCGCCGGCGAGTTCGGCAGCTTCCTGCTCCTGGTCACTGGAGGACCCGCTGCAGTGTCCCTGGTCATCCAGCCAAGCCTCGGTGAGTTCGTGTTCGGCGGCGAGGTGCGCGAGCTCATGGGCGAGGTTGGAGCGGATCCGTTCGGGTGAGTGGGCGGGGTTGTAGAGCACGACGTGCTGCAGGTCGTATCGAGTGAGCAGCGCTGACCAAATCTCCGGCCGCTCTTTGACGAAGTGCTGTCGCGCCCGACTTCCGATGCTCTGAGGACTTCGAAGCTGTGCGACTAAATGCGGGATCTGGCCGTCCGGCTCGTCGTCATCAACGCCGTGGCGGCCACCTTCAGCGTCGTCTATCTGTGGCGTGACGGACTGTGGCTCATCCTGGCGCTTGGCGGATGCTGCCGTCGATGGTGTTCCGGCACTCGCAGCTCGGAGATTGAAACCTGGTTTGCCTGCCATCTGGGCGGTGGCGGGCAGCGACTGCGTGTGCCAGCTTTGCGGCGAGGACGGCGACCGCATCGGTGCACTGGCTCATACCGGCCGGTCGTGCCCGCGATCGTCCTGGTCGAGGATCTCCAGCACACTGACGGCTGCCTCGTCCTGGTCGTCAGGTCCTGGCTCGGGTGGGGGCTCAGGCAGGGCGAAGGCCGATCCGCCGCCTTGCTTGTCCGTGAGGAACCGTTCGCGGTAGGCCCAGTGGGCGGCATCGCAGATGGAGTCCAAGAGTCCGTAATTCAGGGCGCCACCGGTGACGATGCCGGCGATCGGCACGAGCTGTCCGAGCTTCTTTTGCGTCAGGCGCACGCTCATCTGTGCTGCAAAGGTTTCCGCGACGCGGGTGAGCCCGTGCTGGCGCAGGGCCGCCCAGGTCGCGTTGCGCGCCAGTTGCTGGGCGAGTTGGGAAAGCTCGCGGTAGGCGAGGTACTTCGCTGAGCCTGTGGCTGCGGTGCCGAGGTTGAGCACGGCCATGATGTAGAGCTTCTCGGCGGGATCGTTCGGGTCGTAGCCGTAGTACATGGAGGTGTGCGCGACGGCTCGGCTGCCGGCCCCGAGTACGAATATCGCGTCGCCACCTACTGCGGCCGCGACGGCCCCGAAGCCTGGGGCTGCCGCTGCGCCGGCACTTTCGACTGATCCGAATAGCGCGAGCGCCTCGCCGCCGCTGATGACGCCGCCTGCGAGCGCACCTTCGGCGGCGGCTGTTGCGGCGTACAGGAAGTCGAGCCGACGCGGCCGTAGGTTGTCGATCACCTCGAGATCCAGCTCGCGGATATCGGACAGGGTCGTAACCGTATGTCCATGCCGGCTGAGAGCCTTCAGCACGCGTTTCTCGGACAGAGTCGTGTTTGCGGGCCGGGATGTCGCCTTGCCGACGCCGTCCATGGCCCGCTTGTAGGAGGATGTGGCCAGGTCGGTCGCGCGACCGCCGACGGGGCTCTTCCGCACTCGTCCGGTGACGGCGGCTGCGCGGCGGGATGCTTCCGTCCGTACCTTCTCCGGGATGAGACGCCGTGGCGACTGCGCCAACTGGTGTTCGCGGTGCTCCTGCACTTGCTTGAGAGCTCGCAGTTCGTAAGGAGAAAGGTCAGCCACCCGGTGAGCATAAGGTGCGGGTCGGTCTCAAAGGCTCATTCTCTGGAGATTGGCCACAGCAGCGGCGGGGACCCGACCAGTGTTATTGCGCTTGACAATGATCCGCTTCGGCCGGCGCAGTTGCGTGGGCTCGATGAGGGGGTTGGCGACGCGATGGTTGTACTCGTTTCGGCGGACTGGTGGGTGCTATCAGCACGGCACTACTCTGGGCGCGTCCTGGCTCCGCTGGCCCAGTTCTGCGCTGCTGCTACTCGAACGGCTCGTGCTGCAAGGTGTGGCCGTCCCAAAAAGATGAAGTCCGCGTCGAGATCGCAGGTGCGCGCGACCCGCCGAGCCCACTCCGTCGGCGGTCCCGGCAGCAGGACGGCGATCCGGTCGATGACCTCGGCGTCGTGGTTGGCGTGCCCGAGACGGCGAATATTCATAAATTGACGGTCTTCGGCCCGTGACCTAACGTCGTTAGCACGGATAAATGTGATGTTTGTCGGCTGCGCTAAGGGAGGTCCCGTTGAGCGGGTTCGAGGTGACCGAGAGCGAGCTGTCCGCGGCCCAGGCGCAGGCTCGTGACGTCGCGGCCGAGTTGCGGTCCGGTCAGCATCAGCTGGCAGCTGTGGTGACTGATCTGCTGGGCGGTGCCTGGTCGGGCACGGCGGCCTCTGCGTTTGCCTCCGGCTGGGATGAGTGGTTGGCCGGTTCCGGTGAGGTGCTGGATGGGCTGGCCCGGACCTCGGTTCTACTTGGCGCGACCAAGACGAACTATCGCGAAGGTGACGAGTTGAGCGCGAGCATCATCAACCGTCTGGAGGGCCGGCTGTAGTGGCAGGTTTCGTGGTCGATCTGGACCAGCTCGATGTGGCCGTGACCCGGATGAGCGCGTTCGAGCAGACGATCGAGGAACAACTGCAGACGTTGGACGCAGGCATCGCGAGGTTACAAAGCCTGTGGTCAGGGGCGGCGGCGGACGCTCAATTGGCTGCGCACCGGGAGTGGCTGGCTGGCGCGCATCGGATGCGGGCCGGCCTGGCAAAGATGCGTACGGCCGCCACGACCGCGCACCGCAATTACGGTTCGGCGGTTCAGGCCAACGTCGCGATGTGGGGCTGATCCGGCGATGCCCAGAGTGGACGTTGACCCACTGTCCTACCTCAACGCGAGTGGGCTGTTCTACACGGCGAACCGAGGCTGTGTCGAGGCGATATCGACGCTGATCGGCGGGCTGGCCAACAGCGCGCAGATGGCCGGGTCGGATTCTGGCGGGACCAGTTGGGCCGGTGCGTACGACCCTGCCGCGGCCATTGCGGTGTCAGTCGGCTGCGATCTGGCCAACGCGCTCGGCCTCGCCGGTGACCTGCTTGGCCAGACCGGCGACAACCACGCCAACGCCGAGGCCAGCTCAACTATCGGTGGGCCCCCGGCCTACCCGGGGCAGGACGGTGTCAGTGGTTCGTCCGCTGAATCGATCACGGCACCGGCGCCGCCGTCCGCTTCAGGAGGGTCCGGCGGTGAGCCGCACGGCTGGTTCCTGATCGCGCACCTGCTGGCTTACACCTGGCCAAACGGGCAGCAGGACAAGCTTCGCGCAGTCGGCACCGCGTGGACGAGCGCGGCCGATGCGGTGCGCGCCTACCGGCCGGAGGTCAGCCAGGCCGCCGGGTTCGTCGGAGCGCAGCGGTCACCGGAGGCACCCGCCGCTGAAACCGCCTGCAACCAGCTCGGCACCCAGCTTGATGACCTCGCGACCGAGTTCGCCGCACTCGGTGCGGCCTGTACCGCCTATGCCGGTGAGATCGATCAGGCCCATCACGACATCATCGGTGAGCTGGAAAGCCTGCTGGAGTGGACCGTGGCGATCGAATCCGTCGGCCTGGTGGCCGGCATCTTCACCGCTGGCATCGCCGAAGGCGGCGCGCAGGCCGTTGAAGCCGGCCGGATCGCTGCGACCGCGGCCCGGGTCACCAGCATCATCGAACGGCTTGTCGAGGCCGCAGGCTCGGCGGCCCGCACCATCGGCGACGCCGGTCGCTTCCTCGCCGAGAACGCCTCCAAACTCAAGACGTTCCTCAGCGGCGAGAAGAAGGTTGCCGGGATGCAAGCGGTCCGCGACGCCGGCGCTGAAGGCGAACGGCTGGCCGGTATCGATCCGAAGGTTGCCAAGGTCCGCATCCCATCGGACACCAAGAGCGCCGCCTACCGCATCCCCGACAAGCTGGACGCCAAGGACCTCACTGAGGTCAAGAACGTCAAGTCGCTGTCGAACACCAAGCAGTTGCAGGACTTTCTTGCCTACGCTCAGCAGACCAAGCGCACGTTCACCCTCATCGTCCGCTCGAACACGGTGCTGACGAAGGAGCTTGACGGACTGGTAAAGGCGGGCAAGATCGTGCTCAAGCGACAGCTACCCGGATGAACGCCCAACTGCCGCGTCAGTCGGGTCCGGCATCATGACCGGGCTGAACACCAGCGACCTGCTCACGGACCTGCGCGCAGTGGGCATCGAGGTCAATGACATCTGGGATCTGGTCAACACCCAAGATCGCTACGACGCGGCGCTGCCGGTCCTGCTCGACTGGCTCACCCACCTCAACGACCGGATGGCACCCAGGGCAGAGCGCGACACGACGCGCGAGGCCCTCGTCCGCGCCCTGACGGTGAGGGCGGCCCGCCCGATGGCCGCGGCGGAGATGATCCGGCAGTTCCGCAGCCCTGACGCCGACCCCGGTCGGCTGCGCTGGACCCTCGGCAACGGTCTGAGCATCGTCGCCGACGACTCGGTTCTCGATGACATCATCGACCTGTTCACTGACCGGCGCTGGGGCAGCGACCGGCAGATGCTCGCCGGCGTACTGGGCCGCTGCCGCGATCCGCGGGCTGGACAAGCGCTGGTGTCCCAACTCGACGACGACGACGTCAACGGCCAAGCGGTCGGATCCCTCGGCAAGCTCAAGCCACCGCCAGCCGGAGCGCGAGTGGCGGTACAGCGGCTCACCACCGACCAGCGCGCGTTCGTCCGGCGCGCAGCCACCGCCACCCTGGCGAAGCTGCCCGACTGACCCTCCGTGCCGGAGCTTAGGTCCAGGTGGTCGCGGTACCAGCCGAGGCCGACAGGTCCCCGAATTCGACCGCACCCGCAGCCTGGCTGTAGGGGAGCACCACACTCAGCGCCACACCTTCCCGATGCTCCAACTCGACCCTCACCCCGTCTCGGCCCTGCTCAGGCAGGCGGACGTCGACAGCTACCGCTACCGCGCGGAACCCGTCCCGGCGGGACCGGACATCATCGCGCACGCCGTCGGCGATCCGCTCACCGTCCCCATCCCCAAGATCTCCTTCCGACATGACCAGCTCGACCTCGCCGGCGTCATCGACGCCGGCAGCGAACGGAACAAACCCGCCCTGCTTGCCGATCTGCTCGGTCGCCAACTGCAGGACCACATCTAGCAGGCCGTCCAAATCCGACTGAGTCGCTGCGGACGCCGAATCGCGCCATGAGGTCACCACCGCACTCCTTCGTCTACCTGGTGCTGCGGAGCTGTCTGCACCTGACTGTCCCTTTAGTCTGATCGTGCCACGAGGCGGCGTCGCACGACACCTGACCTGGGTTGTGAGTGCTTCTGGTGGGTGCACGGTGCTTCGTCCAATGGGCCGTAGCAGTTGACGCAAGCCCCGGCCGGGCTGCCGCTACAGCCTGACTTCAGACGCTGCTGCGATGTCTGCGAAAGCGCGATTCTCTGGGTCGCCCGGCGCGAATTCGAAATATAGCCAGAAGTGGCGTTCAGGCGACGGCGCGTTCCAGAGGTGTCGTGAGACGGGCGTGGCATTGTTCGGCTTGGCGCACACCGCGGGCAACCGCGGGGGTACTCGGCGGTGCCGGCGTCGGTCTGTGTGGGCGCGTCCATCGACGGATGGTCAGCCCGGCTAGTGGGCTAGCCGGGCGGAGCGCGCCGGTGACTGGCTAGCCGGATAGCCAGGGCCCCAAGTGCGCCAGTTGATACCAGCGGCGGCGAGACAGGGCGGCGGCGAGAACTGCGGCTCGGACGGCATTATTTACTGCGAATCCGTCCGGCGTATCTCCAAACCGATTGCTGCGCCCGCTCGCAGCTTGGGCTTCGCCCCAGGGCCTACAGATCCCAACGGACGAACAGGCGCGGCTACGCTGACGCGCACCATAGCCCGGAAGGGAAGATTTCGTGAGAATGCGCCGCACACCGCTTACGGTTGTCCGCGCCGGCCGCCGAGGCGCCATCAGCATGGACGCCTCGTCTTACACGGTGTGGCGCACCGGACGGCTGCGGTGCGCCGCGCTGGCGACCGTGCCCCGCACCCAGGACGGCTGGGCGCAGGCATGGTCGCTGCTTGACGGCGTGGATCCGACGGCAGCAGACGTGCCACCGCCGGGCAGGGCGTTCCGTCCTGCCCGTCTCACCCCGGCCGCTGCCATCGTCGTTGTTGCCCTGGTCGTTGCTCTCGCTGCCATACCCGTCCTCATCACCACCACCAACCGCGGGACGAGCAACCAGGGCGCTCGCGGCTGGGTGTACCGCGACAGCAGCACCGCACTCTTCCTGTCATGGACGCGGTCGGCCAGCACGGTCTCCGGCTCCCTGTCAGCGACACAACTTCCCGACCCAGCCGCCAACCAGGCCTCGACCACGAACGCGGCGTTTACCGGCACCGTCAGCGGCAGCAGCGTCACCCTGACCTTCCCTCAGGGCTTCGGCACGGTCAGCAGCCTGTCCGGCCAGCTCAGCGGGTCCGCGCTCGTCTTGTCGATACCGCAGGTCGACGGCAGCCTGCAGCCGGTCACCTTGAATCCCGGCTCGGCGGCTGACTACAACGCTGGCGTCGCAGCGCTGCAAGCGTCAGCGGGTGCGAACCAGCAGGCCTCGGCCAGCGCCAGCGCACAAGCCGCGCAAGTCTCCGCAGCCGCCCAGGCACAGGCGTCGCAGTCCGCCGCGACAGCTGCAGCGCAAGGCGCTGTCGACGCCGCGGCGCGCTCCCTGACCGGTGCACTCGACACCCTGAACCAGCAGATCCAGGCCATCAACACCGACGTCACGGCGGTCACCGCATCCGGTGGCCCGCTCGACCAGGAAGCGCAACTGCTCACCCAGACCCGCACCGATGCAGCGAAGGTCGAAGCCGAAGCGAAAAATGCCGCCCCCGGTGACGCCGGCGTGTGCTCGGATGCGACGGGTGTCGCTAGCGACGCCACCGGCGTCGACAGCGACAACACCGGCGTGCAGTCCACTCTCATTCCGCTGAGCAATGATCAGGATTCCGTCCAGAGCGACGCCGACGCGGTGACCAGCGCCCAACAGGACCTAGCAGCCAAGGAGGCGGCCGCGCCCGGATATACGGCGAACCCTGCCGCGCCGGCGGCCGTGATCGTCAGCCGGGCACTGGCCGCTGCCAAGACCGCGACGGCCTTGGCAGCGCACGCGGTCGCGGTCGACACCGCGAAAGGGAACGCGCTCGCGCAGGCCGCGCACCAAACCGCCGACGCCGCAACGAAGGCCGGCGGCTGCTGAAATCAGAGCACACCTACGCCGACCTTCGCGCTGCCAGCGACGGCCGTTCGGGAACCCGGAGTCAGACTCCTCGGCCAACGGGCAGGCCCGGTGGTGTGAGCACTCCTAGCGCGCCGGATCACTAGTGGGCGGCTCGTAAGTCATCCGGTCCACCAAGAGCGGTCCGGCTAACACAACTGCCGTGCGATGTGGACTTCTGCTTCTTCGTTTGACGGCGCCCAAAGCTTCCGCACGATCGGAGCATGAGCTTTCCTAATGGTTCGGTGACGCGAGTAGGCCCGCCTGCTTCGCGGGGACTCCTGGTCAACGCGAGATTCGAGCTGGTCAGTCGACGGAACACGCCTGCCGGCGAAGACCACCCGGCACGCTCGCCGGGTCAAGGTCGGCAGCCTTGACCAACACCCCGGCACGAAAGGTCAACCTCTTGACGCGGGCGGTACCGGTGACGGGCGCGTCGTCTGCATAGCAAGCTTCAGCGACAACCACCAAGCTTCCTGACCCGCCCGGCAGCGGCGCCGGGGACATCTGCGGGTTTCAGGTGACGTTGACGTACTTGCTGATGAATCCGGGCGTGGGGGAGTACTTGCCGACGTTGGTGTACGGGTAGGACCCGTCCGCCTGATTCGGCGTGTAGCCAATAAATCCAAAGAGGACAGATCCAGGCGAATTAGCCGTGAGGACAGCAGACTTTCCGCTCGCGATCGCGGTCCAAGAGAGCGTCACCGGCCCGGCGACGCCATGGAATGTCCTTGCACACTTGCTCGACGGCTTCGAACCCAGGTCGGCTTGCGGGGACTGAAGTCGGATGAGCGCCGCCGAGACAACCTTGGTGCGGCCGGGCACGATAAGCCAGCGCTGGTCGGGCGGTACGGTACAAAGAGCGCTATGCGCGCAGTCCTCATCGAAGAGTTCACCCGGCCGCCGATCGTGACCGAACTGCCGGAGCCGACCCCGGCTGCCGACGGCGTGGTACTGCGGGTCGAGGCAAGCGGGCTGTGCCGTAGCGATTGGCATGGCTGGCAGGGCCACGATCCGGACATCGCGTTGCCGCATGTGCCAGGTCACGAACTGTCCGGGACCATCGTCGAGGTCGGCAGCCAGGTGCGTGGCTGGCAGCCGGGTGATCGGGTCGCGGTGCCGTTCATCTGCGCCTGCGGAACCTGCCAGCAGTGCCGCTCGGGCAACCAGCAGGTGTGCACCAACCAGCTGCAACCTGGTTTCAACTACTGGGGATCCTTCGCCGAATACGTCGCGATCCGCTACGCCGAGGTGAACCTGGTGGCGCTGCCGCCCGAGATCGAGTTCGACACCGCGGCGGCGCTGGGCTGCCGGTTCGCCACCGCCTTCCGCGCGGTGACCGCCGTCGGCCGGCTCATGCCGGGGGAGTGGCTGGCGGTCTTCGGCTGCGGCGGGGTCGGCCTGTCGGCAGTGATGATCGCCGCGGCCGCCGGGGCCCGGGTGATCGCGGTGGATACCAACCAGGCAGCCCTGGACCTGGCCGGCCGGCACGGCGCCGAGCACGGCCTGCTGTTCGACCAGCCGACCGACCAACCGGCCCTCTGGGAGCAGATCGCGGAACTCACCGGAGGCGGCGCGAACGTCAGCTTCGACGCGATCGGGGCAGAATCGGTCGTCCAGGCCTGCCTGCGCTCGCTGCGGCCACGTGGGCGGCACGTCCAACTGGGGCTGCTGCCGGAGCCGATCCGGCTCGACGTGTCGTTCCTGGCCTTTCGAGAACTGTCCTGGCTGGGCAGCCACGGGATGGCCGCGCACGACTTTCCCCGGATGCTGGCGCTGGTCGGATCAGGCGCGGTGCGGCCCGACGAGTTGGTCACCAGCACGATCGGGTTGGCCGGCGTCGCCGACGCCCTGGTCGCGATGAGCACGACCAGCCCGGTCGGTGTCACCGTGATCCGGCCGGGTCAGACCTGAGGCCAACCGCTGCACGCCGATCGCGGCCACCAGCAGCGCGGCCGCCACGATGCCGTCCAGCCAGAAGTGGTTGGCGGTGGCGAGGACCACGAAGACGGTCAGCGCCGGATGGGCCAGCACCCACCAGCGGTAGCGGCTACTGCTGACCGTCAGCACCGCCCAGGCCACCAGCAGTGACCAGCCGACGTGCACCGACGGCATCGCCGACAACTCATCAACCGAGATTCCCGAGATGTTATAGACCGATTCGCCATACTGAGCGGCGGTATCGACGAAGCCCAGGGTGGGTAGCAGTCGAGGTGGCGCGACCGGTACCAGCTGGATCAGCAGTGACGAGGCGGTGAGCATCACCAGCACGTTGCGCACCCGGGGGTAGCGGTCGCGATGCCGGACGAACAGCCAGAGCAGCAGCGCCCCGAGCGCGGTGAAGTGCATCGCGGCGTAGTACCAGTTCGCGCCCTGCACCAGCAGCGGATGGCCGGCGATCAGTCGCTGTGCGCGCACCTCGTCCGGTAGCCGCCAGTCGTGTTCCACCCGGACGATCCAGCGAGCCCGGGCAAAGGCGCCAGAGGATCCGAGCACCGACACCGAACCGGCCAGCTGCCAGAGGCTGTAGAGCGCGGCGACGATCGCTGACTCCAGCAGGTAGGGCCGCAGCCGGCCCAGCGCGGCCGGGGCCAGCCGGGGCAGCAGCACCGATCCGGTGAGCAGGCCGGCCGACAGCGCGGCGGCAGGCTGCCAGCCGAGCTGAAGGTTCTGCACCCGACCACTATCTCCTATCGGTGTGTGGGTGCCCAGCCAACTCATGCTCGGTGCCAGGAGCGTGGCGCCGTCCGGTGGATCGCGCGGGCGGCGACGAATGGCCGGATCGGGTGCCCGTAGCCTGGTGGCAACAGCCGTGAGACCGGCTCGGACGCGGCCGGCGATCGGTCGGCCGCGGCTCATCGGCGGACGAGATCGAGGGATGACGTGTCGCGGCGTGGCCTGCTGCTGTTCATGGCGCTGTCGGTGATCTGGGGCCTGCCCTACCTGTTCATCCGGGTGGCCGTCGAGCATCTGAACCCGGGCACACTGGTCTGCCTACGCACCGCCGGCGCCACCGCAATCCTGCTGCCACTGGCGCTGGCCCGGGGCCAGCTGCGGCCGGTACTGGCCTACTGGCGGCCGGTGTTGCTGTTCAGCGTGGTCGAGGTCATGGTGCCCTGGTTGCTGCTGTCTGACGCCGAGCGGCACCTGTCGAGTTCGCTGGCCGGCCTACTGGTGGCCGCCGTGCCGCTGGTCGGCGCGGTGCTGGCCCGGTTCAGCCGGCACGGCGATCCGATGAACCGCCGCCAACTCGGTGGGCTGCTGCTCGGCGTACTGGGGGTGGCCTGCCTGGTCGGCCTGGACTTCGGCGAGCTGAACCTGCTCGCGATCGCCGAGATGGCGGTCGTCAGCCTCGGCTACGCGGCCGGGCCGCTGATCCTGGCCCGCTCCTTGTCGCAGCTGCCGGGACTGGGCGTGATCGCCGGGGCGATGACGATCAGCACGCTGGGCTACCTGCCGTTCCTGATCCTCGCCCCGCCCGGTCGGCTGCCCGGCTCGGCGGTGGCCAGCGTGGTGGTGCTGGCGGTGGTCTGCACCGCGCTGGCCTTCGTGGTGTTCTTCGAGTTGGTGGCCGCGGTCGGCCCGACCCGGTGCACCGTGATCACCTACATCAACCCGGCGGTCGCGGTGGCCTTGGGCGTGATCGTGCTGAGCGAGCCGCTCACCACCGGCATCCTGGTCGGCTTCCCGCTGATCCTGCTCGGCTCGGTGCTCGCGGCGCGCCGGAGCCGGCCACGCGAACAACAGGCGGGCCCGGCGTCGAGCACCGTGGTGGCCACCTGAGCCCGACGGGCTAGTCCAGGACGCAGACCCCGCGGGGGGTTGTGAAGTGGGTCGCGACCACGCCGGTCTCGCCGTCGTTGCCCTCGGCCGGCAACCATCTGACCTTGAGGTCGTCCAGCGATCGGGTGGCCTCGTCGCCCAGGAACTCGACCACCCGGCTGCGGTCACCGGCGATGTCCAGGCGCTCCAGCCGCACCTTGCCACCGGCGGTGGCCGGGTGCTCGGACTTATCTGATTCCCAGTGGATGAACCAGGGCAGCTGCGGATCGTTGGCCGTGTCGTTGATGCCGATCTGCTTCCAGCGCAGGTCATAGCCGTCCGGGCGCACCCGGTGGCCGGGCGCGGCGGGCCGTCCGAGACGCTGTTCGACGGCGGTCAGGTCAGTCACTCCGACCACCCAGCTCAACCAGCCACCGCCGCTGTTGCTTCGCGTCTTGACCGCCCGGCCGAACGGCGCCGCCTCGACGGCGGGGTGATCCAGCGCCTCGACCACTTCGAGGTACACCCCGCCGGCCAGCGGCAGCACGAAGTTCCGGGTGCCGAAGCGCGGGTGCAGGCCGCCGTCGGTGAAGCCGGCGCCCAGCTGCGCGCCGATCCGTTGGACGCACGAGGCGAGGCCTTCAGGCCCGGCTGCGTAGGAGAGATGATCCAATCGCATCAGTCGATACTGGCTGAACCGGAAATCCCATCCGTCACCGGGGTCACCCGAACGCCCCGATCGAGGGTGGCGTCCGGCTCACTCGTACAGGTCCAGACCCCGGCCCGGGCCCGCGGGTACCGCCACCGCGTCCCGGCCGCCGAGCTCGCCCCAGACCGCGCCCAGCTCATCGAGCGTGCGCACCGGCCGGCCGGCCGCCTGGCATTCGAGCAGAGCCGCCGCGAGCCGACCCTTGGCCAGCTTGGACTGGTAGGACAGCACCCCGACGCTGCCGTCCGGGCGCACCGACTGCACCCGGACGTTGACCAACCGGGCGGCCGGACGGCTCAACCGGGCCGGCTGCCACATGGCGGCGTAGTCGGTGGAGCGCAGGTCGATGATCAGTCCGCTGCGACCGAGCAGGTCGGGCAGCAGTTCGGCCAGTCGCGGTCGCCAGAAGGTGGCCGCGATGCCCAGGCCCGGCAGCACCGCCTTGGCCGGCACCCGGTAGGCCGGTACCGGATCGCGACCGGCCAGCACCCTGAACAGACCGGAGAAGATCAGCAGCTGGCGGCCGGCCACCATCTGGGCGGCGGGCGAGAGCTGTTGGACGGCCAGTCCCTCATAGACCACGCCGGCGTAACGCAGCATCGCGGGCATCGTGGGGCCGTTGGACACCCTGCGGTTCTCCGCGATCGCGGCCTGGGCCAAGGAGGGCGGCAGTAACAGGGCCCGGGCCGCGTCCGGGCTCTGCAGCAACCGGGCCAGCGCGTCCAGCGTGAGCCGGCGAACCTCGTCGATGGGCTCGCGCCGGGCGCGGGTGGCCAGCGACCTGCCGCGACCGCCGGCACGCTTGGCCTCGCTGGGTGGCAGCAGGATTCGCACCGCGTCACGCTAGCCGCCCCGGCCGGTCCACCGCGCCGGCGGGCTCAGCCCAGCAACGCCAGGTCGTGGGCGTCGGTGACCACGACAACCTGACCGCGGGCGCCATAGCTGGCTGCGGCGGCGGCGGCATCGGCCTCGGTGGCGGCCGGCAGCAGGTGCGGCAGCAACCGGTTGAGTCCACCGCCGGACATGCCGGACGGCAGCCGCTCCACGGCGATCCCGCTGCGTTGAAGCTGGCGGGCACGCGGGTGCTCGGCCACCGTCGGGTACAGGATCAGGTAGAGCGGTGGCGGGACGTTGCGCAGGTGGCGCCAGGCCGCGGCGAATCCGCTGTGCAGCGGCAGGGTGGCAACCTCGGCGATCGGGTGCCAGCGCACCGACACGCTCTCGGCGTTGGCCGCGACCGGGTGCAGCGTACGGGTGGGCCGGCCGACCACCGTGGTGTAGGCCCAGCCGCCATGGTCATCGATGTAGAGGCCGATCGGGTCGACGTCGGCCGCCGACAGGGCAGCCTCCTCGCCTGCCTCGCGGACGGCCGCGGCCAGCGCGTCCTCGCCGCTGTTGCGGGCGCCACCGGGAATGCCCCAGCTGTCGCCCTCATGGGTCCAGGGCGCCCGGTGCTGCAGGATCACCCGGTCGCTGTCGACCAGCAGCAGGCCGGCGGCGCCGAACAGGCCCCAGTGCCGGTGGCCGGCCGCGCAGCGCGTCCAGCCGTCACCTGAACTCATCGCCTCGCCCATCGTGTGTCGGCCGCCGGGGAATCGGCCGAGCCGGGCCGTCGAGCCCGTCCAGCACGAGTGTGGTGACGCCGGCCCGCCAGGTCGCCTCTCGGCAAAAGGCCGCTCGTGGCGGCATAAGTGGGACCGGGGGCCATGGATCGGACCGACGCCGATAACCAGTTTACCGGCCGGCGGCCGGAGCGGGCATCGGATCGTCAAAGCAGGCACTCACGCATTGCGCGGGATGCGTCGTTGGCCGACCTGCCGGCCGTCTCGCCTACCCTGGACGGGTGCCTGCAGCCGATCGCCCGCATCGCCCGCTCCGGCGTGCCGACCTGTCGGGGTTGGCCGGCTCCGAGCCGGAACTGGAGCCGTTCGCCCGGACCGAACTCGCCGCCGCTACCGCCGCGGCCGTGATCACCCACGGCCGCTCGCACGAGTCGGCCTCGATGGTCGATCTGGCCGACCGGGTCGGGCTGGACACCCTGGCCGAGCTGTGGCGGATGGAGCAGCCCTCCAGCCTGCCGGGGGCGCTGTGGGCGCTGTACCTACTGCGCCGCTGGTGCCAGGACAACGGCGAGGAGGTGACCAGGTTGTGGCGCGCTGGCCGGCCCTACGCACCTGCCGACGAGGTGGTCGCCGGAGTGGCCGACGACGCCGATCCGCTGGCGATCGAGGCACTCGCCGACGCGGTGTTGCGCGGGGCCTACCACGGAGACTTCGCGGTTGCGCTGGAGCGGGCCGCCGCCTTCTTCCGGGTGATCGCCACCGGCCGCCGCGAGTCCGCCGCCCCGGGCGTCGAGGGTGATCGCGACCGTGAACTGGCCGCCCGCAACGACGAGGTCGCCGACGGCCTGACCCAGGCCGCGGCCGGCTGGCGACGCAACCCGCTTTAGCGCACCATCGCCTCGGGCGCCACCGCTGTGGACGCCGACGCGAGTTGTCCACAGATGCCCCGGTCGCGCCGTCGGGCCGGCCGGTCGGCGGCAGGCTTGCCGCATGACTTCTTGCGAGTTACCTCTGATCCGGGTGAACAGTCCCGGTGATCTGATCGACGCCGTGCCCTACCTGATGGGCTTTCACCCGAGCGAGAGCCTGGTGCTGGTCGGGTTCGTCGCGCTGAACTCCGCCCGCCTGCAGCGGATCACCGTGACGATGCGGATCGACCTACCCCGCGGTGGTGTGAG
This sequence comes from Jatrophihabitans sp., assembly GCA_050999655.1. GTDB lineage: Bacteria > Actinomycetota > Actinomycetes > Mycobacteriales > Jatrophihabitantaceae > Jatrophihabitans_A. The sequence continues at coordinate 36,114 of JBPCPA010000290.1, forward strand.
CAGACCGCTGCTGGCTCCGCTGCTGGATGCCTTCGAGAGCTCGGCCACCGAGGCCGTGGTAGCCGTCCTGCTGAGCGACACCGTCGCCGGCGACCCGCGCGATGACCGGCAGCTGATGGGGTTGGCCGACCAACTTCGCGAGCTGCTCGGTGATGGCGGCCTGCGGGTGCTCGACGTGCTGGCAGCCACCAGTCAGCGCTGGTGGTCGCTGTGCTGCCGGCAAGCTGACTGCTGCCCGGCGCAGGGCACCGAGCGCCGGTCGGTGGGCTCGACGGTGGCCGCCGAGGCGACCTTCGCGGGCCTGGTTGCGCTGCCGGATCGAGATTCGCTGGCGGCGACCCTGACCGGCTGTTCGGACGCCGAGCGGGCCGCGCTGAAGCCGGCGCTGGCCGCTGCCGAGCGTCGGTTGGCCGGTGCGGTCCAGCGCGATAGTTCGGCCCAACTGTTACGCGGCGAGGCAGCGGCTCTGCTGTCCTTCGCCCGCGCGTGCGAGGACGGCAACCGCAGGCTGAGCGCGCGGCAGCTGGCGCGGTTCGCGGTGGCGTTGACCGATGTGGGGGTTCGTGATGCGCTCTGGCTGGCCATCGACAGCGGTGAGCTGTCCGCAACGGCGTTCCTGCACGACCTGCATGCTCGGCTGCCGCCGCCCTACGATGCCGCGTTGCTCGTCCTCTACGGGTGAGCGCAGTGGCGGGCCGGCAACGGCACGCTCGCGGCGATGGCCGCCGAGCGCGCGCTGGAATCAGATCCGGACTACTCCGCGGCGGTCCTGCTGATCAGCGCCGTCAGCCACGGTCTCGACCCGCGCTCCACCCCGGCCCTGCGGGAGTCCACCATCCAGCGGTTGCGGGCGTGAAGGGCTCAGGCCGGAACCGAGACGAAGATGTGCTCTGCCACCCTGTCAGCCACCGCGGCCGCCGCCGGGGTGCCGCTCACGTGCAGCCCGTCCGGGCCGCGGCTGATCGCCACCGAAAGCCCCGGGGTGAGGCCACTGAGGTTCAGCTGGCGCATCAGCTCGGCGTCGGGCTGCAGCAGCTCGCTGATCCGCTCGATCCGGACGGTCACCTCGTCGCCGGTGACACTGGCGGCCAGCGTCGGCAGGCGCACCAGGTCGGGCGTGCCGTCGAAGGGCAGGCCGAGCTGCTCCAGACCCGGGATGGGGTTGCCGTGCGGGCAGACCAACGGCTTGGTGAGCATCGCGATGATGCGGCGCTCGACGGCATCGCTCATCACGTGTTCCCAGCGACAGGCCTCGATATGCAACTGCTCCCACTCCAGGCCGATCACATCGTGCAGCAGCCGCTCTGCCAACCGGTGCTTGCGCATCACCGAGACCGCGAGCTGGCGTCCGGTGTCGGTCAGTTGCAGGTGCCGGTCGCTCTCGACCTGCACCAGGCCATCACGCTCCATCCGGGCAACGGTCTGGCTGACGGTCGGGCCGGACTGGCTCAGGCGTTCGGCGATCCGGGCGCGAAGCGGTGTGACGCCCTCCTCCTCGAGCTCCCAGATCGTGCGCAGGTACATCTCCGTCGTGTCTATCAGGTCACTGTGGTGATGGTTCACGAACCGACCTCTTCCAGTAATGCCACTACCCGCGGCTGTGTCGCTGGCGCCGCTACCCAGTGCTGCCATGCACATGTTAGAACCGTTGGTATGAGCGATGGCTTCCTCCGAGCCCTGACCGACGTCGACGAGCTGTCCCGGGCGCTTCGCAGCGATGCCGCGCCGGTGCTGCTGGACGTGCGCTGGCAGCTCGGCGGCCCATCGCAGCTACCGGCCTACCTGGCCGGGCACCTGCCTGGTGCGCGGTGGTGTGAGCTCGACACCGACCTCGCCGATCCGGCCGGACCCCGGGGCCGGCATCCGTTGCCCGATCCTTCCCGGTTGCAGGTCAGCATGCGCCGCTGGGGCCTACATGCCGACTCGGACGTGGTCGTTTACGACGGTGGCTCCTCGCTCAGCGCGTCGCGGGCCTGGTGGGTGTTGCGTTGGGCCGGCCAGCGTCGGGTCCGGGTGTTGGACGGCGGCCTTGCCGCGTGGCTGGCCGCCAGCCTGCCGTTGCAGGCCGAGGTGGAGGCGGTGCCGCCGGGCTCGGTGAGCGTCCAACCAGGCAGTCTGCCCACCCTCGACGCGGCGGCAGCGCAGGCCTGGGCGGCCGAGGGGCGGCTGGTGGACGTGCGCGCGCCCGAACGGTTCCGGGGCGAGGTCGAGCCGATCGACCCGGTACCGGGACGTATCCCGGCGGCGATCAACCTGCCGAGCACCGGCAACCTCGTCGCCGACCGGTTCGCCTCGGTACCGGTGCTGCGGCAGCGGTTTGCCGCTGCTGCCGACACCGCCGAAGGCAAGCCGCTCGGGGTCTACTGCGGCTCCGGGGTGACCGCGGCGCACACAGTCCTGGCGATGCACCTGGCCGGCGTCGAGGCGGTGCTATACCCCGGCTCGTGGAGCGAGTGGATCACCGATCCCGGCCGTCCGGTCGAGATCGGCTGACCGACCTGCTGGCGCCATCTCCGGTAGTTACCGGCGCGAGGTGGTCCACGCCAGCAACTGCTCCACCGGCCAGCTGTTCACGATCCGTTCGATCGGCACCTCGCACTCGGCCGCCTTGGCGCAGCCGTAGGCCTTCCAGTCCAACTGACCCGGTGCGTGGGCATCGGTATCGATGCTGAACAGGCAGCCGGCTTCGACCGCCAGCCGCAACAGCTCTGATGGCGGGTCCAGCCGCTCCGGCCGGCTGTTGATCTCCACCGCCACCCGGTGCTCGGCGCACTCTGCGAAGACCGCCTCCGCGTCGAACTGGCTCGGCGGTCGCTGCCGGTTGCCGCTTACCATCCGTCCCGTGCAGTGCCCGAGGATGTCGGTGTTCTGGTCGCGCACCGCGGCAATCATCCGGCGGGTCATCGCGGGGGCGTCCATCCGCAGCTTGGAGTGCACCGAGGCCACCACCACGTCCAGGCGGCCCAGCAGCTGCGGTGACTGGTCCAACTGGCCGTTGTCGAGGATGTCCACCTCGATGCCGCTCAACAGCCGGAACTCGCCCAGCCGGCCGGCGAGGGAGTCCAGCACGTCCAGTTGCTGCACCAATCGCTCTGCGGTCAGGCCGTTGGCCACCGTCAAACGGGGCGAGTGGTCGGTCAGCGCCTGGTAGCGGGTGCCCAGCTCGATGGCGGTGACTGCCATCTCCTCGATCGGGCTACCGCCATCACTCCAGTCCGAGTGGGTGTGCAGATCTCCCCGCAACGCATGCAGGATGGCCAGGCCCGCGGCATCCAGTTCGACCAGCGGCCGGTACTCGGCCTCCAACTTCTGCAGGTACTCCGGGACCGCGCCGGCCAGCGCCTCGGTGATCACCGCGGCGGTCACCTTGCCGATACCGGCCAGCTCCTCCAGATTTCCCCTGGCCACCCGGTCCGCGATCGCCGCGCCCTGCTCGGCGACCACCTCGGCCGCCCGCCGGAACGCCTTCACCCGGTAGGTCGGTGCCAGCAGCCGTTCGAGCAGAAAGGCGATCCGGCGTAGGGCGGTCAACGGTTCCACCGGCTCACCCTAGAACGCCAGCGAGCGCCGGCCCATTTGGGACCGGCGCTCGCAGAGCGATCAACGGGACTTGCCAGGATCGGCAGGCGCCGGGTCCCCGCTGGCCATCAGACCCGCCGGTTATCAGACCAGCCAGCCGTCAAGACTCGACGCAGGCTGGCCCGAAGCAGGCGGGCCGGCGGCCGTCAGGCCTCTAGGTAATCGCGTAGCGACTGGGCCCGCGACGGGTGGCGCAGCTTGGCCATCGTCTCCCGCTCGATCTGGCGGATCCGCTCGCGGGAGAGGCTGAACTTGCGAGCGATGTCGTCCAGGGTGTGCGGGTTGCCGTCGGCCAGGCCGTAACGCAGCCGGACCACCGCCGCCTCCCGGGGCTCCAGCGAGTCAAGGATGCTGGCCAGCTGCCGGCGCATCAGGTCGAACTCGACGGCCTCGGTGGGCTTGGTGGCCTCGCCATCGGCGATGAAGTCACCGAGCGAGGAATCCTCGTCGGTGCCCACTGTCTGGTCCAGACTGACCAGGTCGCGGGCGTGATCAACCAGCTCATGCAACCGCTCGACGGTGATATCGAGCTCCACTGCCAGCTCCTGGTCGGTGGCATCGCGGCTCAAACTCTGGCCGAGCTCGCGGCGCATCCGCTGCATCTTGTTGATCTGCTCCACCAGGTGCACGGGCAGCCGGATGGTGCGGGACTGGTCAGCCATCGCGCGGCTGATCGCCTGCCTGATCCACCAGGTCGCATAGGTGGAGAACTTGAATCCCTTGGTGTAGTCGAACTTCTCCACCGCACGGATCAGGCCCAGGTTGCCCTCCTGGATCAGGTCCAGGAACGGCATGCCACGCCCGGTGTAGCGCTTGGCCAGCGATACCACCAGCCGCAGGTTGGCCCGCAGCAACAGGTCCTTGGCGTTCTCGCCGTCGGCCACCAGCGCCTGCAACTCCCGCCGACGGGGCACCGACAGTCGCTTGCTGGTGGTGAGCAGGTGCGAGGCGTACAGGCCCGCTTCGATCCGCTTGGACAGTTCGACCTCTTCGACGGCCGTCAGCAGCGAGACCTTCCCGATCTCATTGAGGTAGGAGCGAACCAAATCCGCAGCCTGGACGACCTCGTCGAGGTCCGCGGTCGCCTCGACCGGGCTGGCCTCGTCGAGGTCGGGCGCAACCTGCTCGGCAATCGGGGCCTCGGTGTCGGCGGTTGCCGGGGTGGCCTGGTCGAGCTCAGGAACGGCCGGTGCGGTCGGGCGGGCCGAGCGATGTCCCGGCAGGGTTCGTGCTGTCGACGCTCGGCGCTTGGTGGTCGTCTTCGTTGCTGGCTGCGTCACGTTGGGTATCCCGTCCACTGATGGGGTCTGTTTCTCCCATCCTGTACAACGACTCGGAGGCGACCTTGTTCCCGGATTCGCTGTGCGTGGCCTTTGAGCGGGCGGCGCCGACCTCAGGTCTCGAGCAGGAGTGTGAACGGCCCATCGTTGACGCTGCTGACGGCCATCATGGCGCCGAACCGCCCGGTATGGACGGTCAGCCCGAACGCCCGCAATTCCTGCACGAAGTCGGCCACCAGCGGTTCGGCCAGCGCTCCGGGTGCCGCCCGCTGCCAGCTGGGCCGACGGCCGGAACCGGTGTCTGCATAGAGTGTGAATTGGCTCACTACCAGCGCAGCCGCGCCGATGGCCGACGCCGCGGCCTCGTCCCGATCGCCGTCTCGCAGGATCCGCAGGTGGGCCACCTTGCGAGCCAGCGCGGTGGCCTGATGGCGGGTGTCCTGGTGGGTCACACCGACCAAGACCAGCAGGCCCGGGCCGATCTCGGCGATCGACTCGCCGGCAACCGCGACCGCGGCCTGGCTGACCCGCTGCAGGACGGCGCGCATCAGCCGGCCAGGTCGGGCACAAGAAAGCCGCGCTCGATGAGATCGTGCACGACCGGTAGCAGCGCGGCAACCACCTCTTCGACGGGGGCATCGACGGCCGCGGCCACCAGTTCGAGTAGCACCCGCAGCGGCATCGGTGCCGAGCAGGCGGCGATCAGGGCAGCGACCGCCTCGTCGATCTCGAGCTCCCATCGCATGCCATGCGACTGGCGCAACACGCTCAGCGCCGGCTGCCAGCCCTCGGCATCGAGCAGCGCGCGGGTCTCCAGCACCAAACCGGGCGCGGCGGCCAGCCGGGCGGTCAGCAGGTCGGTCCCGGCCAGCCAGGATTCGCGGTCGAACCACTGAGCCACCGCCGTCCCGATCGGCTGTTCGTGGGCTTGGGGCACGTCCTGGCAGACCACCCGCGACGGAGCACAGCCACCGCGCCGGATGCTGACCAGTCCCATGCCGACCGCCAGCACACCGGCGTCGGCGAACCAGTCCAGCCAGCGGTCATAGCGCAACCGCCAGCGTTCAGTCCCGGGCTGCTCGCCGGCATCGCGCAACCACATCGCCACGTACTCGCCGGGCTCGGCCATCTCGCGCTGCCAGATCCAGGCCTGGCAACCGGTCGGCGGCAGCCAGCCGGCCAGCCGGTCCTGCCAATCCTGCTCGGCTCCGATGATCCAGTTCGCCAGCAGTTGCGCGGTGCCACCGCCCTCGAGCACGTCAGGCAATCCCGATACCAGCCGGGCACACACCGAGTCACCCGGCAGCCCGCTGTCGCGATAGCTGAAACCACCGGCATCCGGGGCGAAACCGGGGCCGACGATGAATGGCGGGTTGCACACGATGAGGTCAAAACGCCGTCCGGCGACCGGTTCGAGCAGCGAGCCTGGCAGCAGTTCCCAGCGCTGTTCGTTCAGGGCTGCCGTGGTCGCGGCGAAGCTCAAGGCACGCCGGCTCAGGTCGGTGGCGGTGATCCGATCGCTGTGCCGGGACAGGTGCAGGGCCTGGACGCCGCAGCCGGTACCGATGTCCAGGGCGTTGCGCACCGGCCGGCGGACGGTGGCCTGGGCCAGGGTGCTCGCCGCCGAGCCGACGCCGAGCACGTGCTCGCCGTCCAGCGTGCCAGGCCGGACGTCGACCCCGAGGTCAGACAGCACCCACCAGTCCGGCCCGTCGGTCTCGGAGTACGGCCGCAGATCGAGCGCGGCGCGCACGTCCGGGCCGTGCACCTGCAGCAGGCCGGCCGCCACCGCCTCATCGACCGGCAACGGCGCCAGCGCCTGCCCGGCAGCGGTCCTGGTCACCGGATGGCCGAGCAGGAACAGCCGGATAAACGTCTCGCTCGGGCTGCCGCCCCTGGTGAGCCGGTCCACCGCGGCCAGATCGGCCCGTGAGAGCGCCGCCTGGCCGGCCAGACCGAGCACCTCGGCGACCGCCACCGAGCCATAGTGGCTGCGCAGGCTCAGCGCCAGCCGGTCGGTGACCGCCTCGCTGAGAAACGGTGGCGGGGCGGTCCCAGCGCTCATCGCCCGGCCAGCAGCGGTGCGACGAAGCCGGCCACCAACTCGGCGACCTGCTCGGGCTGGCGCAGTTGCAGATCGTGCCCGCCGCTGATCTGGTGTCCGGTGGCCTGCGGTATCGCCGCCCGCAGAGCCAGCGGGGTACGGGCCGGGATCACCTGATCCTGCCGGCCACTGATCACCTGCGTCGGCACGGCGATCCGGCCGAGTGCGGCGTCGATGTCGGGCAGTTCCCGCATCAGCGCCCGCTGTTCGAGGAGGAAGCTGCGCCAGACCGGTCGGTAGCGCATCGCCAGCCCGCTGGCCACGGCGAACGGACGGTCCGGCCTTGCCTGGCCCCGGATGATCACCGCCGCCGCCCGTCGGGACACGATCGGGCGGCCCAGCCGCAGGGTGGTGAAGGCGATCGCCTCGCCGAGCACCGGTGCGGCCAGCACCGGATCGATCTTGAGCAGGCAGGACGGGCCGATCGAGGCCAGCAGCACCAGCCCGGCCAGCGGGTTGTCGACAGGCTCGGCAGCGGCCAGCGCGGCCACCCCGCCGGCCCAGCTGTGCCCGACCAGCACGGTGGGTCCGGCCTGCACCCGCGCCAACCAGCCACGCAACCAGTCGACGTTGCCGGCGAAATCGGTCGGCGGCAGCATGTTGGCGCCGTAGCCGGGACGGTCCGGAGCCAGCACCCGGACGTCCGCCGGCAGCCGGCGGCCGAGTTCGCGGCGCAGCGACCAGAAGCTCGCCGAGGAATCCGGCTGCCCGTGCAGCAGGACGACGGTCGGGGTGGGCATGGTCCCTATCGTGCCCACCGACACCGCCGAAAGCGATGGCGGGTGGGCCGCGGCCGGTTCGTCCCGCCCGGTCACGCTCACCGACGGTGATCTTTGGCCACCCCACAGCAGGCGAGCGCGGTGGCACCATGGAGCGGTGCGCCACCCGTCCCGGCAAGCTCGCGACCAGCCCGTCCTCATCACCGAGGCACCGGTCAACGTCGATGACGAGTTCGACCGGCGCCGCAAGAAGTACCTGGTGATGATGGGCATCCGGGCGCTGTGCATCATCGGCGCGGCCACCACCTTCCACCTGTCCGGTTGGCTGGCGGCGGTCTTCGTGGCGGCCGCCCTGGTGCTGCCCTGGTCGGCGGTGTTGATCGCCAACGACCGGCCGCCCAGGCAGGAGATGCGCTTTCGCCGTTTCGTCGAGGCCGCCCGGCCCGTCCACCAGGAGCTCACCGACGCGCCCGCGGATCGAGCCGGGACCGAACCGCCCGAGCCGCCGAGCCAGCCGCGGGTGATCGATCTGTGATGCCCGGGCGATGACGGTGGCAGAATAGCTGCGTGACGACCCAGACCCTTGACGCCCCGAAGACCTCCGACGCCGACCAGCGCGATCAGGTGTTTCACTACGTCCGCAAGAACAAGGTCGCCGAAAGCGCCGTGCTCGGCACCATGGTCGAAGCCCTGTGCGGCGAGGTCTTTCCGGTCACCCGGGCCGCCAAACCTGGCTCGCCGGTCTGCAGCCAGTGCAAGGAGATCTACGAGTCTCTGCCGGCCGGCGGTTCGGGCTGAGCCGGCTCGGCCAGCTGGCGCCAGCCGCGGCCGGGTCGCCGGACCCGGGCCCGGCTGGGTGAGCTCTGCTCGATCTCGGCGTTGAATTCCGCACCCAGCAGCACCCCGAGCGCCAGCAGGTAGAAGAACAGCAGCGCGGCGATCGGG
>JBPCPA010000005.1:0-5038 GCA_050999655.1 Jatrophihabitans sp.
GCCCTGGCCGAGGCGAGCAGCGGCGAGGTCGCGCTGCACCTGGACCATGTCGAGGACCTGCTTCTGCTGCGCCACGCGGCCGATTGCGGTGTGCATTCGGTGATGATCGATGCCTCGCGGCTGGTGTATGCCGCCAACGTCGCCGCGACCGCGGCGGCCGTCGCATGGGCGCACGACCGTGGCATCTGGACCGAGGCGGAACTCGGTGAGGTCGGCGGCAAGGACGGCGCACATGCGCCGGGGGTGCGCACCGATCCCGCCGAGGCGGCCGCGTTCGTGGCCGCCACCGGGGTGGACGCGCTGGCCGTCGCGGTGGGCAGCAGCCATGCGATGACCGAGCGCACCGCGACGCTGGACCTCACCCTGATCGCCGAACTGCGCGATCGACTGGATGTTCCGCTGGTGCTGCATGGTTCGTCCGGAGTCTCGAACGACGAACTGCGGCAGGCGATCGGCGCCGGCATGGTGAAGATCAACATAGGCACGCTGCTCAATGTGAGCTTCACCGCGCGGGTGCGGGCCGAGTTGGATGCCTCCAAAGCCGTGGTCGATCCGCGCCGCTACCTCGGCCCCGCCCGGCAAGCCGTCGCCGACGTTGTCGCGGGTGTGCTCACAGACCTGTCCCGGGCCTGGGCATAAGGCCCAGCTTCCGGCATACCGCCGGCAGGTGCATTCGGACTGGCCGCCGGATCTGAGGACCATTGGCCCTGCCCCGAGGCCTGCGCCCAGCGCACTCTGATGACATACCGACGTCCCCGCACGAGGTGGGTCGTCAGCGAAATCCGAGAAGGAGCCTGCAATGTCTGAAGCCGGAGCTGTGGTGGTGGGAATCGACGAGCCACCGGCCAGCAACCTTGCCCTGCACTGGGCGATCGACCACGCCCGGACGACCGGAGCGACCCTGCGTCTGGTCTGCGCCTACCGATGGGTTCTCAGCTACTCCTGGGAGCGGAGCTACCACGTGCCGGTGCCCGAGCGTGAGGAGCTTCGCCGCCATTCCGAACGCTTGCTGGCACAGGCCCGGGAGCTAGCCGTCGCCCTCGCGCCCGACCTCGTGGTCGAGACGGCGGCGATCGATGGCGAGGCGATCTCGGTGTTGCTGGCCGAGTCCGAGGCCGCTTCGATGCTGGTGCTCGGCTCTCGGCAGCTCAAGACAATCGGGTCGGTGCTGCTCGGCTCCGTCGCGGCGGCAGTGTGCCCGCGAGCACACTGCCCGGTCGTCGTGCTGCGTGCCCCGGCCGGTGCGGCCGCCGAACATGCGGCGGTGCTGGTCGGGGTGGACGGCACCGAAGCCTCGGAGGCCGTCCTTGCCTTCGCCTTCGCGCACGCGAGCACACATCGCCTGCCAATCAAGGCGATTCTCTGCTGGAAGCCGGCGCGATCGGTGACCGCGCCCTGGCATCACGCCCAGCGGTCGACCGAGCTGCCGCAGTCCTGGCTGTCCGAGGCGCTGGCCGGCTGGGGTGAGAAGTATCCCGATGTCGAAGTCCACGCCGCGGTGCAGCAGGATGACCCGGTGCCGGCTCTCGTCGCCGATTCGCTCGGTCAGAGTCTGCTCGTCGTGGGCACCCGTGCCCGGCATGCGCTGGCCGGCACCCTGCTCGGATCGGTGAGCCAGGGCATCCTGCACCACGCGATCTGTCCGGTCGCCGTCGTGCCAACGCATGCTCACTGACCCAGGCAGGAGCACGGTTCGGCTTGGGACTCAGCTTCGACACCGCGCAGGAGCACCGGCCAGCAGATGTACCCACAGACAGGTCACAGACTTCGCACAGTGCGCCGACAGCTGGTTCCAGCAGTATGTACAGCGTGACCATCACCAGCGCCTCCCGACCGTCCTCGCTTCTGCGCACCGACGGCAGCCCCGTCCGGGTTCTCGTCGTCGATGACGAGCCGAACCTCGCCGACCTGCTGACCATGGCCCTGCGCTACGAAGGCTGGGAGATCCGTACCGCCCACGACGGGCTGAGCGCGGTTCGTGAGGCCCGGGACTTCAAACCTGACGCGGTGGTGCTCGACGTGATGCTGCCCGACCTGAACGGCCTGGAGGTGCTGCGCCGGTTGCGCGATGACGCGCCCAACCTGCCGGTGCTGTTCCTCACCGCCAAGGATGCTGTCGAGGACCGGATCGCCGGACTCACCGCCGGCGGTGATGACTACGTGACCAAGCCGTTCAGCCTCGAAGAGGTGGTGGCCCGGGTCCGCGGCCTGATGCGGCGGACCGCAATTGCCACGGCGCAGGGCGGCTCGGTGCTCACCGTCGGCGACCTGATGCTGGACGAGGAGAGCCACGAGGTCAGCCGGGCCGGCAGCGACCTGTCGCTGACCGCCACCGAGTTCGAACTGTTGCGCTACCTGATGCGCAATCCGCGCCGGGTGCTGTCCAAGGCCCAGATCCTCGACCGGGTGTGGAACTACGACTTCGGCGGCCAGGCCAATGTGGTGGAGATCTACATCTCCTACCTGCGCAAGAAGATCGACGCGGGCCGGGAGCCGATGATCCACACCCTGCGGGGCGTCGGGTACGTGCTGCGCCCTGCTGGCTGAGATGGCGATGGCAGGCCTGCACCGGCTGCGGCCGCGGCCATTGGGTGACTGGACCCTGCGGACCCGGTTGATCGCAAGCTTTCTGGGACTGCTGCTGCTCACCTGCGCGGGCATCGGCCTGTTCACCCGGATCGCATTGAACCATCGGCTGATCAACCAGTTGGACAGCCAACTCGCCAGCTCCAACAACCGGGCCACCGGCCAGCCCGGCTTCGGCCAGGTGCCCGGCCGGCGCGGCCCGGACGACGGCAACGTCCGATTGCCACCGGGTAGCCCGCTGGGCAGCTTCGTGGCCAACGTCCGCGGCGGCGCGGTCCTCTCCTCGCAATTCCAGGACGTGGCCGGCACCCAGCCCGCGTTGAGCGCGGACGTGCAGGGTGCGGTGCCCACGGTCCAGGCCGATGGCCGGCCGCACACGGTCAGCCTGCCCGAGCTCGGCAACTACCGGGTGCTGGCCACCCAGGCGCCCGACGGTGACGTTCTGGTCAGCGGGTTCTCGCTCAAGGACGTCAACAGCACGCTTACCAACGTGACCCTGGCCATCACCGCTCTGGCCCTGCTCGCCCTGATCATCGCGGGCCTGCTCGGTACCCTGATCGTCCGGTTGGCGTTGCGGCCACTGCGCCGGGTGACCGCGACCGCGTCCCGGGTTGCCGAGATGCGGCTCGACGAGGGCGAGGTGGCCTTGGCCGAACGGGTGGCCGAGGCCAACCCGCACACCGAGGTCGGCCAGGTCGGGGTGGCGCTCAACCGGATGCTGGCCAACGTCACCGATGCCCTGAACGCACGGCACCGCAGCGAGATGCGGGTCCGGCAGTTCGTCGCCGATGCCAGCCACGAACTGCGCACCCCGCTGGCCTCGATCCGTGGCTACGCCGAGCTGACCCGGCGCAGCCGCGAGGTGGCGCCACCGGACATCGCGCACGCGATGAGCCGGGTCGAATCCGAGGCAGGACGGAGGACCACCCTGGTGGAGGACCGGTTGCTGCTGGCCCGGCTGGATTCCGGCCGGCCAGTGGACTCGGCCGAGGTGGATCTGACCCGGCTGGCCGTGGACGCGCTGAGCGACGCCCACGCCGCCGGCCCAGAGCACCGCTGGCAGCTCGAGGTGCCCGACGAGCCGGTGACCGTGCCGGGTGACGCGCCGCGGCTGCACCAGGTGCTGGCCAACCTGCTCGCCAACGCGCGCAGCCACACCCCGGCCGGCACCGTGGTCACGCTATCCATTGCGGTACAAGCCGAAACGGTGACCATCGCGGTGCGCGACAACGGCCCCGGCATCCCCGCCACGCTGATGCCCGACATCTTCGAGCGGTTCGCCCGCGGCGAGGAATCACGCTCGCGCACCGCCGGCAGCACCGGCCTCGGACTGGCCATCGTCGCGGCCGTGGTGGCCGCCCACCACGGCAGGATCGTGGTCACCAGCCAGCCCGGTGACACCCTGTTCACGGTCAGCCTGCCGTTGCATGGAGATCGTCAAGCCGCCTCACAGACTCCGGCAAGCTTGACCACCCAGTCTTGACACCATGAGCGCACAGACCCTTATTTCACCTGGCACATCTCTTCCACCGGCGGTCGCCGACCGCGGCCGGCAGCGCCGGCTGGGCACCTTCGTCCGGGGCCGGACGGCTGACCCGGCCTGGGTCCGGCCGAGCGTCCTGGCGCTGCTGCTGGGCACCGCGCTGCTCTATCTCTGGGGTCTGGGCGCGTCCGGCTACGCCAACTCCTTCTACTCGGCCGCCGCGCAGGCCGGCTCGGCCAGCTGGAAGGCGATGTTCTTCGGATCATCGGACGCGGCGAACTCGATCACCGTGGACAAGACCCCGGCCGCGCTGTGGATCATGGCAGCCTCGGTGCGGATCTTCGGCTTGAGTTCATGGAGCATCCTGGCCCCGCAAGCCCTGGAGGGCGTCGCCTCGGTCGGGCTGCTCTACCTCGCGGTGCGCCGGACGTCCGGCCCGGTCGCCGGCCTGATCGCCGGATCGGTGCTAGCCGTCACACCGGTGGCCGCGCTGATGTTCCGGTTCAACAACCCCGACTCGCTGCTCGTCCTGCTGATGGTGGCGGGCGCGTATTGCCTTATCAGGGCGCTGGAATCCGGCTCGACGAAGTGGCTGGCATTGGTCGGGGTGATGACCGGCTTCGGCTTTCTGACCAAGATGTTGCAGGCCCTGCTGGTGGTTCCGGCCTTCGCCCTGGTGTACCTGATCGCCGCGCCGAATCCGGTGCGTCACCGGATCGTCCAGTTGCTGCTGGCCGGCGCCGCGCTGATCGCCTCGGCCGGCTGGTGGATCGCGATCGTCTCGCTGATCCCGGCGGCCGACCGCCCCTACATCGGCGGGTCCCAACACAACTCGATTCTGGAACTCACCCTGGGCTACAACGGCTTCGGTCGGCTGACCGGCAACGAGAACGGCAGCGTCGGTGGCGGGGGTGGCGGCAACGCCGGCGGCATGTGGGGCAGCACCGGTGCCGGCCGGCTGTTCGGTAG
>JBPCPA010000055.1:0-2659 GCA_050999655.1 Jatrophihabitans sp.
GTCTAAACCTCGGCTGGGGTGTTCGTGTTGCCTTCGAGCAGCGAACGGACTTCGGACTCGCGGTAGCGGCGGTGGCCGCCGAGCGTGCGAATCGAGGTCAGCTTGCCAGCCTTCGCCCACCGAGTAACCGTCTTGGGGTCTACTCGGAAGAGCGTTGCCACCTCTGACGGAGTCAGCAGGGGCTCAGACTCTGTACGTTGACGAGGATTGGTCATTGACCCTCGCCCCCTTCCTGGATATTTATAACGCGCATCCCGTTGCGACGTCGTACGAAGTATGCACCAGTTTCCGATGCAACTTCTTGTCGGACTACTGTGTGGGTGGCCGAATTCGATAACGATTTGGTATCGAAGGGGCCGGAAGGCGTATTTTTTACACTGCCTGTAATCACCAAGGCACCTGCGGTAAGCAGCCGCCTTCGCCGACTGGTGCCGACGATAACGCGAGGCCGCCGCCGACGCTGGATGAACGGCGTTTCATCGGCTGCCACCGAGTGCGGGCGCTGCCGGCGGGACGCGGGGCCGGCAGCGGTCGGGGTGTCGCTGGGCCGGTTGTCCAGCCACTGTGCGGTGTTCAATATCGCCGAGAAGAGCCCCGAGGCGGTGTGCGCGAAGAGGACGCTGCGATGTACTCTCGGGGTACGAAACTGACAACCGATTCCCGGGGATGCATTCCCTCCGGATGACCGTGCGAGCGAGGGGGTCGAGCCATGGGGCGCGGCCGTGCTAAAGCAAAGCAGCAAAAAGTGGCTAGGGAGCTCAAGTACAACTCTCAAAGCACCGACTTTTCTGCTCTCCAGCGAGAACTCGGCCATCCGGCCGAGCCGGGGCACTCGGGCGGGGGCGAGTCCTACGCCGATGACGGTCACGAGGACGAAGAGAGCTGGGCCAGTCCCGGCTCGCGCTGAGCCAGCCGGCACGTCAGTGCCCGCGAGCTAGCGGGCGCGCTCGCGGTGGTCCTCGCGCATCAGAACCTGCGGTAGTCCTCGCGCATCAGAACCTGCGGTAGTCCTCGCGCATCAGCACCTGCCTGCTGCCCTCGACGATCCCGCCGAGTCGCCAGCTGGGCACGCCGCGCGCCTGCAACGTCACGATGGCGGCATCAGCCGCCTCGGGCCGCAGCACCGCAACCATGCCGACCCCGAGGTTGAAGGCCAACTCCAGCTCGGCCTGCCCGATGCCGCCGGCCCGGGCCAGCAGCCCGAAGATCGGCAGCGGTGACCAGCTCGACCGGTCTACCACCGCATCCAGACCCGGCGGCAGCACACGCGCCAGGTTGCCGGCCAGCCCGCCACCGGTGATGTGGGACAGCGCATGCACCCCGCCGTCGGCGATCAGCCGCAAGCAGTCCTGGGCATAGATCCGGGTCGGCGTGAGCAGCTCCTCGCCGAGCGTCCGGCCGGCCAGTTCGTGGTAGCTGCGCGACAGCGACAGCCCGGCTTCGGCCAGCACGTAGCGCACCAGTGAATAACCATTGGAGTGCAGTCCGGAGGCCGCCATCGCGACCAGCACGTCACCGGCACGCACCCGCTCGGCGCCGAGCAGCTGATGGGCGTTCACCACCCCGGTTCCGGCGCCGGAGAGGTCGTAGTCATGCTCGCCCATCACGCCGGGATGCTCGGCCGTCTCGCCACCGATCAGCGCGCAACCGGCCTGGACGCAGCCCTCGGCGATGCCGGCGACGATGGTGGCGATCTTCTCCGGTACCACCTTGCCGGTGGCGATGTAGTCGGTCATGAACAGCGGCTCGGCTCCGACCACCACTAGGTCGTCGATCACCATCGCCACCAGGTCGATCCCGATCGTGTCGTGCTTGTCGAGCTGTTGGGCGATCACCAGCTTGGTGCCCACCCCGTCGGTGGAGCTGGCCAGCACCGGGTTCGGGTACTTGCCGAGGTCCAGCGCGAACAGGCCGGCGAAGCCACCGAGGCCGCCCAGAACCTCGGGACGACCGGTGCGCCTGACCGCGGACTTCATCAACTCCACGGCATGATCGCCGGCCTTGATGTCGACCCCGGCAGCCGCGTAGGACACCTCGTGGCTCATCGCGATTCTGCCGCCGGCTCGGGTTCGCGGGCTGCCGGCTCGGTGGCCGGCACGGCACCGCTGCCGTTGACGGCGCGGCCGATCCCCTCCAGCACGTGCTTGCCGACCACCTGCGGCAACGCGATCGGGTAGTTGCCGTCGAAACAGGCGCGGCACAACCGGGTCCTGGGCTGCTCGGTGGCCGCGATCAGGCCGTCCAGCGAGACGAATCCCAGCGAATCCGCGCCGATCGAGGCACGAATGCCGTCCACGTCCAGGCCGCTGGCGATCAGCTCGGCCCGGCTGGCGAAGTCGATGCCGTAGAAGCACGGCCACTTGACCGGCGGCGAGGCGATCCGCACGTGCACTTCCAGCGCGCCGGCCTCTCGCAGCATCCGGATGACCTGGCGCTGGGTGTTGCCGCGCACGATCGAGTCATCCACCACCACCAGCCGCTTGCCCCGGATCACGTCGCGCAGCGGGTTCAGCTTCAGCCGGATGCCGAGCTGGCGGATGGTCTGGGACGGCTGGATGAAGGTCCGTCCGACGTAGGCGTTCTTGACCAGCCCCATGCCGTATGGGATGCCCGACTCCTCGGCGTAGCCGATCGCGGCCGGCGTGCCCGACTCCGGGGT
>JBPCPA010000061.1:0-3455 GCA_050999655.1 Jatrophihabitans sp.
CCAGCAGGGTGGTGGTGCTGAGCAGGGTCAGCGGGCCCGGTGTCATCGGGCGCAGACCCAGCGCGATCGCGATCAGGATGGCAACGCTGAGCATCTGGGGTGCGTAATGCCCCCAGCGACGGCCGAAACCGTCGGAATAGGACAGCCCAATACTCTCGGTCATTGCGATCCGATCCCCCGTGGCCGGTAACACAAGACAATGCGGGCACCCAACGGTGCCCTGCGATGATCATGCGCCGACCCCGGGTCAGCGGGCAAGTCCGAAGCTCACCGCACCTGGAATTGCTCACCACGCACGGTAATCAGGTCACCACGCACCAGCTGGCGGCCCCGCCGGTCCTCGGCTTCGCCGTTCACCAGCACGCTGCCCTCGGCCAGCAACAGCTTGACGTCCGAGCCGAGTTCGACCGCGTCGGCGAGCTTGAGAAATTGGCCGAGCCTGATGCCGGTGTCCCGAATGGTGATCTCGCGCATCCGCCCATCATGGCCCCTGTGCCCGGCCGTGCCGGCCGCCGGGCCGAGCTGGCAGGATCGGCGGCATGAGTGGGGCGACCCCGGCGACAGCCGTGCTGGACCGGGCGGGCATCGACTACACCCTGCATCGCTACCACCACGACGAGCGGGCCGGCTCCTACGGCGACGAGGCCGCCGCTGCGCTGGGCATCGATCCGGGCCGGATCTTCAAGACGCTGATCATCTCGCTGGACGGTGGCCTGGTCTGCGCGGTGGTGCCGGTGGCCGGCCAGCTCAACCTCAAGGCGCTGGCCGCGGCGGCCGGCGGCCGCAGGGCCGAACTGGCCGAGCCGGCCAGGGCGCAGCGGGCCACCGGCTATGTGCTGGGCGGGATCAGCCCACTGGGGCACCGCAGCCCGATCCCGGTGGTGCTGGACGACTCGGCAGGCGACTTCGAAACGGTCTTCGTCTCGGCCGGCCAGCGCGGCCTGCAACTGGAGCTCTCCCCGCTGGACCTGATCACCGTCACCGGTGCTGGTACCGCGGCGATCGCTAGGCCCTGAAATCCTCCTCGCGGTACTCCCGACCGGAGCGCTGGCCGGCTCGTTCGATCTCGGCCTGGCGCAGCTCGACGCGGCGGATCTTGCCGCTGATGGTCTTGGGCAGCTCGGCGAATTCCAACCGGCGAATCCGCTTGTACGGGGCGAGGTGCTCGGTGCAGTAGCCGAGGATGTCGCCGGCGGTCTGCGCGCTCGGCTGGTAACCCGCCGCAAGCACCACGTAGGCCTTGGGCACCGACAGTCGAACCGGGTCCGGCGCCGGCACCACCGCCGCCTCGGCGACCGCGGGATGCTCGATCAACACGCTCTCCAGCTCGAACGGGATGATCCGGTAGTCGCTGGACTTGAACACGTCATCGGTTCGGCCCACGTAGGTCAGGTAGCCCTCGGAGTCAATGGTTGCCACGTCGCCGGTGTGGTAGAGCCCGTGCGCCATCGCCGCGTCGTTGCGCTCGGCGTCGTCGCGGTAGCCGACCATCAGCGCCACCGGGCGGTCGGACAGGTCCAGGCAGATCTCACCCTCGAGATCGGCGGCCTGCTCCCCCGGCTCCGACTGAGCGGACGGTGCCGGCACGGTCCGCCGCTGCCCGGTGACCGGATCGGCCAGCACCACGGTATAGCCGGGCAGCGCCCGTCCCATCGAACCCGGCTTGACCAGTTCGCCGGGCGGGTTACCGGCCTGTGCGGTGGTCTCGGTCTGGCCGAAGCCGTCCCGGATGGTCATGCCCCAGGCCCGCTGGACCTGCTCGATCACCTCGGGGTTGAGTGGCTCGCCGGCCGCGACGAGTTCGCGCAGGCTCAGTTGCCAGCTGCTCAGATCCTGTTGGACGAGCATCCGCCAGACCGTCGGCGGCGCGCAGAAGGTGCTCACCCCGGCATCGCGCAGCACGTCCAGCAGCCGGGCCGCGTCGAACCGCAGGTAGTTGAACAGCACCACCGTGGCGCCGGCGTTCCACGGAGCGAAAAAACACGACCAGGCGTGTTTTGCCCACCCGGGCGAGGAGACGTTGAGGTGCACGTCGCCGGGCTGCAGGCCGATCCAGTACATCGTCGACAGGTGGCCGACCGGATAGCTCAGGTGGGTGTGCTCCACCAGCTTGGGCTGGGAGGTGGTGCCCGAGGTGAAGTACAGCAGCAACGGATCGCTGCCGGCGGTGGGCGCGTCCGGCACGAACAGCTCGGCGTGACCGGCGTGGTCGGCATAGGACAGCCAGCCGGCGACCGGCTCGCCGACGGCCACCGGCAGGTACTGGTGACCGGTGTCGGCAAAGCCGGCCGCCAGGTCGGACCGGCAGATCACCGCCCCCACCGCGCCGCGCTCCAGCCGGTCGGCCAGGTCGGCGGCCGAGAGCAGTGTGGTGGCCGGGATGATCACCGCGCCGAGTTTGGTGCAGGCCAGCATGGCTTCCCACAGCTCGACCTGGTTGCCTAGCACCAGCAGCACTCGCATGCCCCGGTGCACGCCACGTTCGGCGAGCCAGCCGGCCAGTCGCGACGAGCGCTCGGACAGCTCCGCGAAGGTGTAGGAGGCATCGGCGCCGTCGTCCTCGATCAGCCGCAGTGCGGCCTGCTCGCCCCGCTCGACGGCCAGCACGCCGTCGAAGTAGTCCAGTGCCCAGTTGAACTGCTCCAGCCGTGGCCAGCTGAACCGGGCCCGGGCGCCGGCGTAGTCCCCACGGCTGGCAAGTAGCAGGTCGCGGGCCGCGAGGAACTCGGTGATCGCAGCGATCTCATCCATGGCGCCGACTCTGACACGACCGGACGAGCTTTGTCACTGGCCTGGCGCTCGCGGCCCAGCGGGCACAGTCGGCACAGTCGGCACAGTCGGCACAGCGGGCACAGTCGGCACAGCCGGCACAGCGGGTCGATCAGCCGAGCCGGCTCACCCAGCCGGCGACCAGCTCACCGACCTCGCCGGCCGAGCGCTTGAGCGAGTGGTCACCGGGCAGCTGCCGTACGGTCCGACCCGGCGCCGGCACCGGCATGCCGAACGGGTCGCTCAGGCCCTGCACCACCAGCACCTGGACCGGCACGGCATCCAACTCGACCAGCCGGGACTTCTCCGGTTTGCCCGGTGGATGCACCGGAAAGGCAACCGTGACCACGCCGATCGGACGCGGTCGGATCGAGTCATCGGCGGCGGCCCGGCACGCCACCCGGGCCCCGGACGAGCGGCCGGCATAGACGAAGCCGAGCCCGGCGAGCGCCTTGCGACGTCCCAGCGCGGTGATCACTGCCGCCCACGCCAGGTCCAACGAGGGGGCAGCCGGGGGTGCCTTGCGGCCGGCCACCCGGTAGGGCTGCACCACCCGGGCGACGCTGACCCCGGCGGCCAGGCAGGCGTCGCGGATCGCCACCAGATCGGGCGCGGTGGGGGGGCAGGCGGCGCGGTGGAAGATTACAAGCAGGGTGCTCGCGTCCAGGAAGGTCCGGAGTTCCCCC
>JBPCPA010000038.1:0-19194 GCA_050999655.1 Jatrophihabitans sp.
CACCACGAGGTCGGCACCGCCGGTCAGGCCGAGATCAACTATCGGTTCGACGAGCTGCTCAAGGCCGCCGACGACGTGATGAAGTTCAAGTACATCGTCAAGAACGTCGCCTGGCGCAACGGCAAGAAGGCGACATTCATGCCGAAGCCGATCTTCGGCGACAACGGCTCGGGCATGCACTGCCACCAGTCGATCTGGAACGCGGGCGAGCCGCTCTTCTACGACGAGACCGGGTACGCCGGGCTGTCCGACCTGGCCCGCTACTACGTCGGCGGGTTGCTGCACCACGCGCCGTCGCTGCTGGCCTTCACCAACCCGACCGTCAACTCCTACCACCGGCTGGTGCCCGGCTATGAGGCGCCGGTCAACCTGGTCTACAGCGCCGGCAACCGCTCGGCCTGCATCCGGGTGCCGATCACCGGCACCAACCCCAAGGCCAAGCGCATCGAGTTCCGGGTGCCCGACCCGTCGGCCAACCCCTACCTGGCCTTCTCGGCGATGCTGATGGCCGGCCTGGACGGCATCAAGAACAAGATCGAACCGGCGGATCCGATCGACAAGGACCTCTACGAGCTGCCGCCGGACGAGGCCGCCTCGATCCCGCAGGTGCCCGGCTCGCTGGACAAGGTGCTCGAACACCTGGAGGCCGACAGCGAGTACCTGCAGGAGGGTGGGGTGTTCACCGCCGACCTGATCGAGACCTGGATCGACTACAAGCGGACCAACGAGATCGACCCGGTCCGGCTGCGGCCGCACCCGTACGAGTTCGACCTGTACTACGACATCTGAGTCAGCGCAGGTAGCGGTAGGACGCAGATAGGACGCAGTAGGTCACAGCAGAAGAACAGGGCGCTCGCCGGCGCCGGAACGGTCAGACAGGCCCCGGGACCACGGTCCCGGGGCCTGTCTGCTGCCACCGCCCGGACCCGTCAGCCCGAGGATCGGGCCGTACCCTACCCAGGGACACGGCCGCGACCGACAGAGGAGCAGGGTGAGCAGAGCAGTTGCCGGGCGTGCGGACCGCGAGATCGCCGGCGGCTCCGAGCCGAGTGTGCTGACCGGCTGGCGGGACGGCTTCGCCGCCCTGTGCGGCCGGGTGATCGTGCTCGGCGGCTTCTGGTCGCTGGTCAGCCTGGTGCTGCGGCCCTTCGGCTGGGCGCGCCGGCTGGACGACGTGTTCGGCCTGGTAAACCTGCCGGTCGGGCCGAGCCTTTTCTCGATCGTGCTGCTGTTCGTCGTCGGGGGCGCGGTGCGCCGGCGGATCCGGTTCGCCTGGTGGTTGCTGCTGGCTTTTCAGACGTTGGCCGGCCTGGACCTGATGGCGATCCTGATCGAGGTGCTGTTCAACCTCGACGATGCCCGCGACATCTCCGCGCTGGACGCCGCCGAACTGGCCGTCAACGCCGCGCTGACGGTCGCCCTGGTGGTGCTGTTGTGGCGCAGTCGGCGGGCGTTCTCGTCCCGGTTGGAGCCCGGAGCTCGCTGGCTGGCACTGGCCGTGCTGACCGGCGGCCTGCTGATCTCGATCACCGTGTCGGAGGTGCTGACCTTCACCTTTCCGAACCTGTTGACCGGACCGGGACACAAGTTCGTCTGGGCCGCCCGGGTGGCACTCGGCGTGGAGCCGGCCAACACCGATGTCGGCTGGATCGGCCAGCACGGCCACCACTGGGTCGCCGCGATCGCCGGGCTGCTGTCGGCGCTGGCCCTGGTCGCGGCCGCGCTGATCTTCCTGCGCTCGGCGCGGGCCAAGTCCTACCTGACCACCCAGGACGAGCTGGATATCCGCCGGCTGCTGTTGCAGTCCGGTGAGCGGGACTCGCTGGGCTACTTCGCCACCCGGCATGACAAGTCGGCGATCCTGACGCCGGATCGCAGCGCCGCGGTCACCTACCGGGTACTGGCCAACGTCAGCCTGGCCAGCGCCGATCCGATCGGTCCGGTCACCGCCTGGCCCGAGGCGATCGCCGCCTGGCTGGCCGAGGCTCGGGCCTTCGGCTGGTTTCCGGCGGTGCTGTCGGCCAGCGAGGAGGGCGCGACCGCCTACGTCGCGGCCGGCCTGAAGGCGTTGCCGATCGGTGACGAGGCGATCATCGACACCGACACCTTCACCCTGGAAGGCCCGACCATGCAGCCGGTCCGCCGGGCGGTGCGCCGGGTGCAGCGAGCCGGCTACACCATCACGGTGCGCCGGCATGCCGACCTGAGCTCCGAGCAGCTCACCGAGCTGGACCGGCGCGCCGAGGACTGGCGCGGCGAGGACACCGAACGCGGTTTCTCGATGGCGCTGGGCCGGCTCGGTGACCCGGTGGACGGCGACTGCGTCGCGGTGCTCGCCCACGATGCCGGTGGGCAGTTGCGAGGCCTGCTCTCGATGGTGCCGTGGGGGCGGCGGGGCCTGTCGCTGGACCTGATGCGCCGGGACCGCAACTCCGAGAACGGCCTGGTCGAGGCGATGGTGGCCGAGCTGGTGGCGACCGCTCGCGATGAACTGGGCGTACGTGCGATCTCGTTGAATTTCGCAATGTTCCGCGGGGTGTTCTCCGCTGCCGAACGGGTCGGAGCCGGCCCCGCGGTACGGCTGACCAGCGCGGTGTTGACCTACGCCTCGCGGTTCTGGCAGATCGAGAGCCTGTACCGGTCCAACGCCAGGTACCTGCCTCGGTGGACTCCGCGCTACCTGTGTTACGACTCGTCCCTGACGCTCACCAGGGTCGCGCTGGCGGCCGGCGCCGCCGAAGGGTTCCTGCCGACGCTGGGCGGCCCGCACGAGCGCGCCGCCGACGATTCGGTCGTCTTCGAAGGCCAGTTGCTGCCCTTTGCCGCAGCCGTCGAGGCGCTGACCATCGCCACTCGCCGCCCGGTCCGGCCGGGCCGCCGGCTGAACCAGCAGCAACGGGTACGGGTCGACAAGCTCAGCCGGCTGGCCGAGGCCGGCCGGTCCGGCTATCCCGTCGAGGTTCCCCGTGATCGAGACATCGCTGAGGTGGTCAGTCAATTCAGTGAGCTCGGGGCTGGTGAGCAGAGCGGGGTGCAGGTCTCGGTGGCCGGCCGGGTCCGGGCGCTACGCGATTTCGGCGGCCTCACCTTCGCCGTCCTGCAGGACGGTCCGGGCACCATTCAGGCAATCTTTCGCACCGACTGCCTCGGGCCGGCCGAGCACCGATTACTGCGCTCGACGGTGGATCTCGGTGACTACCTCAGCATCACCGGGCAGGTGGTGAGCAGCCGGCACGGCGAGCTGTCGGTGCAGGCCGGGAGCTGGCAGATGGCGGCCAAGTGCCTGCGACCACTGCCCGACGCGCATGCCGGCTTCGCCGACCCCGATGCCCGGGTACGCCAGCGGCACCTGGACCTGATCGTCAATCCGGACACCATGGCGGCGCTCGCCAAGCGCAGCATCGCGGTCCGCGAGATCCGGCAGGCCCTGGCCCGGCGAGACTTTCTCGAGGTCGAGACACCGATGCTGCAGTCGGTGCACGGCGGGGCGAACGCCCGGCCCTTCGTCACCCACATCAACGCCTACGACGCGACCCTGTACCTGCGGATAGCGCCGGAGCTGTACCTGAAACGGCTCTGCGTCGGCGGCATGCGCCGGATCTTCGAGCTCAACCGGAACTTTCGCAACGAGGGCGCCGACGCCACCCACAATCCGGAGTTCACCTCGGTCGAGGCCTACCAGGCCTACACCGACTATCTCGGCATGCGCACGCTGACCCGGGAGCTGATCCTGGAGGTCGCCACCGCGGTGCACGGTGCGCCGATCGCCGTCCGGCCCGGACCGGACGGCACCAGCACCGAGATCGACCTGTCCGTCCCGTGGCGCTCGATGACGGTGCACGAGGCGGTCTCGCAGGCCTGCGGGGTGGCGGTCACGCCGGATACCAGGCTGGCCGAGCTCTGCCTGTTGATGGCCGAGCACGGGCTGCGCCGGCCGCCGGACGCCACGCCCGGCCGGCTGGTCACCGAGCTGTACGAGGCGCTGGTGGAGAAGCAGACCGTCCAGCCGACGTTCTACCTTGATTTTCCGGTGGAATCCTCGCCGCTGACCCGTTGTCACCGGTCCGATGCCCGGTTGGCCGAGCGCTGGGACCTGGTTGCCTTCGGGGCTGAGATCGGCACCGCCTACTCCGAGCTCACCGATCCGGTCGATCAGCGCAACCGGCTCACCGAGCAGTCACTGCGGGCCGCCGACGGCGATGTCGAGGCGATGCAGGTGGACGAGGCGTTCCTGTCCGCGTTGGAGTACGCGATGCCGCCGACCGGCGGCCTGGGCATCGGGGTGGACCGGCTGGTGATGATGCTGCTCGGGGCCTCCATCCGGCAGACCCTGGCCTTTCCGTTCGTCCGGCCGGGCGGGCGCTGAACCCGGCCGCACGACCTACCGGCCGAGCTGCGGCGGACGCCATCCCGGCCGCACACAGGCTCCTCCAAGCCTCAGCGCATCCAACTCACAGCAGATAGCTTTGTGCGCCCCAGGTTGGAGCCCCATTCTCATCCTGGCTCGGGCCTCGCGATGCCCGAGCCCGAAGGGGTGAGTTGTGATGGTGGGAGACGCCGCATGCGATCGCTGATGGGATCGGTCAGGTCGCGGCCCAGGATCAGCGCGCTGGTGGTCGTGCTGGTGATCCTGCTCGATGCTGGCGGGTTCTGGTGGAACAGCCGGGGCGCCAAGGCGGCCGCCGCACCGGCCTACCGGCTGGTCGCGGCCAGCACCGGCACCATCCGGCAGTCACTGAGCTCGACCGGCACCATCGAGCCGGCCGTGCAGGACGCGCTGAACTTCGCGGTGGCCGGCCGGGTCACCGCCGTCCGGGTCAGCGCGGGCAAGCAGGTGAGCGCCGGGACGGTGCTCGCGACCGTCGATTCGGCGTCGCTGAAAGCCAATCTGGCCCAGGCCAGCGCGCAACTGGCGACCGATCAGGCGAAGTTGACTGCCGACGCCGGTGGCTCGGCCACCCAGCTCGCTGCCGACAACGCCTCGGTCACCGCCGCCCAGGGCCAGCTCGCCTCTGCCCAGAGCGCGCTGGCCGAGGCGTCGCTGACTTCGCCGATCGCCGGCGTGGTCGCCTCGGTGACCCTCAGCGTCGGCCAGCAGGTCAGCGGCTCGTCCGGCTCGACGGGCTCATCCGCGTCCGGTTCGGGTGGCAGCGGGGGCACCGGCGGCGGCACCGGCACCGGCTCGAGCACCGGTTCGAGTGGCACCTCATCGACCTCGACCGCGCAGTTCACGGTGATCAGCACCGGCTCCTGGATCGTCAACGCAACCGTCGATGACACCCAGGTCGGCCTCCTGGCGACCGGCGAGCAGGCTCAGATCACGGCCTCCGGCGCCACCGGCACCGTCTACGGCACGATCAGCTCGATCGGGCTGATCGCCACCAGCACCAGCGGCGTGGCCAGCTACCCGGTGGTGGTGAAGGTGACCGGCAGCCCGACCGGCCTGCATGCCGGGGCAACCGGCACGGTCTCGCTGATCTACAAGCAGTTGGCCGGCGTGCTGACCGTGCCCAGCACCGCGGTGCACGTGGTCAACGGCAAGCAGGTGGTCTATGAGATGTCCGGTGGCAAGCAGGTCGCGCACCCGGTGACGGTCGGCCTGTCCTCCGGCGGGCTCGCCCAGATCACGGCCGGGTTGGCTGAGGGCACCCAGGTGGTGGTCCAGGTGCCGCAGGCGAGCCGTGGCGGCACCAGCAACACCACCAACCGCACCGGACGAACCGGCTTCGGTGGCGGCGGAACCGGCTTCGGTGGCGGAACGGGCTTTGGCGGCGGTACCGGCTTCGGTGGTGGAACCGGCGGCGGCTTCGGCGGCGGCGGCGGGCTCGCCGGGACCGGCACCGGCACCGGCACCGGTGGACGCTGAGATGACCTCGGCGCGGCCGTCGACGACGGTCATCGACTTGTTCGAGGTGGCCAAGACCTACCGCAGCGGCAGCCTCGAGGTCGCCGCGCTGCGCGGGGTGAGCATGCGTATCGATGAGGGAGAGTACGTCGCGATCATGGGGCCGTCCGGCTCTGGCAAGTCCACCCTGATGCACATCATCGGCTGCCTGGACGTGCCCAGCGCCGGCAGCTACCGGCTGGCCGGCGAGGACGTCAGCGAGCTGTCAGAGACCCAGCTGGCCGAGATTCGCAACCGGCGGGTCGGTTTCGTGTTCCAGCAGTTCAACCTGCTGCCGTCGCTGAATGCCTGGCGCAACGTGGAATTGCCTTTGACCTACTCGGGAATCCCCCGCGACGAGCGTAAGCGACGGGCGTTACAGGCCCTGGACAGGGTCGGCCTGAGCGATCGAGTCGAGCACCGACCCGGTGAGCTGTCCGGTGGTCAGCAGCAGCGCGTCGCGGTCGCCAGGGCGCTGGTCAGCGATCCGGCGCTGATCCTGGCCGACGAGCCGACCGGCAACCTCGACTCGACCGCGACGGCCGACGTGCTGGGGCTGCTGGACGAACTGCATCAGCATGGCCGCACCATCGTGCTGATCACCCACGAGGCCGAGGTCGCCGACCATGCCGGCCGGATCGTGCGGATCCGGGACGGCCAGGTCCAATCCGACCTCGTCGGAGTACGCAGATGAGCTGGTTGGACACCTTTCGAACCGGCTGGGAGGCCATCCGCTCGCACCGGCTGCGCTCCGGTCTGACCACGCTGGGCATCCTGATCGGGATCGCGGCGGTGGTGCTGACGGTCGGCCTCGGTGAGGGCGCGCAGCACAAGGTCAGCGCGCAGATCAGCGCTCTGGGCAGCAACCTGCTGCTGGTCTCGCCCGGCAGTTCCACCTCCGGTGGGGTGCGCGGCGGTCTCGGTTCGTCGGACACCCTGACCGTGCAGGACGCCACCGCGTTGTCATCGCAGGTCACCGCGCCCGACATCGCCGCGGTGGCACCGACCACCCAGCGTTCGGAATCACTCACCGTCGACAGCACGAACTGGACCACGTCGGTGGTCGGCACCACGCCGGACTGGCTGTCGGTGCGAGCCCGCAGCCTGGGCTCGGGGAGGTTCATCAGCGCGGCCGATGACACGGCCGGCGCGGCGGTGACCGTGCTCGGCCCGACCACCGCCCGCGAACTGTTCGGCTTCGGCGATCCGGTCGGGCAGAGCGTCAGCATCGCCGGCACGCCGTTCACCGTCATCGGCGTGTTGAAGTCGGCCGGCTCGTCCTCGACCACCAACCTCGATGACCAGGCAATCGTCCCGCTGACCACCGCCACCACCCGGATCTTCGGCGGCAGTACCCGCAACTCGGTGCAGTCCATCTACGTCGAGGCGAGTTCGTCCTCGAACCTGTCGGCGGCCTACCAGGAGGCCACCGACAACCTGCTGAACCGGCATCATGCCACCGCCGCCAGCGCCGATTTCACCATCACCGCACAGCAATCGCTGTTGGACACCGCGACCTCGGTGAGCAAGACGCTGACCGTACTGCTGGCCGGCATCGCCGCACTGTCTCTGCTGGTCGGCGGCATCGGGGTCATGAACATCATGCTGGTATCGGTCACCGAACGGACCCGTGAGATCGGGTTGCGCAAGGCCCTCGGCGCCAGGCCGGCGGTGATCCGGCGCCAGTTCCTGGTCGAGGCGTCGCTGCTCGGAGTTGCCGGCGGCCTGCTCGGGGCCGGCCTGGGCATCGTCGCTGCCCTGGTGGTGCCGCACTTCATCAACGACCCGATCGCCATCTCGCCCACCGCCATCGTGGTGGCCATCGTGGTGGCCATCGTGATCGGCGTGGTGTTCGGCACCTATCCGGCCAGCCGCGCGGCCCGACTCGCACCGATCGACGCACTCCGCAGTGAATAACCTCGAAGGGACCACAACCATGAGCGTGCAGATTCCCCCGGCCGCGAGCCGCACCCGGCTGGCGATGCCACCGCGCACGGTGCTGCTCGGCTGCGCGCTGCTGGCGGTCGCGGTGCTGGCCGGTTGCGGCGGGTCGAAGGCGACCGGTGCGGCGGCCCCGATCAGTACCGGCGCGCTGCCGGCGAGCACCGGCGCCGGGCAGTTGCGCGGCGCGGCGCCGGCGGCGTTCGGACTGGCCGCGGCGATCTCGGGCAACAGCGTCGAGGTGCAGGATCCGACCACCGGTCAGGTCACCGTCACCTTCGGCACCAGCACCGCGTTCAGCCAGACCCGGACGGTGACCGCCGCCGCGGTCAGCGTCGGCGCGTGCGTGACCGCCATCAGCCAGCGGACCGGCACCTCGGCCAGCCCGGCGCCGAGCGCCGGCGGCGGTGGCGCGGCGCGTCCGACCAGCTTCACCGCCGCCAGCGTGCAGATCTCGCCGGCGGTCAACGGCAGCTGCCCGGTGGCCGGTTTCGGCGGTGGCCGCACCGGCGGCACCCGGCCCAGCGGTTCCGGCCTACCCAGCGGTTCCGGCCAGCCCAGCACGGCGCCAACTGGAACCCGTCCGTCCGGTGCGGCCGGTGGCTTCGGCGGCGGCTTCGGCGGGGTTGCCGACGGCAAGGTCAGCCAGCTGTCGGGCACCACCATGCAGGTGCAGGTGGCCGGCCGCAATGGCCAGGCGGCGACCACCGACACCGTGACGCTGACCTCGAGCACGACCTATACCGAGACCGGGACCGCCACCTCGGCCGCCCTGAAGGTCGGTGAGTGCGTCACCGCGACCGGCAAGGCCGACTCGACCGGCGCGGTCGCCGCGACCCGGATCGCGTTGAGCACGGCGGGTCCCAACGGCTGCAGTTCTGGTTTCGGCCGCCGTCCCCAGGCCAGCTCGTCGGGGGCCTGACGTGTCAGCCCGGCCAGTGCGACTGGCCCGCCGTCCCCGGCTTCTCCTGGCCGTGGCAGCGGTGCTGATTCTGGTCGCGGCCGGTGGCGGGGTTGCGCTGGCGATGAACTCCGACAGCGGGCCGCACTACCGGCTGGCCAGCGCCAGCATGGCCTCGGTCGAGCAGGAGCTGGCTTCGGTGGGCACCGTGTCGGCGGTGAATCGCGCGAGCGCGGCGTTTCCGGTGTCGGGGACGGTGGCGAGCGTGCCGGCAACGATCGGTGAGCAGGTCAAGGCCGGCCAGTTGCTGGCCAGCCTGTCGACCACCGCGCTGAATCAGCAGGTCGCTGCCGCCCGCGCCAGCCTGGCCAGCACTCAGCAGGCGCTGGTCGCCGACGAGGCCAGCCAGACCGCGGTGGCCAGCAGCAGCACCGCCAGTACCACCGCGGCCAGCACAGCGGCCGTCCAGACCGGCGAGGAGGCCAGCGCGCTGACCGCGATCCGGTCGGCCGCCTTCAGCCAGCCGGCGGCCGCGCCGGCCGGCAGCCGGTCGAGCTCGAGCTCGGGTTCGGGTCCAGGTTCAGGTTCAGGTTCAGGTTCGGCCGGAATCGCGAAGCTGGCCGCGGCCGTCGGCCAGGCCCAGCAACGGGTGCTGCAGGCGCAACGCGCGGTCGACGCCGACCTCGATGCCGCCGTCGCGGCCCTGGCCCGGTGCCAGAGCGACCTGACCGCCGGCCAACCCTCCCCGAGCACGACACCGACCGCGTCGGCCGCCCCGTCCAGCAGCGCCGCAAGCCCGTCGCTACCTGACTCGCCGGCAACCTCGCCGGCAACCTCGGCGGCCAGCAGTAGCCCGCCGGCCACCGACCCCGGTGCTGCCGACTGCCTGGCCGCAATCGCCCAGGCGCCGGGCAAGACCCGTTCCAGCGCCGACCAGGCAGCTCGCAACCAGGCCGAGGCCACCCTGGACAAGGCCGTGGCGGCGCTGGTCGCTGGCGCCGACAAGGCTGGCAGCTCCAGCTCGGGCAGTGGCTCGGGCACTGGCAGTGGCTCCGGCGCGTCCGCCGGTTCGAGCTCGTCGCGCACCAGCGGCTCGGGCGGCAGTTCCGGGACCGGTGCCGGGACCAGCCAGAGCGGCAGCAGCACGTCCGGCCGATCCGGCTCCAGCGGGCCGGCCAGCGCCCAGCAGCTGGCGGCCGATCAGGCCCAGATCGACGCCGCCGCCGCCCAACTCGCCGTTGCCCAGCAGAACGTGGCCGAGGCGCAGCTGACCAGCCCGCTGACCGGGACGGTCGCCGCGGTGGGCCTGGTGACCGGACGGCCGTCAGCGCCGGTTCCAGTTCGGCGACCATCATCGTGATCGGCACCGGCCAGGAGCAGGTGAGCACCACGGTGAGCCTGGCCGACATCGACTCCGTGCACGTCGGCGATCGGGCGAACGTCCGGGTGGACGGCATCGGCGCGGCCCTGACCGGCACCGTGTCGGCGATCGGGATCCTGAACACCAGCACCGGCACCAGCACCAGCTACCCGGTCACCATCCTGCTCGCCGCCGGCAATGCCAAGCTCTATGACGGCAGCGGGGCCTCGGTGCAGATCCAGGTCGCCTCGGTGAACAACGTGCTCACGGTGCCCAGCTCGGCGGTGCACGCGCTCGGCACGTTCAGCACCGTCACCGTCCTGAGCAAGGGCAAGCCGACGCCGGTCCGGGTCACCATCGGTGCGGTGGGCAGCGATCGCACCCAGATCATGTCCGGGGTGAGCGCCGGCCAGCAGGTGGTGCTGGCCGACCTCAGCCAACCGTTGCCGAGCACCAGTTCGTGAGAGCGCAGGGCAGCGTGGTGTCCCGGCACCAACCGGGATGAGAGAATCGCCGGGTGCCGGCTACCACCACGTCCGCTGACGCGGTTAGCCGCCAGCGCCGCTTCACCGGACTGTTCCCGGATCGGTTGCTGCGGCACCGGACGCCCCGCTGGTGGCAGGAACTTCTGCTCATCGCGATCGGATACTTCCTCTACGGCCGGGTGCGCAACCTGGTGCCCGAGCAGGAGAGCATCGCGATGCGCCACGGCCGGGGCGTCCAACACCTGCAGGACGCGCTACACCTGAACTTCGAGCTGTCGGTGAACAAGTTGGTGGCCAACCACGAACCGTTGGCGCAGGTGATGGACTACTACTACGCCACGCTGCACTTCATCGTCACGATCGCCGTGCTGATCTGGCTGTTCCACTGGCACCCGCGGATCTATCGAGGCGCCCGCACGGTGCTGTTCGCCACCTCGCTGCTGGCGCTGGCCGGTTTCTACCTCTATCCGCTGGCACCGCCCCGGCTGCTGCCCCAGTACGGCTACATCGACACGCTGCTGAAGTTCCACACCTGGGGCTCGCTGGCCGATCCGAAGATCGCCGAGCACTCCAACCAGTTCGCGGCAATGCCGAGCCTGCACATCGGTTGGGCGCTGTGGTGCGGGGTGTCGATCTTGTTCTGCGCTCGCCGGGCGTGGGTCCGGCTGCTCGGCGCGCTCTACCCGGTGTGGACGCTGATGGTCATCGTCGGCACCGCCAACCACTTCGTGATCGACGCGGTGGCCGGCCTGGTGGTGTTCCTGGCCGGTGCGGTGATCCAGTTCCTGATCTCGGGCCGCAGCGCGTTCGCGGCCGCCCCGATCCCCGCGGCCGCCCCGATCCTCGGGCCGGCCGGTCAGCCGGCCGGGTCGTAGAACACCGACTCGACCACCTTGCGGGCCCGCCGG
Organism: Jatrophihabitans sp.; assembly: GCA_050999655.1. GTDB lineage: Bacteria > Actinomycetota > Actinomycetes > Mycobacteriales > Jatrophihabitantaceae > Jatrophihabitans_A. The sequence continues at coordinate 11,480 of JBPCPA010000038.1, forward strand.
GTGCTCCGCCGGTAGTCATCGATCAGCTGGCCGGCCTCGAAACCGGCCTGGTAGCCGAGCACCCGCCCCACCGCCTGCAACACCCGCCCGGGTTTGGGCAGCTGGTCCTCGGCGCGGTCGCGCACCAGCATGATGGCGTCGCGGGCCCGGCCGGCGAACCGCCACGCGGCCTCCAGGGCGGCGGCATCGTCCGGACCGATCTTGCCGGCCCGGACGGCGGCCAGCAGCGCGGCCAGCGTGCCGGTGCTGCGCAGGCCGGCCACCTCGCTGGCGAAGCGGAGTTGCAGCAGCTGCACCGTCCACTCGACATCGGCCAGGCCACCCCTGCCGAGCTTGGTATGGGTGTTCGGGTCGGCGCCGCGGGGCAACCGCTCGGCGTCCACCCGTCCCTTGATCCGGCGCACCTCCAGCACCTGGGCAGCCGTCAACCCGCCCGCCGGGTAGCGGGTCGGCTCGATCAGCTCGACGAACTGCTCCCCCAGCTCCGGATCGCCGGCGCAGAACCGGGCCCGCAACAACGCCTGGGCCTCCCAGACCGAGGACCACCGGCCGTAGTATTCGGCATAGGAGTCCAGCGAACGCACCAGGGCCCCGTTTCGCCCCTCCGGACGCAGGTCGGCGTCCAGCCGCAGCGGTGGGTCGGTGGAGGACACCGTCAGGATGGTGCGTAGCCGCTCGGCGATCAGGTGCGCGCGCTTGACCGGGCTCGGTTCGGTGTCGACGGATCCCGGCTCGCAGACGAACAGGACGTCGGCGTCCGAGCCGTACCCGATCTCCTGACCGCCGAGCCGTCCCATCGCGATGACGGCGAACCGCAGGCCGGCCTCGTCGGAACCGAGCTCGGCGCTCACCAACCGCCGGGCCGCGCTCAGGGCCGCCGACAGGGTGGCATCGGCCAGCTCGGACAGCCCGGTGCGCACTTCGGACTCGGTGGCCAGACCCAGCATGTCGGCGAAGGCGATCCGCAGCAGCTCCACCCGGCGCAGGCTGCGAATGGCATGCGCGGTCTGGGGCAACTGGTCCTGGCGCCGGGCCGCGGTCGCCATCAGCACCTCGAGTTCGACCCGCCGCCGGGGCCGTAGCTGCTCGTCATCGGCCAGCAGCTGCAAGGCCTCGGGAGCGTTGACCAGCAGGTTCGTGACATAGCGTGAGGTGCCCAGCAACGCCGCCAGCCTGGAGGCGACCGCACCCTCGTCGCGCAGCAGCCGCAGGAACCACGGCGAGCGGCCCAGCGCGTCGGACACCTGCCGGTAGGCCAGCGGCCCGCCTTCCGGGTAGGGGGCGTTGGCAAGGTCGGACAGGATAACCGGCAGCAGCGCCCGCTGCAGCGCGGCCCGGCGCGACACGCCCGTGGTCAGGGCCTGCAGGTGGCGCAGCGAGCCGGCCGGGTCGGCGTAGCCCAGGGCCTCCAACCGGCGGCGGGCCTCGTCCTCGGTCAACCTCAGCGCCTCGGTCGGCACCCGGGCCACCGCCTGCAGCAGCGGACGGTAGAACAACTTCTCGTGCAGTCGGCGCACCTCGCGGGCGTGCAGCGCCCATTCGGACCTCCAGACCGCCACCGGGTCGCCCCGGGCGTCGGAGCGAAAGCCCAGCGAGCGGGCCAGTCGCAGCAGCGCGCCGTGCTCCTCGGGCACCAGGTGGGTACAGCGCAGCTTCACCAGTTGCAGCCGGTGCTCGGCGGCCCGCAGGAACTCGTAGGCATCGGCCAGGCTGGCGGCGTCGTCACGTCCGACGAACCCGCCATCGGCCAGCGCGGCCAGTGCGGCCAGGGTCGCCGGAACCTGCAACGCCTGATCGGCGCGGCCGTGCACCAGTTGCAGCAGCTGCACCGCGAACTCGACATCGCGCAGGCCACCCGGCCCGAGCTTGATCTCGCGGTCGATGACGCCGGCCGGCAGGTGATCCACCACCCGCCGCCGCATGGCCTGGACGTCGGCCACGAAATCCGGTCGCTGCGATGCGGTCCACACCAGCGGCGACAGGGTCTGGACGTAGCGCCGGCCCAGCTCCAGATCGCCGGCGATCGGCCTGGCCTTCAGCAGTGCCTGAAACTCCCAGGTCGATGCCCAGCGCCGGTAGTAGGCCTCGTGGCTTGCCAGCGTCCGCACCAGTGCCCCGGACGTCCCCTCCGGGCGCAGCGCCGCGTCCACCTCCCAGGCCGCCTGCCCGCACACCCGGATGGTCTCGGCCGCCAGCCTGGTCGCGGTGGCCAGCGCCTGGCTGTCCTCGCCGTCCGGGCCGGCCTCGGCCACGAACACCACGTCGACGTTGGAGACGTAGTTCAGCTCCCCGCCGCCCGCCTTGCCCATCGCGATGATGGCCAGCCGGCAGGGCGGCGCGCCCGGAGCCAGGCCGGCCCGGGCGATCGCCAGGCCGGCCTGCAGCACGAAGCCGGCCAGGTCGGCCAAGGCCTGGGTCACCTCGACCAGCTCGAGCTCGCGGGCCAGGTCGGCGGCCGCCACCTGCGCCAGTTCGCGGCGATAGGCCAGCCGCAGCGCTATCACCGCCGGGCCACCGGTGAGTCGGGCCGGGCTGCCCCCGGTGCCGGTGACCGGGTCGGCTGCGTCCGCGCCGACCGCGGCGGCGATCCGGCCGGCGGCGTCCAGAACGGCCTGGCGATCGAGCCGGTGGCGCAACTGCAGCGCGTCCGCGGGATGGCCGACCAGATGCTCTGCCAGCTCCATCGACGAGCCGAGCACCGCCAACAGCCTGGTTCGGAACTCTGCTGACCCGCGCAGCTCGGTCAGCACGTCCGGGCCGGCCGGGGTGTCGGCCAGCGCCGCCAGCTGGCGCAGCGCCTGGTCGGGATCGGCGGCCCGGCCCAGCGCCGAGAGCACCGCGGCCGCTTCGGGGTCAGTGGCCTCGTTGCGCTGGCTGTCCCACAGCCGCAGGGCCGCGGTGGTCAGCAGCAGCGCCGCCGCGTCCGGATCGCTGAAGCCGACCCTGGTGAGCCGGGCGGTCGGCCGGCCCGGCGACGGCTCGGTGGCAATCTCACCGTTCGGGTGAGCGCTGGGCGCCGCAGTCGTTGCGCTCCCCGCCAGCCGGGGCTCGCTGCGATGCTCACTCATCAGGGACTGTGGGGTCCACGCGATGCCTGCAGCTCGGCGGCCAGGGCTGCCCGGATGGCGGCCGGGTCGGTGATCGGTCCGGCAATGCTGCTCGGGCCGCCGGCGCCGGTCAGCGGCAGGCTACGCGGTCCGGCGGCCGCGATCGGATCCCGGGCGATCTCGACGAACCGGACGGCGATCGGACGCCACACCTCGGCGATGTCGTCGTGGGCCCGCACCGCGCGCTCGAGGATCGCGGCCAGGTCGTAGTCGGCGAGCAGCTCGGCGTCCTCGGCAGCCCAGGCGATGACCGTTTCGGGCGTGGTCTCGATGTGGAACTGGGTGCCCCAGGCCAGCCGGCCGACCCGGAATGCCTGCTGCTCGCACACCGGCGAGGACGCCAGCTGCACCGCTCCGGGAGGCAGCTGGCTGACCTCGTCGACGTGCCACTGCAGCACGTCCGGGGTGATCGGCAGTCCGCGCAGCAGCGGGTCGGTCGCCGCGGCCTGCCGCTTGGCCACCAGCTGCGCGCCGTACTCCGGGGTCTCAGCCGGTGCCACCGTCCCGCCGGTGGCCACCGCCAGCAGCTGGCCGCCCAGGCAGATGCCGAGAGTGGGCAGCTCGGTGCGGACCGCCTCGCCGAGCAGCGCGCGCAGCGCCGGCAGCCACGGCGCGCGGTGGTCGTCGTAGGCCCCCATCGAGCCACCCAGCACCACCAGGGCGGCGTGGCCGGTCAGGTCCTCGGGCAGCCGGTCGCCGGCCGGCACGCACCGGACGTCCAGCTCCGCGCCGGCCGACCGAAGCCAGTCGCCGAGCCGGCCGACCGGGGCGTCCCGGCCGTTCTCGATGACCAGGATGGGTGCCGTGCGCTGTTCACTCACCATGATGACCAGGCTAGGCGAGCCGGGGCCGCCTCCCACGAGGGCGGGTCACAGCGCCGGCAGGTAACGACGGAGCTCGAACGGGGTGACCTCGGCGCGGTAGTCGACCCACTCAGAGCGCTTGTTGCGCAGGAAGAAGTCGAACACGTGCTCGCCAAGGGTCTCGGCCACCAGCTCGGATTCCTCCATCACCCGCAGCGCGTCGGCCAGGTTGTGCGGCAGGTCGTCATAGCCCAGCGCCCGACGCTCGGTGTCCGACAGCGACCAGACGTCGTTCTCCGCGCCGGGCGGTAGCTCGTAACCCTCTTCGATGCCCTTCATGCCGGCCGCAAACAGCACCGCGAAGGACAGGTAGGGGTCGCAGGCCGAGTCCAGCGAGCGCACCTCGACCCGGGTCGAATTGGCCTTACCGGGCTTGTACATCGGCACCCGGACCAGCGCCGAACGGTTGGCGTGCCCCCAGCAGACATAGGTCGGCGCCTCCACCAGCTGGCCGGGTGCCGACCAGCCGAACAACCGCTTGTAGGAGTTGACCCACTGGTTGGTGACCGCGGTGATCTCGCGGGCGTGCCGCAGCAGGCCGGCGATGAACGAGCGCGCGGTGGCGGACAGGAACAGCTCGTCGGACGGATCGTGAAAGGCGTTGCGGTCGCCTTCGAACAGCGACAGGTGGGTGTGCATGCCGCTACCGGGCTGGTGCCGGAACGGCTTGGGCATGAAGGTGGCGTGCACGCCCCGGGTCCGGGCGACCTCTTTGATGATGTGCCGAAAGCTCATGATGTTGTCGGCCATCGACAGCGCGTCGGCGTAGCGCAGGTCGATCTCCTGCTGGCCGGGCGCGACCTCGTGGTGGCTGAACTCCACCGAGATGCCGACCGCCTCCAGCGCCGTGATCGCGCTGCGCCGAAAGTCGTGCGCGGTGTCGTGGCTGGTCATGTCGAAGTAGCCGCCGTCATCGATCGGGATCGGCTCGGTGCCATCGGAGGGCCGGTTCTTCAGCAGGAAGAACTCGATCTCGGGATGGGTGTAGAAGGTCAGGCCCCGGTCGGCAGCCTTGGACAGGGTGCGCCGCAGCACGTAGCGCGGGTCGGCCCAGGACGGCGAGTCGTCGGGCATCGTGATGTCGCAGAACATCCGCGCGGTGTCGCTGGGCCGGCCGTCGTCGCCGGGCAGGATCTGGAAGGTGGCCGGGTCCGGCCGGGCCAGCATGTCGGATTCGCTGGAGCGCGCGAAGCCCTCGATCGCCGAGCCGTCGAAGCCGATGCCCTCGGCGAAGGCACCTTCGAGTTCGGCCGGCGCCACGGCCACCGACTTGAGGTAGCCGAGCACGTCGGTGAACCACAACCGGACGAACCGGATCTGGCGCTCTTCGAGAGTGCGTAGGACGAATTCCTGCTGACGATCCACAGTGCGCAGTCTGCCGGGCGGCTATGTCGAGGTGGTAACGGGGCTCGGAACCGGGCCGGCCGGCGGCCGTCCAACGATCACTTCCCGCCGTCGGACAGCCACTTGGCCCAGGTCACGTTCCAGTAGCCGGAGTTCCATTCGGCCAACGTCCGGCCGGTGTTGCGGACATCGACGATGTCACCGGGCAGCGAGAAGCCGTAGAACCAGTAGGCGTTGGCCGGCGAGACGTTCAGGCAGCCGTGCGAGGTGTCGGTGTTGCCCTGCGCCCAGACCGACCAGTCGGCCCAGTGCACGTACTCGCCGTCGTAGCTGATCCGCACCCCGATCGGCACCACCGTCTTGTAGGCGTTGACGCCCTTGCTCAGGCCGAAGGAGGCCGAATTCATGTTGATGTTCTTCTCGCCGCCGACCACCACGTGCGGGCCGGAGTTGGTCCGCAGGTCGATCATGCCGGTGTCACCCTGAATGCTGGTGTGGCGTCCCATCGAGGTCGGCATGGTCTTGACCAGCTTGTCATTGGAGTAGACCCTGACGAGCTTGGTGTTGTCATCGGCGATCGAGACGTGCTTGTCGCCGACCTTGAACCAGGTCGTGGCGTCAGCCTGGCCGTAGAGGGCGTTGCCGAGGTTCTTGCCGTACACGCTGGCCTTGATGGTGACCTTGGTGCCGGACTTCATATACGTCTGGGTGCGCCAGTACACGTCGGTGTTGCTGAGCCAGCTGAACCCACCGACCTGGGCCGGCACGGTGGTCACGCTCAGCGTTGCCTGGGCGGCCTTGCGGTCGGTGATCGGCTCGTCGAAGTGGATCCGGATCACCTGGCCGACGCCGAAGGTCACCCCCGGGTCCACCGCGCCACCGGCGGCGGTCTGGATGTAGGGCATCGTCAGCAGCCGGGGCGCGACCGTGGTGAACGAACTCGATTCGGTGGTCTGCTGGCCCTGCGGGTTCGCAGCGGTCGCCTTCACTGTGTAGGACTTGTCGTAGCCGAGCGGCTCCGCTGAATACCAGGACGTCTTGTCGGCGCCGAGCGCACCCTTGACGACGGTGCCGCCGGCATTGGTGAGCGACACCGACGACAGCGATCCGCCGGCCACCGCGACCTTGATCGGCACCACCGGGTTGACGTCGACCGCGCCTTTGGCGGCACTGATCGTCAGCACCGCCGGGGCCGCCGCTGCGCTGGACCCGCCGGCGCTGCTGGTCACGGCCACCGGGCTGTTCGGCGCGCCCGGAGCGGCGGCCGGCGTCTTCTTCTGCGAGCAGGCGCTGACTGACAGCGCGAGGACGACCAGTGTCGTCCCCAGCAATGCAGCTCTACCCCGACGTGCCACGAGCCGGTTGACCACCAGAACGGTTCCTCTCCGCGCCACGGCAGCACTCATCGCCACCGCCGCACCCATTGTTGCTTATTTTGCGAGGTACCACGTCATCGGCCGATGACGAAACAGTGTCAAATCAGTGAGACTTTGGCCGCAGGAACGCTGTGAATCTGCTGGGTCCGATGGTATCGGGTCGACTTTCACCGGGTGGACGAGGCGATCCGCTGCCCCGGCCGTCCGGCACGGACCGAGCCGCGGCCCGCGTCCGGCACGGACCGAGCGGACCGGCCGCTGCGGCGAACGGCAGACTGGACGGGTGAGCGTCCTGCGCGTTGCCCTCGCCCAGATCGACCTCGTGGTCGGTGACCTTGCCGCCAACGCCGCGCAGGTGCTGGCCCGCACCCGAGCGGCGGCCGGCCACGGCGCCCAGCTGGTGGTGTTTCCGGAGATGACCCTGACCGGCTACCCGCCCGAGGACCTGGTGTTGCGGCAATCCTTCCGGACGGCGTCGCGGCAGGTACTGGACACGCTGGCCGGCAACCTCGCCGCCGCCGGCCTGGGCGAGGTCGCGGTGGTGGTCGGTTACCTCGATGACGCCGGTGGTGCCCGCAACGCGGCGGCCTTCGTGCAGGACGGGCAGGTGGTGGCCCGCTACTTCAAGCATCACCTGCCCAACTACGGGGTCTTCGACGAGGACCGCTACTTCACCGCCGGCTCGGACCTGGCGGTGGTGCGTTTCGGCGGGGTGGACCTCGCGCTGACCATCTGCGAGGACGTCTGGCAGGACGGCGGCCCCTTCGCGGCGGCCGCCCGGGCCGGGGTCGGCCTGTTGATCAACATCAACGGCTCGCCCTACGAGCGCGACAAGGACGACGTTCGGCTGGCGCTGGTACGCCGGCGGGCGCGCGAAGCCGGCGCGGCGGTGGTCTATGTCAGCCATGTGTGCGGCCAGGACGAGCTGCTCTTCGATGGCGACTCGGTCGTCGTCGATGCCGAGGGCACGCTGCTGGCCCGGGCGCCGCAGTTCGAACAGGGTAGCTACCTGCTTGACCTGGAAC
>JBPCPA010000150.1:0-12744 GCA_050999655.1 Jatrophihabitans sp.
AACAGCTTGGTGTTGGGGGAGTGGGTGGTGTCGACGAACTGAATGTCGGCCGTGGCGAAGGTGGTGCCGTGCGCGCCCTGACTGGCTGCCGTAAAGGCCGGCGTGCCGGTGCTGATTCCGTTACCCGTTTCGGTGAACGATGTTCCCGGGAATGCATTTGCGATACCGACACCGAGCGCGACGACCGAAGCCGCCGCCGCGAACGTGACGAGTACCCGCCTCGATTTTGACATCATTGAATTCCTTTCGATGGGGGTGGGAGATAATGCGACCCGATCGGTGGTGAACGAAAGCCGTTACTTCTTTGGACTGGCTGGTTCGCCGTTATGTTCGATCGGTATTCGCGAGAAGGACGCCCGTAGAGGAAGCTACAGCCGCGCTACCGCGCAGCGCTACCCCTCAGTAACATTTTGTCATATTTCTTCAACGACAACGAAATGCAAGCGAATTCATTCGACGTTATGGACGAACTGCGGAGAAGAAATCCATCCGCCTGTATGAGGAATGATCGGGTGCGTGGACCGGTGTGTCGGGTCAGTTCAGCAGGGCCAGGCAACAATGATGGGCATCGGCACTGCTCGCTCCTGTATGAACTTCGAACTACAGACGCTACCGTTTGCACGAATTTCCCTGACAACGGTCCGAGGAGCGGGCCCTTTGCTTGCTACCGGTGAACGCCCGGCCTATCCTTCGGCGAGCTATCTCACGACCGGAGGACGTAGTAGATGCAGCGATTCGGCCTACGGCGCGTCGCCTCGCGGCGGCGACTGGCCGCGGCGTCAGCCGTTGTCATGCTGTGTCTCTGCCTCGGCACCGCGGTCTCGTCCGCCGGTCCCGCATCCACCGTCGCGCAGCCCAAGCTCCAGGCCAGCGACCCGATCAACGATCCCAACTGCCCGGTGGCCGATCCGACGCCGTTGCAGAACGCGCCCTATCCTGGCCTGCTCCCATTTTCCGCATACTCGTCGGACCTCGGCGGCTTCCTGGCCGGCAAGTCGGTGATCGGCAAAGCAGCGGTGCAGCTGAGCCTGCCGACCTTGCTGGCCCATGTCTATTCCGGCTACTCATTTACCTACGGCTACCGGAAGGACCTACCGGGTTCGAATTCGGACCCGGTGGACTATCCCTACGGCGACTGCGTTCTCGACCTCTACTCCCCGGCATGGATCGTCTCGCCGCCGGGATCGGCCCAGGCGCATGGAATCCTGCCGCCGATCCGCGCCTCGGTGCTCGGCTTTGGCGCTGTTCCGGTCACCGTCACCGTCTACCTGCGGCAGCCTGTGCGGGCTGGCATGGTCCAACCGATCGACATCCACTCGCTCGCCGGCCTCAACATCAACTTCGACTACGGCACGGTTATCGACGCCAGGTTCGATATGCGGATCGCCGACGTCGAGGTTGACCGAGTGCCGCTGGATGTCGGCCCGAACTGCCACACGGTGACGCCAGCGCAGCTCGACCTGAAGTCGCCATCGTCGGATGAATACAACGTTTTGGCCGGCGGCGCACTGAACGGAGGGCTGGCGATTCCGGCGTTCACCGGGTGCCGATCGGCCAGTGACGAGAACCTCAGCCCGTTGCTCACCGGAATGATCTCATCCCCGGCGAGCAGGAACCCGGTCACCCAGGAACAGGGCACCCTCGGCAACTGGATACCAGACCAGCAGACCTGCGCGGGTCCACCTCCGGCCACCGCCAACGACTGCAGCCAGCCGCCGCCGCCGGTGAACCCGCCGCACGTCTAGAGCCCACCCGCACGTCTGGCCAGCCCCGTTAGTCCAGTGGGTAGCGCGGCTCGGGTAGCAGCGCCTCCACCGCGGCCGCGAAGGCGAGCAGTTGCTCGTCCTGGCCGTGCCGTCCGAGCAGGCTCACCCCGACCGGCAGGCCGCGCACGCTACCGGCCGGCAGGCTGATCGACGGCGAGCCGGTCACCGCGCACAGTGACGAGGTCAGCACGCCGTAGTCGTCAGGCACCTGGTAGTCGATCGGCCAGGCCGGCGAGTTGGTCGGCGCCAGCGCGAACTCGCAACCGTCCAGCAGCCCCGCCAGCGCGGCGGTCGCTGCCGCATCGCAACTCGACCGGGCTGCCAGGTATCGCTGCGAGGCAAGGCCACCGGCGGCCAGCGCCGGCTCGCAGAGGCCGAAGATCTCATCGGAGAACCGCGACAGCTCCAGCTCGTCGGCCCGGTTGAAGGCGAGCAACTGCGGCCAGGTGCGCGGATGATCTCCGGGCCGGGCCGCCAGATAGGCAGGCAGTTCCACGGCGAACTCGGCCACCAGGGCGTCGAACTCGGTGTCGTCGAACGGCCCGGAACTGGTGCCGGCAACGGCCACCGGCACCGCCGCCGCGCCGATCAGTGCCCGCTCGAGGGCATCGAGCACCGCTGCGACCTCGGCCGGGACCTTGTCCGGACGCCACACCGCCACCCGCCGGCCAGCCAGCGAGACCGGCGCCGCGGTCACCGGCGGGCTGCCGGCCAGCACCGCGAAAAGCGCGGCCGCGTCGGCGACGGTGCGGGCCATCGGGCCGGCGGTGTCCTGTCTGGAGCTGATCGGGACGATGCCCGCGCCGGGCACCCGGCCGACGGTGGGCTTGAACCCGACGATGCCGCAGACGCCGGCCGGCGAGACGATCGAGCCGTCGGTCTCGGTGCCCACTGCCAGCGGCGCCAGCCCGGCCGCGATGGCGGCTGCCGACCCGGACGAGGAGCCCGAGGTGTTGCGCGCCGGGTCGTGCGGGTTGCGGGTCTGGCCACCCACCGCGCTCCAGCCACTGGTGGAGGCGGTGGAGCGGAAGTTGGCCCATTCGGACAGGTTGGTCGCACCCAGCAGCACCAGACCGGCCGCGCGCAACCGGCGCACCAGCGGGGCGTCGGCGGTCGGCGGCGAACCGAGCAGGGCGCGCGAGCCGGCAGTGCCGGGCAGGCCCACCGCCTCGATGTTGTCCTTGAGCAGCACCGCAATCCCATCCAGTGGCCCGAGCAGGGCACCGGTCCGCCGGCGGGTGTCACTGGCGGCGGCAGCGGCGAGCGCGTCCGGCGCGGTCGCGATCACCGCGTTCAGCTCGGGGTTCAACCGCTGAATCCGGTCCAGGTAGAACCGGGTCAGCTCGACCGAGCTGACCGTTTCGGTATGGAGCAACCGGGCTGCCTGGCCCGCGGTGTGCCCGGTCGGGCTCAAGCGTCCTCGGCAAGCTCGGTCAGCACCGCACTGCTGCCCTCCCAGCGCAACCAGGGCTCGATCCGGCCGAGTGCGCGCTCCCAGCTCTCGGCGATGACATCGCCAAGCCGGGCCCACTCGGACTGGCCCTCCTTGTCGTGGTAATCGGTCTCGCCCTCGACCAGCAGCGCGTACTCCCGGGTGCCGTTGAGCAGCGAGCGCAATTTGCCGTCCTCGCAGCAGTCAGCGATCCGGCCGGCGATGTCGACGACGTCGGCCAGCCGGGAGACACCGTCCGGATCGGGGTCAGCGGCAGCCAGTTCATAGACCGCATCGAAGTCATAGAAGGCCTCATCGGCTGGTACCAGGGCCTTCTTGCCCTTGTTGGCAAAGGCCTTCCAGGCCGGGTGGTCAGCCAGGTCGTGATCGGGATTGTCGCCCAGCCAGGTGTTGAGCTCGTCTGCGGTGCCCAGTAGCACGATCTTGGCGCCGTCACCGAGAAAGCCCTGCCACTCCTCGCCGTCGGTGTCCTCCCAGGGCGGTGCGAACAGGGTGATCCCGGTGCGGCCACCGGTGCTCAGCGAAACTGCGACGATGGGGTCAACGAAGGACGGCATGGGGGAAACTTACCTGCTGAATCCCGGCCAGGATGTGGGGGCTCACAACCCCATCGGGTGCCATACCGTCTTGGTCTCGACGAACGCGCCGAGCCGGGCGATTCCGGGTTCGGCCGCTGGGTCGAAAGTGGCCGGCGCGTAGACCCGCTTGACGTTGTCCGCCGCGGCCTGGGCCAGCCGAACCCGGTCCGCCGGTGCCACCCCGGTCAGGTCCAGGCAGTTGACGTCGCGGTGTCCGGCCAGCCATGGGGCTAGCTCGGTGACCGAGCCGGTGAGCAGGTTCAGCACACCGCCGGGCAGGTCCGAGGTGGCCAGGGCCTCGGACAGCGACACGGCCGGCAACGGCCGGTCGGACGAGGCGAGAACCACCACCGTGTTGCCGGTGGCCAGCGCCGGCGCGAGCACCGAAACAAAGCAGAGCAGCGGGGATTCCTGCGGGGCGATGATGCCGACCACGCCGGACGGTTCGGGCAGCGAGAAGTTGAAGTACGGCCCGGCCACCGGGTTCGCGCCGCCGACCACCTGGGCGTACTTGTCGCTCCAGCCGGCGTACCAGACCCAGCGGTCGATGGCCGCGTCCACCTGGCCGGCCGCATCGCGCTCGGAGCGGGCCTCGGCGGCCACGAGCTCGGCCACGAACTGCTCGCGACGGCCCTCGAGCATCTCGGCGATCCGGTACAGCACCTGGCCGCGGTTGTAGGCGGTGGCGCCGGACCAGCCGGCGAAGGCCTTACGGGCGGCGCTCACCGCCTCGCGCAGGTCCTTGCGGCTGGCCTGCGCGGCGTGTGCCAGCAACCGTCCGGACGGGTCGGTGACCGGATAGGAGCGGCCGGATTCCGAGCGGGGGAATGCCCCACCGATATAGAGCTTGTAGGTCTTGCGGACGGCGACCCGAGCCGGCTCGGTCTTGCTGGCGCGGGACTTAGCGGGCACGGTGGGTCTCGCTTTCCAGGTAGGCCGCAAGGCCATGCCGGCCGCCTTCGCGTCCGAAGCCGGACTCCTTGTACCCGCCGAACGGCGAGGTCGGGTCGAAGCGGTTGAAGGTGTTGGCCCAGATCACGCCGGCGCGTAGCCGGCTGGCCATCCACAGGATCCGGGAACCCTTCTCGGTCCAGATACCTGCCGACAACCCGTACGGGGTGTTGTTGGCCTTGTCCACCGCCTCTTGCGGGGTGCGGAAGGTCAGTACCGACAGGACCGGGCCGAAGATCTCTTCCCGAGCTATCCGGTTGGCCTGGCTGACGCCGGTGAACACCGTCGGCGGAAACCAGAATCCCTTGTCCGGCAAAGGGCAGGTCGGCGACCAGCGGGTCGCGCCCTCGGCGTCGCCTGAGTCGGCCAGCTCGCGCACCCGGGCCAGCTGGGCGGCCGAGTTGATGGCACCGATGTCGGTGTTCTTGTCCAGCGGGTCGCCCAACCGCAGGGTCTGCAGCCGATCCTGCAGCGCCGCCACCACCTCGTCGTGGACGTTCTCCTGCACCAGCAACCGGGAACCGGCGCAGCAGACGTGGCCCTGGTTGAAGAAGATGCCATTCACGATGCCCTCGACGGCCTGGTCGATCGGGGCGTCGTCGAACACGATGTTGGCGGCCTTGCCGCCCAGCTCCAGGGACAGCCGCTTGCCCGACACCGCAACGGATTTCTGGATCGCCTTGCCGACGGCGGTGGAGCCGGTGAAGGCGAGCTTGTCCACTCCGGGGTGCTCGACCAGGGCCTGGCCGACTGCCGGCCCGCCGGGCAACACGTTGACCACGCCCGGCGGCAGGTCGCACTCGGCGATGATCTCGGCCAGCGTGATCGCGGTCAGCGGGGTGGTCTCGGCGGGCTTGAGCACCACGGTGTTGCCGGCCGCCAGCGCCGGGGCGATCTTCCAGGCGGCCATCAGCAGCGGGAAGTTCCACGGGATGATCTGGCCGGCGACTCCGATCGGACGCGGGTCCGGGCCATGGCCGGCATGTTCGAGCTTGTCGGCCCAGCCGGCGTAGTAGAAGAAGTGCGCCGCGGCGGTGGGGATGTCGACGTCGCGCGACTCCCTGATCGGCTTGCCGTTGTCCAGTGACTCCAGCACCGCCAGTTCGCGTCCGCGCTCCTGGATCGCGCGGGCGATGCGGAACAGGTACTTGGCCCGTTGCGAGCCCGGCAGGACGGACCAGACGTCGGCGTAGGCGGCACGGGCAGCGGCCACCGCGTCGTCCACATCGCTGGCGTCGGCCTCGGCGATCTCGGCCAGCGGCTGCTCGTTGGCCGGGTTGATGGTCTTGATCGCCTCGCCGCGGCCGGCCCGCATCGCGCCGTTGACGAAGACTCCGTAGGACGGCTTCAGCCTTGCAATGTCAGGCGATTCCGGTGCTGGTGCGTAGTCGAACGCGGTCACGAGGTGCCATCCTTCATCGGTCGGCGGCCTAGTCCAGGCTCACGTAGTCGGGGCCGTCGTAGGCGCCGGTGGACAGTTTGTGCCGCTGCAGCAGCAGGTCGTTGAGCAGGCTGGACGCGCCGAACCGGAAGGTCTCCGGTCGCAGCCACCGCTCGCCGGCCACCTCGTTGACCATCACCAGGTAGCGCACCGCCTCCTTGCTGCTGCGGATACCACCGGCGAGCTTCACTCCGCGTACCTCGCCGGTCTGGGCGGCGAAATCCCGAACAGCCTGCAGCATCACCAGCGCCACCGGGGGAGTGGCGGCCGGGCTGACCTTGCCGGTCGAGGTCTTGATGAAGTCGCCACCGGCCAGCAGCGCCAGCCAGCTGGCCCGGCGCACCGCGTCCAGGGTGACCAGTTCGCCGGTCTCCAGGATCACCTTCAGGTGCGCTGCCCCCGCACCGCTCCCGCAGGCCGCCTTCACCGCCACGATCTCGTCGAACACCTGGCTGTACTCACCGGCCAGGAACGCGCCCCGGTCGATCACCATGTCGATCTCGGTCGCGCCGGCCGCGACCGCCTCGGCGACATCGACCAGCTTGGTGGCCAGCGCCGCGCGTCCGGACGGAAAGGCGGTGGCGACCGAGGCGATCGCGACCCCGCTGGTACCGAGTGCCGCGACCGCGGTGGCCACCAGATCCGGGTAGACGCAGACTGCGGCCACCGACGGCGTGGCCGGGTCGCTGGGATCGGGATGCATCGCCTTACCGCACAGCGATCGGACCTTGCCCGCGGTGTCGCTGCCCTCCAGGGTGGTCAGGTCGATCATCCGGATCGCGGTGTCGATGGCCCACGCTTTGGCGGTGGTCTTGATGCTGCGGGTGGCCAGCGCCGCCGCCCGGCCCTCGGCGCCGACCTGGTCGACGCCCGGCAGGCCATGCAGGAACCGGCGTAGCGAGGCATTGTCGTGAGGTTGGGCTGCGTGAGATTGGGCGGCGTGGAACTGGGCAGGCCCCGAACTCACCGGGCCAGGCGGTCCGGCGGCAGCCGGGGTCAGGGTGGCACTCACCGCGCCAGTCTAGGTCGTGCTACTCGGCGCGGTGGCGGGCAACTTCTGCCGGAGGTGGTCGGCGGCCCCGGCAGATCTGCCCAAACAGCACGCCCTCGGCCCCGGCTGGGTCCGCGTGCTGTTGCCCTGGATCAGTAGTGCTGTTGGCCTGGATCAGTAGTAATGCGAGGCAGACATCCAGGTGCACCTGACCTGGCCGACCGCTGCCTGCGCGCTACCTGGTGGCCCCCGGATAGGCTCCGCACGTGCTGACCGTCGTCGTAGAACATCCGATCGTCGCGACCCGCCTGTCGGTGATGCGCGACGAGACTTCCAGCAACGCCGAGTTCCGGGCTGCGTTGCGCGAACTGGCCACCCTGCTGGTGTACGAGGCAACCCGCGAGTTGCCGGTCACCGAGCTGCCGATCACCACCCCGGTCGGCCCGACGATGGGCATCACGCTGGCCAACCCGCCACTGCTGGTGCCGGTGCTGCGAGCTGGCTTGGGGATGGCCGAGGCCGCCTTCAACCTGCTGCCCGAGTCGCAGATGGGCTTCGTCGGCCTGGCCCGGGACGAGCAGACCCATGAGCCGGCGGCCTACATGGCCTCACTGCCGACCAGTCTGGCCGGCCGGCCGGTGCTGGTGCTGGATCCGATGCTGGCCACCGGCGGCTCGCTGGTGCACTGCTGCGAGCTGCTGGCCTCGCGCGGGGCCAGCGACATCACGGTGATCTGCGCACTGGCCGCACCGGAAGGCATCGCCACCGTCGAGCGCACCGGCCTGGCCGGCCGGCTGTTCACCGCCAGCATCGATGACGGGCTGAACGCCAACGCCTACATCGTGCCCGGCCTCGGCGATGCCGGCGATCGGCAGTTCGGACCGCGCTAGCGGGCCGAACCATCAAGCACCGCGGACCGCGCTAGCGGGGGCGAACCATCAAGCACCGCGGACCGCGCTAGCGGGGGCGAACCATCGAGCACCGCGGACCGCGCTAGCGTGGGCGAACCATCAAGCACCGCGGGCCGCGCCAGGCAGCCTGGCACGTCGACCACATTCCCCGGCTTTGTCACGGCTGGGTATCAAAACCGGTTCCCAGACGCTCCTCAGCATGTTCCTATGCGTGAGGTACTTAAATACGAGCTGCCGTGATGCAACACGGTGCCCGTCCCGCGTGTCTAGACCTATAGCGGGTCCGCCGTGGTTCGCCCGTGGTGGCAGTGATGGTTGGAGTAGCGCTCGATGTTCGAAGAACTGCCCCGTGACCGGCGCGGCCTGGGTTGGCTGTCCGGCCGCCGCGTCGTGCTCGGACCCTTCGCGATCGGCGGCGGGGTGCTGCTGGCGACCGTCGGTCGCGGTGGCCGCCACCGTGATCACCGCCTCGACCATCGGCCTCACCGACGTGCCGCCGCACGGCGCCCAGCGGGCCCTGGTCAGCCCGACCAGCAGCCATCCCAGCAGCCGGCCGGTCACCATCAGCACCGGCGCCGGGCCGATCCAGCAGCCGAGCGTGCCGAGCATCCCGCGCGGCACGATCTCCCTCGCCTGGAGCGAACCGGCCGCCAGCCCGGCGCGGTCGAGCAGCACCGGCCGTTCGGCCAACCCGTCCAGCGTCCCGACCAGTTCGTCCAGCACTGCCGCCGCGTCGGCCACCCGCTCCAGCGCGCCGGCCACGCCGGCCGGCAATGCGGTGATCTACGTGACCGGTTACGACCAGGCGACCGCGCGCCTGCAGTACGAGTTCGCCACCGTGCAGCCAGGTGCCGGTCCGGGCGGCAGCGATCTGTACTCGGTCAGCTCGCCGGCCCAGTTCAGCGCGCGGATCGCTGTGGACGTCACCATCACCTCCGGCGGCCAACTCTGCCCGCCGGCGAGCAGCAGTTGTTCGATCGACCAGCTCATCGCGGCCGCCAGCGCCGGCTTCTACGCCACGGCGGCCATCGACCAGGCCGGCCAGCTCGACTCGGTCATCGAGGTCGACAACCTCAGCGCGAGCCCGCAGCTCGGCCCGTCCCCCGGTCCCTCGCTGAGCACCGCGCCGGCCCCGTCGACCAGCCCGCAGTCCTGAGCGCCGTCCGGCCAGGTCGTTACCGAGTTGATGCCGGGGCCGGGCAACCGACACCGGCGCTCAGGCGTTTGATCAGGCAGCGGGCCGCGGTCATGAAGCCGCTCGCAGAAAGTAGCGCCATGGGCAGGTCTGCACGGGCCGTGAGCGGCGGGGCGGCCGTCCTCGCGGTGCTCGCCATGCTGCTCGCGGGTTGCGCCAGCGCCGCCAGGCATCCGATCCAGGCCGGCGCGGTCCAGCCCAGTAGCGTCCCGGCTCCGTGTGCCGGCTACCACTGCGCGCCGGGCCCGGCCCAGCAGCTCGGCGACGGCTACTCGGTACGGCTCTGGACCAGCCCGGTGCCGTCGGTGGCCGACAGCCAGGCCCGCGCCAGCACCCCGGTGCTGGAACTGCTGCAGGACGGCCAGCACCGCAGCTGGTGGACCGGCCGGCTCGGCTACGGCTGGGCGGCCACCGTGCAGTGCCTGCCAACACCTGCCCAGCCGAACTGCGTGGTGCTCGCCGGGGTCGGCGCGCACGCCGGGGCGGCCGAGGTGGTGCTGCTGCAACACGGCGACCTGGTTGCTCCGGCCGCGGCCAGCGTGGTGTTCGACTCCGGCCTGCCGGTCGCCGCCGACCTGGACCACGACGGCCTGCTGGACGTGATCGGCGTCGAGAACGATTACCTGCCCGACTATGCCAACGGCCACAACTTCTGGACCAGCTACCGGTTGGCCGGCCAGGCACTGCACCAGACCGGTTGCCTACCGGTGACCCAGCCCGAACCGACCGCGCTGCTCACCGGCCACTGCCCGGTCGTCGCGCAGGGCTGAGCCGCTACGGCCACTGCTGGCCGGGCACCGCCGGGTCCGCCCGCTCGATCCTCGCGCGCCGGTTCAGAACGCCAGCACCGCGCTCAGCTGTTCGCCCAGTTCGGTCAGGCCGACTGCCGCGCTGGCCTCGGCGGCGGCCAGGTCCCCGGCCGTGGCGATCACCAGCTCCAGGTAGGCCTTGCACTTGGGCTCCGTCCCGGACGGGCGGACCACCGCCCGGCCTCCGTCGAAGCGCAGGATCAGCACGTCGTTGTCCGGCGCCAGGTCGCTGACCTGCACCGGCCGTCCCAGAAGCTGGCGCGGTGGGTCGGCCCGCAGCCGGGACATCGCATGGCCGATCAGGCCAAGGTCAGCGACCCGCCAGGACAGCTGCCTGGTGGCGAACAGGCCGTATTCGGCTGCTAGTTCGGCCAGCCGCCGGGGGATCGAGGAGCCGCGGGCCTTCAGGGTGGCGGCCAGCTCGGTGACCAGCAGCGCGGCCGAGATGCCGTCCTTGTCGCGCACCACGGCCGGGGCAACCGCGTAACCCAGCGCCTCCTCGTAGCCGTAGGCCAGATCGGGTGCGGCCCGCGAGATCCACTTGAACCCGGTGAGGGTCTCGGCGAAAGGCACCCGATGCTTGGCCGCCATCGCCGAGAGCAGGGTGGCCGACACGATGGTGGTGGCGTAGGTCCCGCCGACTCCCTTGGCCAGCAGCCAGTCGGCCAGCAGCACACCCACCTCGTCACCGGTGAGCATCCGCCAGGTCGGCGCACCGTCGCCGGTCTGGCCATCCCCACCGGTCGGGACGCCCACCGCGCACCGGTCGGCGTCCGGGTCGTTGGCGATGATCAGATCGGCACCGCTGCGGCTGGCCAGGGCCAGCGCCAGGTCCATCGCACCGGGTTCCTCGGGATTGGGGAAGGCCACGGTGCTGAAGTCCGGGTCGGGCACCGCCTGCTCGCCGACCTCGAGCGGTGCCTGGAAACCGGCCGCGGCGAACACCGCGCGGATCACTTCGGCGCCCACCCCGTGCATGGCGGTGTGCACCACGGTCAGCTCGCGGGGGGCGTCCGGCGCGACCAGGCCGGCGATCGCCTGGACGTAGGCATCGAGGATCGACTCGTCCAGCACGGTGTAGCTCTGGGCAAGTGGGATTGCCCGGATCGAGGGCACTGCCCGGATCTGGGCCTCGATCTGGCTGTCGGTCGGCGGCACGATCTGCGCGCCGTCGGCGGCATAGACCTTGTAGCCGTTGTCCTGCGGCGGGTTGTGCGAAGCGGTCACCATCACAGCGGCGGCGGCGCCGAGCCGGCCGACCGAGAAGGCCAGCACCGGCGTCGGTAGCAGGCGCGGCAGCAACCGGGCGTCGAAGCCGGCGGCGGCGAACACCGCAGCCGAATCCTCGGCGAACTCGCGCGACCGGTGCCGGCCGTCATAGCCGATCACCACGATGCCGCCGGCCAGCCCCGCCGCGCCCAGCTGCGCGGCGATGCCCGCCGCGGCCCGCCGCACCACGGCGGCGTTCATCCCGTTCGGCCCTGCCCGAAGTGGCCCACGCAGGCCGGCGGTGCCGAAGGTCAGTGGCCCGCTGAACCGGTCCGCCAGCGCGGCGCCGTCGTCGGCGTCCAGCAGCGTTTGCAGTTCCGCTCGATCACCGGCATCCGGATCGTCGGCGATCCAACCGGTCACCTCGGCCCGCAACTCCTCCGGCACGCTCATCGGCGGTCCCCCTTCGCTTGCGCGCTGCGCTCCCGCTCGGCCACCTCGTCGATGCCGAAGTGCGGCTCGGTGAACATGCCGCCCACCCGCTGGTCATCGCCGGCGGCCGGACCGCCGTAGGCCGAGGCGTCCTCGACCGGTTGATAGTCCAGCTGCTGGCCGGCGGCCAGTGACCACCAGCGATGGCGGTTGGCCGAGATCCCCCAGATCAACGCGTAGCCCAGCGCGTCGCTGCGCAGGCAGGCGTCCACCAGCCGGGCGCAGTCCGACGGCGCCAGCCAGGTGGCCTGGGACCGCCCGTCCGGCGGGGTGTCGGCGAAGGTGCCGATCCGCAGGCAGGCCACCTGAAAGGCGTACCGGTCGTGGTAATAGCGGCCCAGGGCCTCGCCGAAGACCTTGCTCACCCCGTACAGGGTGTCCGGCCGGGGCGGGGTGTCGGCGGCCAGCTCGGCGGTGCCGCGCGGGGTGAAGCCGACGGCGTGGTTGGACGAGGCGAACACCACCCGGCGCACGCCGGCCCGCCGGGCGGCCTCGAACAGCTGGACGGCGCCCTCGATGTTGGACTCGCGGATTACCGGCCAGGCCGTCTCGGTGGCCTGCCCGGCCAGGTGGACGACCGCCTCGACGTCGGCCATGGCGGCGTCCAGGGCGGCCGGGTCGGTCAGCTCGCCGACCAGCTGGCCGGGCGGGCCGGGCGTCCGGTCGATGCCGCGCAGCTGCCAGCCGAGGCCGGGCAGCAGCTCGGCCAGCGATCGTCCGATCCGGCCGTTGGCACCGGTCAGCAGGACGGTCACAGCCGGGCGAGCAGCTCGATCAGCAGGCCGCCGGCCCGGGCCGCCGCCGCCTTGCCGGCCGCGAGCACCTCCTGGTGATCCAGCGGCTGGCCGGTCATCCCGGCGGCCAGGTTGGTGACCAGCGAGATGCCCAGCACGTCGGCCCCTTCGGCGCGGGCGGCGATGGCCTCGAGTGCGGTGGACATCCCCACCA
>JBPCPA010000262.1:0-23989 GCA_050999655.1 Jatrophihabitans sp.
GCTGGGCCCAGCCGGAGCGGACCAGCAACGCCGATTCCGCGGTCCGGGCGATGCCGGCCACCAGCAATGCACAGCCGGACATCGAGGCACGCAGCACCGCCACGTCACGCGCGTGCGGATAGGGCGCGCGTGGCTCGGCCAGCAGGTCGTCGCCGTCGTCCCAGATCACGATCAGCCCCAGGTCGGCGACCGGCGCGAACACCGAGGACCTGGTGCCGACCACCGCCCGGACCGCGCCGCGGCGCACGGCCAGCCAACGCCGGTAGCGCGCTTCCGGACCGAGATCGGCGCTGAGGACCACGTGCGCGCCCTTGCCCAGGGCCGCGGTGAGCGCGCCGTCCAACCGGCGGGCGTCACGCACGTCCGGCACCACGACCAGCACCCCGCGACCACCCGACAGGCCCGCCTGGACAAGTTCGGCCAGCCGGGCCGGCCAGTCCTCACCCGGCATCGCGTTCCACACCGCGCGAGCCGCCCGGCCGTCGGCGGCCGCTGCCAGAAACGCCGGGCCGGCCCGGTAGCGGGCCCAGCCGGTGCTCTCGGGCGCGGCGGGCCGGGGCGGTGGCTCGGGTAGCACAGCCGTTTCGGCCCGGGCATGGCGCGGCGGCACCGCCAGCCGAAGCACGTCGGCGAAGGTGCCGGCCCACCGGTCAGCGACCGCCCGGAACAGCGCAGCCGTGTCCGCGGTCAGCACCGGCACCTCACCGACCCCGCGCTCGAGGTAGGTCAGGCGGCCGTCGTGGTCGGTGGCGGCCAGCCGCTGCAGCACCCAGCCATCAAGGAGCCGGCCGGCGAACCGGACCCGGACCCGCGAGCCGGCCAGGACGGCCTCGTCCAACTCGGCCGGCACCAGGTAGTCGAAGGGACGGTCCAGGTGCGGCAGCGGAGAGTCCACCGCCACCCGGGCGATCGGTAGCTCCGGCGCCGGCCGGCGCTGGCGCCGCTCGGCCGTTCGGGCCGGTGGCCGGATCGCCGAACGTCCCATCCCGGGCAGGCTCGGCGCATCGGGTTGTTCGACGGGCACCGCACATGCCTACCAGCCGCCACCGACCAGAACCATGCCGAGCCGGCCGGCGGCGGGCCGGTTACTCGGCGAGCTTGGCGATGGCCTGCGCCCACAGGAAGAACTTGTTCGTCCCGAGGTCGCGGACGGTGACGATGTTGAAGGCAGCCTTGAGGTGCTCGGCGTCGCCGTCGCTGACACCCTGCAGCGCGGCCACCGGGGCGTCGGCCAGCTCCTCGACCGCCTTCGTCTCGTATGCCTTGTCCAGCTTGTTCGCGATTCCCGCCATGCCAGCCTCCGTGTCTGCGATGAACATGCCCCAGCGATGAACCAGCGAACGGTAACAGCCAGGTTAGAGTCGCGCCATGGACGAAGCGCGCGATCGGGCCGAGCCGACCGATCGGGCCGAGCCGACCGATCGGGCCGAGCCGACGGGTGCGCAGGTGGTGATCTACACCGACGGCGCCTGCAAGGGCAATCCCGGCCCGGGCGGCTGGGGCGCCTGGCTGCGCAGCGGCCAGCACGAGAAGGAACTGTTCGGCGGCGAGGCGCTGACCACCAACAACCGGATGGAACTCACCGCGGTCATCGAGAGCCTGACCGCGCTGAAGAAGCCCTGCGAGGTGGCGGTTTACACCGACAGCCAGTACGTCCGCAAGGGCATCATGGAGTGGATCCACATGTGGAAGAAGCGCGGCTGGCAGACCACCGACAAGAAACCGGTCAAGAACGCCGAGCTGTGGCAACGGCTGGACGAGCTGGCCGGCCGGCACACGGTGCAGTGGCACTGGGTACGCGGGCACGCCGGCGATCCCGGTAACGAACGGGCCGATGCGCTGGCCAACGCCGGCGCGGCCAAGTTCAGCTAGCACAGGTCAGCTAACACGGCACTGGTCGGCCAGCACAGCGCAGATCGGTCAGCACAGGTCAGCCAGCACAGATCGGTCAGCACAGATCGGTCAGCTCGGCCTGCTCAGTCGGGCGGCTCGGTCGGCGGCCGGTCGAGTTCGGCCCGCAGCCGCTTGCGATCCAGCTTGCCGACGCTGGTCACCGGCACCTGGTCGATCAGCCGGATGTCGCGCGGGTACTTCACCGCCGACAGATGCGCCTTGGCATAGTCGCGCAAGGTGTCGCGGATGGTGTCGGGCATGGTCGCCAGTCCCGGCACGTCGGGATGGAGCTGGACGAAGGCCACCGGCTCCTCGCCGTGACGCTCGTCGGGCCGGCCGACCACGGCGCAGTTGGCCACCGCAGGGTGACTCATCAGCACCTCCTCCACGTCGCGCGGGTAGATGTTGAACCCATCGCGGATGATCACGTCCTTGATCCGGTCGACGATGTAGAGGTAGCCATCGGCGTCCAGGTGGCCGACGTCGCCGGTGTGGAACCAGCCGCCGGTGATGGTGGCCTCGGTGTCGGCGGGCGATTTCCAGTAGCCGGACATCAGCATCGGCCCGCGCACGCAGATCTCGCCGTCCACCCCGATGAGCTGCTGGGGTGGTGAGGCCGGCTCGACCGCGATCGCCAGTTCGGCGATGGGCGAGACGGTGCCGACGCTGCCGTCGCGGGCCTGGCCGAGCACCGAGGTGGAGATGTTCGCGGCGGTCTCGGTGCAACCGTATCCCTCGGCAACCTCGACGTGCGGCGCCCGGCGGGCCCACTGCGTCCGGATCTCGGCGGGAAGCGGTGCGCTGCCGCTGGTCAACCTGCGTAGCGCCGAGAGGTCATAGCGCTCCAGCGGCTGGTCCAGCAACACCCGCAACATGCTGGGCACCACTGTCGAGGTGTTGACCCGTTCGGTTTCGACGAGCTGCAGCCAGGCCTGCGGGTCGAACCAGCGCATCAGCACCGAGGTCATCGGATGGCTCACGTGCAACTGGATGGTCGAGATCATCAGGCCGTACACGTGCGCCAGCGGTAGCGGCAGCAGCGAGACCGACAGATCCTCATCCACCCCGGTCACGGTCGCCGACCAGCCGGCCGCAGACAGCGCGTCGTGGCTGAGCATCACGCCCTTGGCGCGGCCGGTGGTGCCACCGGTGTAGAGCAGCGCGGCCAACCCGGTCGAGTCCACCGCGTGCAGCGGCGCCTCCGGGCCCGCCTCCAGCTCATCGAAGGCCAGCACCGGCAAGCGAGTTTCTTCAGGCATACCCTCGGCAATCTCGCCCACCACGACGATCGCGAGAAGCTCCGGGGCGGCAACGGCAGCAGCCATCATCTTGGGCAGGAACTCCGGCGTGGTCAGCGCCAGCCGGGCGCCGGAGTCGATCAGCACGTGGCGCAGCTCGTCCTCGCTGAGCAGGAACAGCACCGGGGTCACCACCGCCCCGGCCCGCCAGCTGCCGTGATAGGCCACGCCGACCTCGGGGCAGTTGGCCATGCATACCACCACCCGGTCGCCGGGGCGCACCCCGAGTTCGCGTAGGCCGCCGGCCAGCCGCCGGGACCGCTCGCCGAGCTGCGCAGCCGTCCAGCGACGGCCCTCGAACACGGTGATCAGCTCATCGCCCAGCCGATCCCAGGTGGCCTGGGCCAGCACCGGCAATGCGGTGCCGGTCGGCTCGGTGCGCATCCGGGCCAGCTGCATGATCGTCGCCGCCTCAGCGCAGGCCGGCGAACAGATCGTCCTCGGGCAGCGCCGCGCCGGTGCTGTCCTGAACCCGGACGAAGGTTTCGACACCCATCATCTCGGTGAACTTCTGCTTGCCCATCCGCAGAAAGAAGATGTTGTCGGTCTGGCTGGCGTGTGCGGCCAGCGCGTCGAACTTCTGGCTGCCGAATTCGGTGGTGTTCACCCAGGTGGTGATCTGCTCGTCCGGCAGCCCGATCTCGATCCGTGGCTCGCCAGACTCCTCGCCAGACTCCTCGGCCGGCTCCGGCTCGTCCCAGTCGGCGCCGTACTCGCGCATGATCCGACCGAACTCGGCCATCATCGAGCGCGGCGCGGTCGTCCAGTACACCTTCGCCGCACTGCCGGTGGCCGCCACCGCCGCCATCGTGATCCGGTGTGCCTGGATGTGGTCGGGGTGACCGTAGAAGCCGTTCTCGTCATAGGTGACAACCACATCGGGCTGGTACTGGCGGATCAGCTCGGCCAGCTTGCCGGCCGCCTCCTCCACCGGGGTGGTCCAGAACGCGCCCGGGGCGTCGTTGGTGGCCCATCCCATCATCCCCGAATCGGCGTAGTTGAGAAGTTCCAGGTGGCTGACCTTGAGCACCGCACAGCTCTCTTCCAGCTCGGCCTGCCGCAGTGCCACCACCGCTGCCCGGTCATGTGCCGGGTCATCGGGCTTGATGCCGCCGGGGCCGTCCCCACAACCGCCGTCGGTGCAGGTGACCAGCACGGTCTGGATTCCCTCGGCGGCGTAGCGGGCCAGCACCCCGCCGGTACCGGTCGCCTCGTCGTCGGGGTGGGCGTGCACGGCCATCAGCGTCAAATCTCGTTGCACCATCAGCCCAGCCTAAGGCTCCAGCCGCCGGTAGCCCACCTGCGGCAAGCCGGGGTAGGCGACAATCCGGTGGTGAACTCCGACAGCGGCCGACCCGCGTTGCGCGAGGGCGAGGTGTACCCGGGCCCGGACGGGGTGCGGCGGTTGCTGGCCGAGCAGTTCCCGCGGTGGGCCGGGCTGGCGATCAGGCCGGTGGCCGCCTCGGGGCTGGACAACGCGACCTACCGGCTCGGCGCGGACATGTCGGTACGGCTGCCTCGGCTCCCCCGCTGGGTGGGACAGGTCGCCCGGGAGCAGCGCTGGCTGCCGGTGCTGGCCCCGCAGTTGCCGTTGGCGGTGCCGGTGCCGCTCGCCCAGGGCGCGCCCGGCACCGACTTTCCCTTTCCGTGGTCGGTCAATCGCTGGCTGGACGGCCAGACCGCCGATCCGGACTCCTTCGCCGATCCGGCGGCGGCCGCCCGGCAGCTGGCCGGGTTCCTGACCGCACTGCAGGGCATCGACGCCACCGGTGGGCCGCCCCCGGAGTGGAGCAACGGCTTTCGCGGCGTGCCGGTGGCCGACGAGCGCGACTCGGCGGTGGTGGCCGGCCGGGTGCACGCCAGGATCGACGCGCTGAGCGGGCTGCTCGACACCGCGGCGCTGACGGCGATCTACGACTCGGCCCTGGCAGCCCCGGTCTGGGACCGACCGCCGGTCTGGGTGCACGGCGACCCGGCGCCCACCAACCTGCTCACCCGGGATGGCCGGCTGACGGCGGTGATCGATTTCGGCACGCTGGCCGTTGGCGATCCGGCCTGTGACCTGATCGCGGCCTGGACGCTGTTCGATGCCACCAGCCGGGACGTCTTTCGGACCGCGCTGGACGTGGACGACGCGACCTGGGCCCGGGGCCGGGCCTGGGGACTGACCGCGGTGCTGCCGTCGCCGGCCGAACTCGGCGACCCGGTCTCGGCCGCTCGGCACCGCCGGCGGATAGCCGAGCTTATCGCCGATCATGGCCGCGACAGCTGAGCGTGGTAGGCAGTGCGAATGGCCCTCACCCGCATCAACGTCGCCGGCGTGGCCCGGCTGCCGGCCTTCTGCCACGCCACCGTGGTCGGTGACCAGGTCTTCGTCTCGGGCACCCTGGGCGCCCGGGCCGGCGTCCTGCAACTGGTCGAGGGCGGCGTCCATGCCGAGACCGTGCAGACGTTGCGCAACATCGAAGCCATCCTGGCCGGCTGCGGCTGCACCTTCGCCGACATCGCCAAGGTCACCGTCTATCTCACCGACATGACCGCGTTCGCCGCCATGAACGAGGCATACCTGAGCGTGCTCGGTGACGACCCGCCGGCCCGGATCACCGTCGGCTGCACGGCGCTCGCGCTGGGCGCCGCCGTGGAGATGGACTGCGTTGCCTTCGTACCGGCCCGATCACTCGGGATAGCATCGGGCGAGCTGCCGGCACGCGATGGGGGTTGATCGATGGGCGGATTCCGGGCTGCGGTGCAGGCGCACGACCTCGCCGCCATCGAGGCGGTGTTGCACCCGCAGGTGGTGTTTCGCAGCCCCGCGGTGCACCGTCCCTACGAGGGACGGGCAGCTACGCTGGTGCTGCTGGGCGCGGTCATCGAGGTGTTCGAGGACTTCAGCTATGTCGGGCAACTCGTCGACGGCGACCAGGAGATGCTGCGGTTCGCGGCCCGGATCGGTGACCGGACGGTCGACGGGATCGACCTGCTGCGCTACGACGAGACCGGCCTGGTGATCGAGCTGAGCGTGTTCGTCCGGCCGTTCTCGGGATTGACCGCGCTCAAGGACGCGATGGCCGCCCGGCTGGGCTAGTTCATCTCGCCGATGTAGGGCCGCAGGCCGATGGCGATGTCGGTGCAGGCGCCGATCAGGACCGACCGTTCCAGGTCGCTGACCGGACGGTCGAGCACCAGTCGTGAGCCGAGGATCGGAACCGGCAGCGCGCGGCCGGCGCGATCCCACCAGATGTATTCATCCCACGCCGCGTCCAGCGCCCGGCCCAGCGACCAGCCGCCGTCGCGGCGGATGATGTCCAGCGTGGCGACCTGGCAGCCGGCCGGGTCGAGCACGATGATCTGGAACAGGTCCGGCGTCTTGGCCTGGCCGGGGTGCGCGACGAACCGCAGCACCTCGGTGCCGCCGGCGGCCAAGGCACCGAGGTGTCGCCGCGGTGCCCGGTGGCGACCTCGGCACCGTCGCCGGTGGTGAACACCGACGGCTTGCCGTCCTTGGACGCGACGTTGAGCACCGCCCCGTCCCGGTGGGTCACCTGGTGGTTGCCGGTGCCGCCGTTGTTGAACCCGAACAGCGTGCCGAGCTTCTTGCCCCGGCTGTCGCCGACGCCCTGGACCGCTTCGGCGAACGGCTCCCCGGGCCCGTCGGTGAAGCTCATCTTCAACGCGATCCTGACCGTCACCCTGGCCCGCCCCGGCCGGACGGTGATCGGCATCGACCCGTCGGCGACGATGCTCGACTACGCCCGGCGCCGCGCCGGCGCCAGCCTGGTTCGCTGGGTCCATGGCGATGCCCGCACGCTCGCGGGTGAGCGGGCCGACCTGGTGGTGATGTCGGGCAACGTCGCCCAGCACATCCTGGGTGCGGCGTGGCCAGCGACGTTGCGCGGCATCCATGACGCGCTGCGGCCGGGTGGCACGCTCGCCTTCGAAAGCCGCAACCCGTCGGCGCGCGCATGGCAGCACTGGACCGACGAGCGCACCCGCGGCTCTCGCAACACCGAGTACGGACCGCTGACCGAGTGGCTGCACGTCACCGACATCGAGGACGGCATCGAAGGCAGCGAAGTGAGCTTCAGCGCGCACACGGTCTTCGACAGCACCGGCGAACACCTGACCAGTACGTCCCGGTTGGCCTTTCGCACACGGGAACAACTCGACGCCGACCTGGCCGCCGCCGGCCTGCTCACGCACTCGGTCGCCGGCGGTTGGACTGGTCAGCCGTTCGGCGCGCACAGCCCGCTGATCGTTGTCACCGCCCGACGTCCGCCGGTCTGAGGCATGGCACCGTCCATCACCAACTGTCGGCCGGGCCGTGAAGCGTTGGCCGTCGGTGGCTACCGCGCGACGTGGAACTCGATTCGATAGAGCACCGTGTCATCCTTGATCGGACCAGCGTGAGCGGCCCGGCGGCGCAGAGACTCCAGATCAGGCTCGCCCGAGTGGTGCACATCGACCATGTCGATCGAGGCGAACGGAAGGAGCTCGATCGAGTCGACCTCGATGTGCCCGCTCTCAAGCCGGTAACGGCCACCGACCTTGACCTGGGGCCGGCTCCATAGCCGGAACGTGACCGTGATGTCGCCGGACAACACGCCCGCGCGTAGCTCGCGGCTGAACTCCACGAAGCCAGGCTACCCGCGAGCGGTATGGCGCCGCCCTCAGCGGGTCCTACCGTAGATTTCCATCATGTCTGACCTAACCTCGGGCGTTTTTGCGTTGGTCGGCGTCGGCCTCAGCTCGCTGACGACATTGGCCGCGCAATGGCGTTCCGGTGTTCTCGACCGCGCCCGTGTGAAACACGAGACGAGAGGCCGGGTCAGTGCGTTGAGTATTGCCGTTTTCCGACACGGCCAGCCAGTCACACCACGGCAACTGCACGCCATGCCAGGCACCGGAGACGGCTGCTCACACGGAGCACTTAGTGCTGGGGCGGGTAATAGTGGGGGACGTTGACCATCTGAACGACGGCCATCCGTTGTTGGTGAGCTCCGCAGGCCATCACGAGGGACACGATCCAGCCGATCACGGTCCAGCCCAGCAGGAAGTTTATGAGCCCGACGGCCAAGCTGTTGGATTTGCCGCGAGAAGCAGCGATCGCCCAGGGGAGCAAGTATCCAAGCGTCAGGACGGTCAGGACCCAGGCGATGACGACCTCAGCGCTGTTGGTGTCTTGGTCGGTGCCTACAAGGCCCCCTGCGCCGTACTGCGCCGGATGGTGAACCACCGGCCCCGTCATAGGACTGAGGCCGACGGGCTGCGGCCGCGGGGTAAGGCGGTACGCCTGCGTCCATTGCGATCCATCCCACCACCGATCCTGCCCATCAAGCTCGCTCGGGTACCAACCGGCCGGGGGGCGATTTGGAGTGGGGAGTATCGGTTGCGTCATGCGCAGGATTATCGGCTCAAGCGGCCACTTCCAGTGACCGAAACCGAAGTAGACCAACAAAGCGAATACAGAACGTCTACTCCGACATCTCGAAATTCGGCCCGGGATCACCGTTAGCACTACCTGTCGATATCAAGCAGTCGCGTCGATCGATGCGAGCAGACTCTGGAATTGCCATCAGACCCGGGACGCCCCTTCGCCCGGCGCAGTGCCACGATGGTGGCTATGGGTAGCAGCCAACTGAGCAAGGTCAGCTCCGGACGCGGCTTCTTTGCCGCCCTGGATCAGAGCGGTGGCAGCACTCCGAAGGCGCTGGCCGAGTACGGCATCGCCGAGGATCGTTACAGCTCCGACGCGCAGATGTTCGACCTGGTCCATGCGATGCGCACCCGGGTGGTCACCTCGCCCGCTTTCGACGGCACCCGGGTCCTGGCCGCGATCCTTTTCGAGCAGACCATGGACCGGGCCGTCGACGGCCTGCCGACCGGGCGCTACCTGTGGGAGCGGCGCGACGTGGTCCCGTTCCCCAAGGTGGACAAGGGCCTGGCCGACGAGGCGAACGGCGTCCAGCTGATGAAGCCGATCGACGCGCTGGATGAGCTGCTAGCGCGGGCCAACGAGCACCGGATGTTCGGCACCAAGATGCGCTCGATGATCAAGGACGCCGACCGGGCCGGCATCGAGGCCATCGCGGATCAACAATTCGCGCTCGGGAGGCAGATCGCCGCCGCCGGGCTCGTTCCGATTCTGGAGCCGGAGGTGAGCATCAGCAGCCCGCACAAGGCGGAAGCCGAGGAGCTGCTCGCCGCCGCACTGCACAGCCGGCTTGAGAGCCTGCCCGCCGACGCGGCGATCATGCTCAAGCTGACGATCCCGACCGAGCCCGGCCGCTATGCCGACCTCGCCGCGGACCCCCGGGTGCTCCGGGTGCTGGCACTGTCCGGCGGCTACAGCCGAGATCAGGCCTGCCAACGCCTGACGCGGGAGCCGAACATGATCGCCAGCTTCTCCCGGGCCCTTCTCGAAAGCCTGTCCGACGAGCAGAGCGACGAGCAGTTCACCGCCACCCTCCAAGCCTCCATCGCGCAGATCTACGCCGCCTCCGCCCACCAGGCCAACTAGCCCGGCGGTGGCACTCGGTCGGGACTCGCGAAGGCATTCTCCAAAGCGCGAGCGTCCCCAACCGAGACCGTCGATCTACGCGCTTGCCTCGGGACCAATCAGGCGCACAGATGGGTCGTCTAGACGACCAACCGGCTTCATGAGACCAGCACCAATTGGTTGGACGGTTCTAGTCTTACCAAGTGACCGATACCGACTGGATTGCACTGGGTTCCATGGCCGCGGTTGTCACCGCGATCTTCACCGCCGCCATGGCGGTGGCAATCATTGTGACCGCGGTCTATGCAAAGCGCACGCTTGTCGCAGCTAAGGACGACAGTCGTGCGCGCAGCAGGCCGGCGCTTGCTGCATACCTCGAACGCGAGCTACTTTCGCATGGCACGGTCCTACTCGTGATCAAGAACTTCGGCCCTTCGAGTGCAACCGATGTCCAGGTTGCGTTCGATCCGCCCGCGCCGGCCGCTGACGACCTCAATACGCTACCTGACAGCGACATGATGAAGTGGCTTTATCAACGCTTCATCGACCCGGTGCCAGTTTGGGCACCGGGATGGTCCACCAGCAACGTGATCAGAGCGGGTCAAGACCCCTTGGAGGCTTTAGTCGTCAAGGCGTCGTACTGCGGTCCCGATGGAACTCGGTATGAGGACCGATTCGCCCTCCACCCCGCACACATTCTGAAGACGACCTCGTCCACGCCGAGCAAGACAGACGACCCGATTAAGCTGGGACAGCAGGCCGTCTCAGCGCTACAGGCGCTCGTGAGAACCCTGCGAGTCCGGTAGTCATCGTGATACGCACTACCGTCAATTTGCGCCATGGGCTCTCCGTAGAACTGGTGCAGATATGAATCCTTAAGTGCGCTTGAGGGACTTCCGTTCGGGTCCAGACTGAAGGAGCCTGGGGGGTTTGTTCGTGCCGGCGGTTGTATCAAACTTGCCAACCGGGGCCACTACGCGTGCCGCAGCCGAAGCTCATCGGAAGTCGGCGACCTAGCCGTCGATCTCGCGCGTCGCACGGCGGCGCCAGGTGTGCGCAGATCGGTTGCTACGCGGCTGCCAGGCTTTCCAGTATGCGGTCCAGCTCGCGGCACCGATCCGAGCCATTTGGTAGTTCGCCCGCGTAACGCTCCAACCGTCGTCGGGTGTGGTCATCGACGATGGCCGCTCCTCCGACGTCGATGAGCCGCCGCAGGCACCTCAATCCCCAGTACTGCCCAAAGGGCTTTGGCTCGCGATCGACCACGCTGTCGACGACCGGAATTACGAGTGAAGATTCGGGATGAACATATAGGGAAACGTAGGCTGCCAGCCGACGACCGAGGTCGGCACCAGCCAGGGCATCCACCTGGTCGATTGTCGAGCCACGTGTCACCGCAGCGATCATCTGCCCAACCAATGTCGTCATCATCCGGGTTCGTAGCGGACCGCTCGTCAGGTTTCGATCAGTGCGTATTCTGTTGTATTCGGCGGCCAGGTCTTCGAGCCTGGCAGGCCGCGCCTGGTCGTCCATCTCCGCGAGGCCGGCGCTCTCACTCGTGTCAGCTCGACGTTCCAGACTCTGGGTGGCTCCGCTAAGTTCGTCCAGCCTCCTCGCAAGGTCTTGAAACTTTAGTCCGCCGAACGGCGTGTCTATTGACTCGAAAATGTCCCCAAGCCACGGTACGACCGCGACCGCCAACAGCGCCAAAACGATGGAATCAACATGCCATCTAGGCTCAACGATATGAACGATAGCCAAGGTGATCGCGGATGCAGACACAGCCATTTGCGCCAGAATTCGCCGACGATCGAGTTTCATTCTTCTTACTCGTGATGACCTGGAATTGTTGCCAGCGCTCATGATGCCGCCCTTCAAGGTGCATGCTCCTCCCATTTCGATTCGAAGTCGAGCAACTGCTGCAGGGCGAGACCTGCCTCGCTAGGTTCCCGCCCGTAGCTGCTCGATCTCGGCTGGCGGGAGGCACGTCTGGAGGTGATCGTAGTGGCCGTCCCTACCTCGATCCCTGCGCCAGTTTGCGGCCGCAGCGACCTTACTGGCGATCCCGGCAACGATCGAGAGCACTATGTATGAGGGCCGGCGCTGCGTGATCAAACTCCGCGCCGAGTGCTATATATGCCCCGCGACCTCGGACGAAACCCTAATCCTCTATATCGTCTCGAAGGTTGCCAACGCCGGCTGGACAGCGCTTACCCAGAGTTCGTCGAGCTCGGAATCGGGATGGTCGCTCCGAGGTCTGCTTGAACGACATCGCGAAGCTGAGAGACCGCGCGCCGGTATCGAGGCAGCTCTGGTTGAAGCTCACTCTTCAGGTCGAACTACTCGTCGAGCGGCGCCTGCGGGAATGTCAGCAGGCGGGCGATCATGCCCGCCGACCTCTGCCGTGCGCGTCGAACCGCCCGCCAATGTTGCGGTCGGCCAACCGCGCAAGACGCGCGTCCCGGGTGCCGATCGTTGATCGCAGCGAGTCGGACACACCAGGTGGCTGGCGCGCATATCGACGGTACGCCGAACGCTGGCAACCAAAGTTGATACACGCCGAATCGGCGTTATGTGCCACTAGAAATCGCGCCAGACCGTCCGCCGCGTCCAACTGCCGCCGAATAGCATGAGTGGGGCAGGACCCGAAGGTCCAGCCCCACTCAGGTAAATCTCGGACGGTCAGCTGTTGGCGAGCTTGGCCAGCTGCTCGGCGCGGTCGGTGCGCTCCCAGGTGAAGTCGGCGTCCTCGCGGCCGAAGTGACCGTAGGCGGCGGTCTTCTGATAGATCGGGCGCTTGAGGTCCAGGTCGCGGATGATCGCGGCCGGCCGCAGGTCGAAGGTCTCGGCGATCGCGTCCTCGATCTTGGCGACCGGCACGGTTTCGGTGCCGAAGGTCTCCACGAACAGGCCCACCGGCTCGGCCTTGCCGATGGCGTAGGCGACCTGCACCTCGCAGCGGGTGGCCAGCTTGGCCGCCACCACGTTCTTGGCCACCCAGCGCATCGCGTACGCGGCCGACCGGTCCACCTTCGACGGGTCCTTGCCCGAGAACGCGCCGCCACCGTGACGAGCCATGCCACCGTAGGTGTCGACGATGATCTTGCGACCGGTCAGGCCGGCATCGCCCATCGGGCCGCCGGTCACGAAGCGTCCGGTCGGGTTGACCAGCAGCCGGTAGTCCGACGTGTCGATCGAGGTGAGCTGGTCGAGCACCGGCTTGACCACGTGCTCCTCGATGTCGGGCTTGAGCAGGGTGTCCAGGTCGATGTCCTCGGCGTGCTGGCTGGAGACCACCACGGTGTCGAGCCGGGCGGCCTTGCCGTCGATGTACTCGATGGTGACCTGGGTCTTGCCGTCCGGGCGCAGGTAGGGCACGGTGCCGTTCTTGCGCACCTCGGTGAGCTTCTCCGACAACCGGTGCGCCAGCCAGATCGGCAGCGGCATCAGCTCGGGAGTGTCGTCGCAGGCATAGCCGAACATCAGGCCCTGGTCGCCGGCGCACTGGGCGGCGGTCGCGTCCTCAGAACCTTCCACGCGAGCCTCGTACGCGGTGTCCACGCCCTGGGCGATGTCGCCGGACTGGGCACCGATCGACACGCTCACCCCGCAGGACTCGCCATCGAAACCCTTGCGGGACGAGTCGTAGCCGATGTCCAGGATGGTCTTGCGGACGATCGCCGGAATGTCGGCGTAGGCGTTGGTGGTGACCTCACCGGCGATGTGTACCTGGCCGGTCGTGATCAGCGTCTCGACCGCGACCCGGCTGGCCGGGTCCTCGGCGAGCAGCGCGTCGAGGATCCCGTCCGAGATCTGGTCGGCGATCTTGTCCGGGTGCCCTTCGGTGACTGACTCCGAAGTGAATAGGCGACGGCTCACGAAATTTGCTCCAATGGTTTCGATGATGGCGGGTAAGAGTCTATCGACTGAGTAGGAAAACGACTGCATCGCACAGTGCCGCAGCCAGCACGGATTTCGGGCCGAGCGGCACCTCGACCGCGTCCCCGGTGGCGCTCAGGATCACCGCGGCGTTGTCCGGACGTCCGAAGGCAAGCGTTTCGGACACTTCGTTGACCACCAGCAGGTCGCACCCCTTGCGGGCCAGTTTCTGCCGGCCGTGACCGAGCACATCGGCGTGCTGGTCACCGGTCTCAGCCGCGAAACCGACGATCACCGGTGCGGCCAGGGTGCCTGCGGTCCGGGCGGCCACCAGCTCGGCGAGGATGTCGGCATTGGCCACCAGCGCAATCGGCGCCGGCTCGGCATCGGACTTCTTGATCTTCGCGGCGGCCGGCGCGGCGGGACGGAAATCGGCGACCGCCGCGGCCATCACCACCACGTCGGCGTCCTTGGCCGCGGCATGGGTGGCCTCACGCAGCTGCTCGGCGGTCGAGACCGTGATCAGGGCGACCGCAGCCGGCGGCGCCAGCTCGACGTTGGCAGCGATCAGCGTCACCTGGGCGCCGCGGGCAGCGGCCACCGACGCCAACTCGAAGCCCTGCCGCCCCGAGGACCGGTTGCCCAGAAAGCGCACCGGGTCCAGCGGCTCGCGGGTGCCGCCGGCGGTGATCACCAGCCGGCGACCGGTCAGGTCGGCCGGCAGCGCGTCCGGCCGGTGCAGTAGCAGTTCGGCCAGCCGGGCGATCTCGGCGGGCTCGGGCAGCCGGCCCCGGCCGGTGTCGGTGCCGGTCAGCCGGCCGGTACCCGGCTCCAGCACCACCGCGCCCCGCTCGCGCAGGGTGGCGACGTTCTGGACGGTGGCCGGGTGCTCCCACATCTCGGTATGCATCGCCGGAGCGAACAGCACCGGGCAGCGAGCGGTCAGCAGGGTGTTGGTGAGCAGGTCATCGGCCAGTCCGTGCGCGGCCTTGGCCAGCAGGTCGGCGGTCGCAGGGGCGATCACCACCAGGTCGGCCTCCCGGCCCAACCGCACGTGCGGGACGTCCTCGGCCCCGGTCCAGACCTCGCTGGTGACCGGTTCGTGTGACAGCGCGGCCCAGGTGGCCTCGCCGACGAACTGCAGCGCGGCGGCGGTGGGCACCACCCGGACCCGGTGGCCGGCCTCGGTGAGCTTGCGCAGCAGGTCGGCCGCATTGTACGCGGCGATCCCGCCGGCCACGCCCAGCACGACCGACTTCGGCGCGCCGGCCCGAGCGCCACCGGCCGGGTCACCGGTGGGCGGTGCCACGGGGTGCGCCGGCGCCATGGGTGAACCTGCTGTTCCTAGGCCTCGGACGGCTTGAACTCGATCAGGTCGGTGTTGATCTCGCGCAGCGCGATGGACAGTGCCTTCTCCTGCGGTGCGGTCTCGACCATCGGACCGACGTATTCGAGCAGGCCCTCACCGAGCTGGCTGTAGTAGGCATTGATCTGGCGGGCGCGCTTGGCCGCAACGATGACCAGGGCGTACTTCGAACCTGTCCGGTCGAGCAGTTCGTCGATCGGCGGGTTGGTGATGCCTTCGGGTGCGGGCACAGGTGTGGTCACGCGGAGCCTCAAATCCAGTCGTGTCAGTCGTGCGCGCCCAGGTCACCGACTGGTGGGCGTCCGGCCAGGATCCGAGCCGTTCGATCAGATCGACAGGCTGAGGTCTTGACAAGCGCGCCGGCGGGGTACGCAGATTCTGCCAATCCTACCAACCGCGGCGACCACCGACTGCCAGTGCGCCCGTCCGTCGCCGCGCCGGTGTGGCTAACCTCACCCGGTGGCAGGTACCCGGCTCGATAGTGTGCGGCGATGTTAGTCACTTATGCCCTGCTGTTCCTGCCTACCGGTCCTATCCGTGGTCATCGCATCTGTAGGAGAGTCGCTGCATGAGCACCTTGCGGGTCGCGGCCCTGGCAGAGGCCGCCGAGTACGAACGGCGGGTCGCGCTGGACCCCGACGGCACCAAACGGCTGATCGCGGCCGGCCTGCAGGTACTGATCGAGGCCGGGGCCGGCGCCGGTGGCTGGTTCGCTGACCAGAGCTATGCCGAGGCCGGTGCCCGGGTGGTCGACCGTGCCACCGCCCTGGCCGAGGCCGACCTGGTGGTCTCGGTGGGACCACCGGCCGAGGACGTGCTGGCCCAGCTGCGCAGCGGCCAGGCCTACCTAGGCATGCTGGCACCGCTGACCAACCCGGCGCTGATCGCCCGGTTGGCCGAGCGCGGGGTGACGGCCATCAGCCTGGACGGGCTGCCCCGCACGCTCACCCGGGCCCAGAGCATGGACGCGCTCAGCTCCCAGGCCAGCGTGGCCGGCTATCGCTCGGTGCTGCTGGCCGCCGAACACTACGAGCGGTTCTTCCCGATGCTGATGACCGCGGCCGGCACCTCCAAGCTCGCTGCGGTACTGGTGCTCGGTGCCGGGGTGGCGGGCCTGCAGGCGATCGGCACCGCCCGCCGGCTGGGCGCGCTGGTGAGTGGCTACGACGTGCGACCGGCCGCCCGCGACGAGGTGAAGTCGCTCGGGGCGAAGTTCCTCGAGCTCAAGGCCGGCATCGCCGCGGCCGGCGATGGCGGCTACGCCCGGGAACTGACCGACGCCGAGCGCCAGGCCCAGCAGGCCGAGCTGGCAGAGCACATCGCCCGGCACGACATCGTGATCACCACCGCCCAGGTGCCCGGCCGGCGGCCGCCGGTGCTGGTCACCGCCGAGGTGGTGGCCCGGGTGCGGCCGGGCTCGGTGGTGGTGGACCTGGCCGCCAGCGACCTCGGCGGCAACGTCGAAGGCTCCCAACCCGGCCAGACCGTAGTGACCGCCAACGGGGTCAGCGTGGTGGGCGCCAGCAACCTGGCGTCCCGGCTGGCGACCAGCGCCTCGCAGGCCTTCTCCCGCAACGTCAGCGCGCTGCTGATCCACCTGACCGCGGACGGGGCGCTGGCCATCGACCCGGCCGATGAGATCCAGCAGGGCGTACTGATCACCCACGGCGGGCAGGTCGTGCATCCAGGTGCGGCCGCCGCGATATCCAACAGTGAGGGGGCCGGGTCATGACCCAGGGCTTCGTCGGGGACCTGACCATCTTCGTGCTGGCCCTGCTGGTCGGCTTCGAGGTGATCAGCAAGGTGCCGGCCACCCTGCACACGCCGCTGATGTCGGGGGCGAACTCGATCCACGGCGTGGTGCTGGTCGGCGTGGTGATCCTGTCCTCCTACGTGGACGGCCCGTTCGGCTACGTGCTGACCTTCCTGGCGGCCGCCTTCGGTGCGGCCAACGTGGTCGGCGGGTACGCGGTGACCGATCGGATGCTGCAGATGTTCCGCAAGCGTCCGGTGCCGGCCGCCCCGAAGAGCGAGGACGGCAAATGAGCGGCTTTGAGACCACCGTCCGGCTGGCCTCGCTGTTCGGGGCGGTGGCCTTCGTCCTCGGCATGCACCTGATGAACTCCCCCGCCACCGCGCGCCGGGGCAACCAGCTGTCGGCCTTCGGCATGCTGGTCGCGATCATCGCGGTGCTGGCCGATGTCGGCCACGGCGGAAACATGAGCGCCACCCGCTGGCTGGTGCTGATCTGTGGCGCGCTGATCGGCGGGGCGGCCGGGCTGTATTCGGCCCGCCAGGTCGCGATGACCCAGATGCCGCAGCTGGTGTCGCTGTTCAACGCCGTCGGCGGCGGCGCGGCAACCCTGATCGCGCTGGCCGACTACCAGCACGATCCGCACGTCAGCGCCGGCGTCGCGCTGGCCAGCGTGCTGGACGTGCTGATCGGTGGCATCACCTTCTCCGGCTCGCTGATCGCGGCCGCCAAGCTGCAGGGCTACTGGAGCCAGCCGGTCAGCTTTCCCGGCTCACGGCTGGCCTCCGGGGTGCTCAGCGTGGCCGCGCTCGCGGCCGGCATCGACGTGATCGCCGGTGCGCACAACGCCTGGATCCTGGGCATCGCGGTGATCGCCGGCCTCGGCCTGGGCGTGCTGATGGTGCTGCCCATCGGTGGCGCGGACATGCCGGTGGTGATCTCGCTGCTCAACGCCTTCACCGGCACCGCGGTGGCGATGGCCGGCTTCGTGCTGGACAACGCCACCCTGACCATCGCCGGTGCGCTGGTCGGGGCGTCCGGCGGCAGCCTGACTAAGCTGATGGCTGAGGCGATGAACCGCTCGGTGCTCTCGATCATCGCCGGTGGCTTCGGCACCGGGGCAACCGGTGTGGACGTGGTATCGGCCGGCGGCCTCAGCGTGAAGTCGATCGCCATCGACGATGCCGCGCTGCAACTGGTATATGCGGCAAAGGTGATCGTGGTGCCCGGCTACGGCCTGGCCGCCGCGCAGGCCCAGCACGAGGTGCGCGAGCTGGCCGAGTTGCTGGAGGGTCGCGGCATCGAGGTGTCCTATGCGATCCATCCGGTGGCCGGCCGGATGCCCGGGCACATGAACGTGCTGCTGGCCGAGGCGAACGTCCCCTACGACCAGCTGCGCGAGATGGACGACATCAACGCCGAGTTCGATCGCACCGACGTGGCCCTGGTGGTCGGCGCCAACGACGTGACCAACCCGGCCGCCCGCCGGCCCGGCAACGCGGTGTCGGGCATGCCGATCCTGGACGTCGATCACGCCCGCAGCATCATCGTGATCAAGCGATCGATGGCCTCGGGCTACGCCGGCATCGACAACGAGCTGTATGGCGACCCGAAGACCAGCATGCTGTTCGCCGACGCCAAGAAGGGCCTGTCACAACTGGTGGCCGCCACCAAGCTGGTGGACTGACGGCCCCGTGGGCTGACGCGCCCGCTCGGCTCAGGCCGGCTCGGTGGCCGACAGCAGCGACACCACCTCGGCGGCGGCCCGCTCGACGTCGTCGTTGACCACTACCACGTCGAACTCGTGGTGGGCGGCGAGTTCGGTACGTGCCACCTGCAGCCGGGTCTCGATGGCGTCCGCCTGCTCGGTGCCGCGGCCGGACAGCCGGTCGCGCAGCTCGTCCACCGAGGGCGGTGCCAGGAACACGAACTGGGCCCGCGGCATCCGGCTGCGCACCTGTCGGGCGCCCTGCAGCTCGATCTCGAGCAGGGTGGGACGGCCCGCGGCCAGGTGCTGCTCGACCGGTCGGCGCGGCGTTCCGTAGCGATAACCGGCAAACGTGGCGTATTCCAGCAACCGATCACTGACGATCAGCTCATCGAACTCGACGTCACTGACGAAGTGGTACTGCACCCCGTCGGACTCGCCCGGCCGGGGCGCGCGGGTGGTGCACGAGACCGACACCCACACGTGCGGGAACAGCCGGCGCACTTCGGCGACCACGGTGCCCTTGCCCACGCCGGACGGCCCGGACAGCACGGTCAGGCGGGCGGTGGTCGGCTCGGGTTGTTCGGTCATGGCTGCGATTGTGCCGTCTGATCGATCCGGATCGGCAGTGCGGCTCGCGGAAGGCGTCCCAGACCACCATTCCGGCCGAGCGCCGGCGTGCCATCGCGCTCGGTCGGCGCGGCCGTGGGCTGCCCTTGACGTCAGGTGCGAGGCCGGCATCATGCCCGCACGGTACCCGTTTCGACTGGTTTCAGCCTGTCAGGAAAGCATAATCGGCGATGACCCGCTCGGCGGCGGCCCGTAGCCCGGCCACCTCCGGGCCGGCCCGCAGTACCTCGCGGGACGCGCTGGGCAGCACCCCACGCAGCCCGGTGCCGAAGATCCGCAGCACATCGGCCGCCCGGCCGCCCTGCGCCCCGATGCCGGGCACCAGGTACGGGCCGTTCAGTCCGGCCAGTTCGGCCACCGACTCGCCGATCGTGGCCCCGACGACCACCCCGAACGAACCCAGCGGCTGGGCGCCGGCGTTGCGTAGCGCGAGGTCATCGATCACCGATTGGGCCACCGTCCGACCGTCGGGCAACCGGGCGTGCTGCACCTGCGGGGCCTCCTTGTTCGAGGTCAGGCCGATCACGAACAGGCCGGCATCGTGGCGGGCGGCCAGCTCGAAGGCCGGTTCCAGAGCGCCGACGCCGAGGTAGGGATTGACGGTGATTGCATCGGCGGCCAGGGCCGATTGCGGATCGAGGTAGGCATCGGCGTAGGCGGCCATGGTGGAGCCGATGTCGCCCCGCTTGACGTCCAGTAGCACCAGCGCGCCGGCCGCCCGGGCATCGGCGATGGTCCGCTCCAGGATCGCGATACCGCGCGAGCCGAACCGCTCGAAGAACGCCGACTGCGGCTTCACCACCGCCGCGAGGTCGGCGAAGGCCTCCACGCAGGTCAGCGCGAAGCGCTCCAGCGACACCAGGTCGTCGGCCAGGCCCCAGTCCAGCAGCAGCGCGGCGTGCGGGTCGATCCCGATGCACGCCGAGCCGCGCTTGGCGATCGCCGCGGTCAACCGGTTGCCGAACGTCATACCCGGATCTCCTCCGTTCCGATGCCCCGCAGGCCGGCTTGCTCCTGCGGGCTGCGGTGGGCGAAGCCGACCGCGTCAGCGACCGAGGCGAACCCGCACCGATCGAGCTCGTCGCGCAATTCGTTGATGATCCTGATCGGCGCGGTCGGATCGTGGAACACCGCAGTGCCCACCGAGACCGCCGACGCGCCGGCCAGGATGAACTGCAGCGCGTCCGCACCGGTCGCGATGCCGCCCATCCCGAGTAGCGGCAGGTGCGGGACGGCCTGGTGCACCTGCCAGACGCAGCGCACCGCAACCGGACGGACCGCGGGCCCGGACAGGCCGCCGGTGATGCCGCCGAGCGCCGGCCGCAGCGTGTCCAGGTCGATCACCAGGCCGAGCAGGGTGTTGATCAGCGAGATACCGTCGGCGCCGGCGTCGGCGACCGCGCGGGCCACCTGGCCGATGTCGGTCACATCGGGTGACAGCTTGGCGAACACCGGGGTGTTCGGGTGGGCCGCCCGGCGCACTGCCGAGATCACCCGGGCCGCCGCGATCGGGTCGCACGCGAAGACCTGCCCGCGGCTCTCCACGTTCGGGCACGAGATGTTGACCTCGATCAGGTCCACCCGGTGGTTGTAGAGCCGCTTGGCCAGCGCCACGTACTCGTCGGTGTGGCCGCCGGCGATCGAGACCACCGTCCGCGCGCCCTGTGCGTTGAGCCAGGGCAGGTCACGAGTTAGGAATTCATCGATGCCCGGACCCTGCAGGCCGATCGAGTTGAGCATGCCGCTGGGCGTCTCGGCCATGC
Source organism: Jatrophihabitans sp. (assembly GCA_050999655.1). Taxonomy (GTDB): domain Bacteria; phylum Actinomycetota; class Actinomycetes; order Mycobacteriales; family Jatrophihabitantaceae; genus Jatrophihabitans_A. Next base: position 20,787 of record JBPCPA010000262.1, read on the forward strand.
GCGGGGTGGGCCGGCCGGACCGGGCCCGCAACATGATCGACTTGGTCACCACGCCACCGAGTTCGGCGACGTCGAAGAACTGACCCAACTCCCGGCCGGCCGCAGCGCAGCCGGACGCGGTCAGCACCGGGTTGGGCAGCGCCAGCGAGCCCAGCGAGGTGGCCAGGTCTGCCATCAGTGCCCACCCATCCCGTCCGCGCCGTGCAAGTCTGCGGGCAACCTGCCGACATCGGCCCACCGCACCCGGCCGGCCTCGAACACCGGCCCCTCGACGCAGGAGCGCACCATTCGCGATACGCCGTCATCACCGCGCACCGGCAGCACGCAGGTCATGCACACGCCTATCCCGCACGCCATCGATTCCTCCACCGCGACCTGGGCCGGTACGGCGTGGGCCGCGGCGACCTCGCCCACCGCGCGCAGCATCGGCATCGGCCCGCAGGCATAGACCAGTTGCGCGCCGAGCCGCTCGATGGCCGAGGGCAGCGGGTCGGTGACCCGGCCGCGCTGGCCGGCCGACCCGTCGTCGGTGGTCACGGTGACCTTGCCGATCAGCCGCTTGGCTGCCAGTTCGCCGAACAGCCGGCCGGCAGTGGCCGCACCGAGGATCAGTTCCACCTCGCTGCCCTGTCCCAGCAACCGCTCGGCCAGTGGCAGCAGTGGCGCCGAACCGTAGCCACCACCCACCAGCACCGCCGGCACCGGCTCTCGCGGCAGCCGGAACGGCACACCGAGCGAGCCGACCAGGTTCAGCTTGGCCCCCGGACGCTGCTCGACCAGCCAGCGAGTACCCCGGCCGTGCACCGCGACCACGAACTGGATGGTGCCGGCGAACTCGCGGCCGGGCTTGACCCCGTACAGCGCGAAGGAGCGCCGAAGCAGCATCGAGGTGTCCGGACCGCCGACCGCGACCGCGACGAACTGCCCCGGCTGGAAGGAGCCGGCCACCCCGGGTGCCACCACCGTGAACTGGGTGTAGTCACCGAACCGGGTGACGTCGAGGATCTCGCCCACTTCTTGGACCGGGCCGCCTTGGCCGCCTTGGCCGTCCGGTCCGCCCTGGCCGCCCTGGCCGTCCGGGCCGCGCCGGGCCGGCACGCCCGCCTGCTCGGCGCGGGTCGGCACGCTCACTGCTGCCTCCCCCACCAGTCATCCAGCGTCCGATGATGGGCCTGCAGCGACACCACCTGCACCTCGTCGCGGATCAGCTCCTCGATGCCCTGCACGGCGGCGGCGATCGCCTGCACCGTGGTCAGGCAAGGGATGCCGGCCTGTACCGCGGCCGTCCGGATCTCGTAGCCGTCCACCCGGGGCCCGGAGTTGCCCGGCGAGCCGACCGGGGTGTTGAGCACCAGGTCGACCCGGCCAGCCAGGATCTCCTCGACGATGTTGCCTGGGCCGGCCGAGAACTTACCGACGATCTCGGCGGGCACCCCGTTGCGGCGCAGCACCCGCGCGGTGCCGGCGGTCGCCAGTACCCGAAAGCCCAGGTCGCGCAGCCGCTTCACCGGGAACAGCGCCGCCCGCTTGTCCCGGTCGGCCACCGAGACGAACACGGTGCCCTTGACCGGCAGCGAACCATAGGCAGCAGCCTGGGACTTGGCGAAGGCGGTGCCGAACACCCGGTCCAGCCCCATCACCTCGCCGGTCGACTTCATCTCCGGGCCGAGGATCGAATCGACCAGGTCGCCGGCCGGGGTGCGGAACCGGGTGAAGGGCAGCACCGCCTCCTTCACCGCGATCGGCGCATCGGCCGGCAGGTCACCGCCATCACCGGTGGCCGGCAGCATCCCCTCGGCGCGCAGTTCGGCGATGGTGGAGCCCAGCGCGATCCGGGCCGCCGCCTTGGCCAACGACACTGCGGTGGCCTTGGACACGAACGGCACGGTACGGCTGGCGCGCGGGTTTGCCTCAAGAACGTAAAGAGTGTCTCCGCTCAGGGCGTACTGGACGTTCAGCAGCCCGCGCACCCCGACGCCGCGGGCGATCAGCAGGGTGGCCGCCCGAACCTCGGCCACGGTCGAGTCGCCCAGCGTGATCGGCGGCAACGTGCAGGCCGAGTCGCCGGAGTGGATGCCGGCCTCTTCGATGTGCTCCATCACCCCGCCGAGGTAGAGGTCGGTGCCGTCATAGAGGGCGTCGACGTCGATCTCGACGCTGTCATCGAGAAAGCGATCCACCAGCACCGGATGGTCCGGGGCGATGTCGGTGGCCTTGGCGATGTAGCCGGCCAGTCCCCGCTCGTCGTAGACGATCTCCATCCCCCGGCCGCCCAGCACGTAGGACGGCCGCACCAGCACCGGGTAGCCGATGGTGTCGGCCACCTGCTTGGCCTGGGCGAACGAGGTCGCCAGGCCGTGCTTGGGCGCCCGCAGGCCGGCTTCGGCCAGCACCCGGCCGAACTCACCGCGGTCCTCGGCCAGGTCGATCGCCTCGGGCTGGGTGCCCAGCACCGGTACGCCGGCAGCCTTGAGTTGTTGCGCCAGGCCGAGCGGTGTCTGGCCGCCCAGCGTGCAGATCACCCCGGCCACGGTGCCCGACTGCTGCTCGGCGTGCACCACCTCCAGCACGTCCTCCAGGGTGAGTGGCTCGAAGTAGAGCCGGTCGGCGGTGTCGTAGTCGGTCGACACCGTCTCGGGATTGCAGTTCACCATGACGGTTTCGTAACCGGCCGCCCGCAGCGCCATCACCGCGTGCACGCAGGAGTAGTCGAACTCGATGCCCTGCCCGATCCGGTTCGGCCCGCTGCCCAGGATCAGCACCTTGGGACGATCCGGCTGCGGCGCCACCTCGGTCTCGGAATCGTAGGTGGAGTAGTGATAGGGCGTGCTGGCCGCGAACTCCGCCGCACAGGTGTCCACCGTCTTGTAGACCGGACGGATGCCGGCCCGGTGCCGCAGCCGGCGGACCCCGTCCTCGCCGGACAGCTCCGGGCGCAGCACCGCGATCTGGCAGTCCGACAGCCCATGCCGCTTGGCCCGGCGCAGCAGTGCCGGGGTGAGCGCGTCGGCATCGCGCACCGTCTGGCCGATCTCGAGCACCTGGGCGAACTGGTCGACGAACCAGGCATCGATGCCGGTCGCCGCCGCCACCTCGTCGATGCCGGCGCCGGCCCGCATGGCCCGCTCGATGGCATAGAGCCGGCCCTCGGTGGGCACCGAGGCGATGCCCAGCAACTCCTCCACCGAGGCCAGGTCCTGCTC
>JBPCPA010000273.1:0-4577 GCA_050999655.1 Jatrophihabitans sp.
CCGTCCTCGCTGTCATCGGCGTGGCGCTGTGGATCGTCGGTGCGCTCTTCGAGGGCATCGGCGATTGGCAGATGGAAAAGTACAAAGCTGACAAGAAGGCCGGCAAGGACGTCGGCGAGGTGATGGACACCGGCCTGTGGCACTTCACCAGGCATCCGAACTACTTCGGCGACGCCTGCGTCTGGCTAGGTATCTTCTGTGTGTCGGCCGAACGGTGGCCGGGGGTGCTGACGATCTTCTCGCCGGCGATCATGGTGTACCTGCTCGCCTTCGGCTCCGGTAAACGGGTGCTGGAGCGCTCGATGGCCAAGCGAGCCGGCTATCGCGACTACATGAGCCGCACCTCCGGTTTCGTCCCGCTGCCGCCAAAACGGGCTGCCGGGCCCGGTTCGTAGCAGGCGCACCTGTCCGGTGCAATCGCCGGCTGGCCGTAGGATGGTCGCGATGTCTCACTCACTCATCGACCATGTCCGGGGCTCGTGGCGCCTGCTCGTCAAAGAGATCGCCGCGTTCGGAGTAGTAGGCGCGGTCGGCCTGATCATCGACCTCAGCCTGTTCAACGTGTTCTTCTCCGACGGCCAGATCATCGCGAAGTCGATCTCGACGACGGTCGCCACCGGGGTCACCTACGTCGGCAACCGCTACCTGTCCTTCTCCCACCGGGCCCGCAGCAGGCTGCGCCGGGAAGCCGGATTCTTCTTTGCCATCAACCTGATCGCGCTGGCCTTCTCGCTGGTGGTGATCGCGATCTTCTCCTACCCGCTGCACTTCAAGCACCACGTTCTGGTGATGAACGTGGTGAACCTGTTCACCATCGGGATGGGCACGATCTTCCGGTTCTGGGCCTACAAGCGGTTCGTGTTCCTGCACCCGGACCGGGTCGCGGCCGGCCTGCCCGACCGGGACCCCGCGATCGATCCGGTGGACGAGGACGAGGACCCGGCCAGCGGTCGGGTTGTCCGGGCCGGTTAGTCCGGCCGGTTAGTCGGGGCCGTCAGTCCGGGCCGGTCAGTCCGGGCGAGCTAGTCGGGGCCAGCCGGCGGATCACCTCGGCGAAGTCAGGCGTGCGGCTGTTCCAGCCGGCCCAGTCGCTGCCGGATCTCCTCTAGCACCGAGCGGATCGGCGCGCTCAGCCCGCTCAGTGACAGGTTGCTCTGGGCGTAGCTGATCCCGTTGAGTGCCGCCCGCACCGCCTGCTGTGCCTTGTCGCGATCCAGGCCCAGCGTGTGCAGGGTGGCCGTGGCCGGGTCGGTGGCCGGTCCGGCCAGCAGCGCCAGCAGCAGGTGCTCGCAGCCGACGTAATTGTTCTGCAGGGCCAGTGCCGCCGCCGCGGCCCGCTCGCAGAGTTCGTCCAGGGTCGCCGCCGTCCGGGCACCGCTCTGGCTGCGCCGGCTGGTCGCCTCGGTCGCACGCAGTTCGCCCCGCAGGTCTGTCGGGTCGATGTCGAGGCTGCGCAGCACCGCAAGGGCGAGGTTGTTGCCCTGCTCGATGAGGGCTTCGGTGATCTCCACCGAGGTCACCGGGTGCTGGCCGCCGGCCGCCTCGCCGGCCAGTTCGAGCACCCGGGTCAGCTTCTGGGTGAACCGGGACCGGAGCCGGTCCAGGTCCGGTTCGGCACCGGACGCGCCGACGGCCGGGCCGGTGTCGGCGGCCGCGACGGCATCGGCGAGGGCTCGCTGGCACACCGCGGAGACCGGCACCCCGGCCTCGCGCACCGCGTTGGCCAGGTCATCGGGTAGGTAGACATTGATCTTCGGCATCGGTGCTCCCTAGTCTTGGGGTTACACAAGGTTTATAACCCTATACGGGGTATAGATCAAGGGGGTGGGCTGTCGTGGAGGTGCCGAAGGCAGCCCACCGGGCCATGGTGAGCACGGCCTCGATTGACTAATTCGAACTGGTGTTCGAACATGGGGGGATGACCGCGGCGGCCTTCTCAGCAGCCGAGCCCCGTCCTGCCTTTCCTGCCGCTCCTTCCGCGCGTTCCGCGCGGGCCGGGCCTGCCCTGCAGCCCGACGAGGACCTGAACCACTTCGACGACAGCGACGGCGCCTACGCAGTCGCCGAACCAGACCCGTTCGCCGACGCGCTTCCCGCTCCGCCCCGCCGGCCCTCGCTGCGAGCCGAGCTGGGCTCGGCGCCGGCCGGTTCGATCAGCGAGCTACACCGCCCGGCGTTGCCACCGTTGCCGGTATCGGCAGGTCTGGCCGGCCTGCTACCCGAGGGGTTGCGCCGGGGCAGCACGATCGCGGTCAGCGGCTCGGTGTCCCTGCTGCTGGCGCTGCTCGGCGGGCCGTCGTCCCGCGGGGCCTGGTCGGCGATGGTGGCAATGCCCTCGATCAGCGCCGAGGCCGCGGCCGAGGCCGGAGTCGACCTGCGGCGACTCGCCATCATCAGCCCGCCGAGCACCGGATGGACCGGCGCTTCGTGGACCACCGCGGTCGGCGCGCTGCTCGACGCCGTCGACGTGGTGGTAGCCCGCCCCGGCATCGGCTCCGGCACCGCGTTCGGCGCCCGGACCGCCGTCTCTGACGGCGATGCCCGGCGGCTGACCGCGCGGGCCCGCAGCAAGGACGCCGTCCTGGTGCTGTACGGCCCGCAGGCCGAATCCTGGCCGGCGGTCGAGCTTCGGCTCTCGGCCCGGCACGGGTGCTGGACCGGCATCGGCGACGGGTACGGCCGGCTCGCCCAGCGCCAACTGCAGGTCTCGGCAACCGGCCGGGGACGCTCGGCCCGACCCCGCAGCGCCGAGCTGTGGCTGTGACCCCGGCGCGGCGCCGGTGACCGGACCACCCCGGATGGCGGCGGTCTGGTGCCCGGACTGGCCGGTGACCACCGCTCGGGCCGGGACGACGCTGAGCGCCACCGACCCGGTTGCGGTGCTCAGCGGCAATCGGGTGGTGGCCTGCTCGCATGCTGCTCGCCAGCTGGGGATCAGGCGCGGCCTGCGCCGGCGCGAAGCCCAGAACCGCTGCCCGGAGCTGGTGCTGCTGCCACGCAACGTCGCCGCGGAGGCCCGGGCCTTCGAACCGATCATGGCTGCGATCGAATCCATCGCACCAGGTGTCGAACTCGACCGGCCGGGCCTGGCGGCCATCGGCATCCGGGGCCCGACCAAGTATTTCGGCGGCGAGACCGCCGTCCTGCACGCGCTGACCCGGGCCATCGCCCGGCACACCGAAGACGTGCTGATCGGGGTCGCCGACGGCGCGTTCGCAGCCGAGCAGGCCGCCCGGCGCGGCAGCATCGTGGCAGCCGGCAGCTCGGCCGCCTTTCTGGGCGAGCTGCCGATCACCACCCTGGACGAGCCCGAGTTGGTGGACCTGCTCAAGCGCCTGGGCATCCGCACGCTGGGCGCCTTCGCCGCGCTGCCGGCCGCGGACGTGCAGGCCCGGTTCGGCTCGGTCGGTGCCTGGGCGCATCGTCAGGCCGCCGGTCTCGATTCGCGACCGATCGCCGGCCGGACCCCGCCCGCCGAATTCGAGGTGAGCATCGAGCTCGAGCCGCCGCTGGACCGGGTCGACAGCATCGCCTTCAGCGCGCGGGGGGCCATCGAGCGCTTCGTCACCGACCTTGCCGACCACGGCCTGGCCTGCAGCTGCTTCGAACTGCTCGCCCAGACCGATCGGGGCGAAGAGACCGTCCGCCGCTGGCGGCATGCCGGAGTGCTCACCGCGGTGGATGTCACCGACCGGGTCCGCTGGCAGCTGGAGGGCTGGCTGAACCGGGCCGCCGGCGAGCCGAACGCCCCGTCCGGGCCGGTGAACCTGCTCCGGCTGACACCGATCGAGACGGTGCCGACCAGCGCCCACCAGCGTGCCCTCTGGGGCGGCGACGGCATCGTCGACGAGCGGGCGCACCGGGCCCTGGCCCGGGTGCAGACCCTGCTCGGCCCCGGTTCGGTACGCACCCCGGTGGTGTCCGGCGGCCGCGGACCGGCCCAGCGCACCCGGCTGGTGCCCTGGGGGGACCAGCGCGAGGACGAGGACTCGGCCCAGCTGGCCGGCCAGCCGTGGCCGGGCCGGCTGCCCTCACCGGCGCCGTCGGTGCTCGTCGAACCGCCCCGTCCGGTCCGGGTTCTCGATCAGTTCGGCCGGACGGTGCTGGTGACTGAGCGCGGGGCGGTGCCGGCCGCCCCGGCCCGGTTCTCGCTGGTGGACCCGGCGGCCACCGCCGCGCTGGATGCGGCCGGAGCACTGGACCTCGCAGGCTCACCGGGCCGCGCCGGTCCAGGGTCAGCCCAGGCGCTGACCGGGATCACCGCGTGGGCCGGCCCGTGGCCGGTGGACGAGCGCTGGTGGGATCCGGTCTCAGCGCGCCGGCTGGCCCGGCTGCAACTGGTCGACACCAGCGGGCGGGCCTACCTGGTGTGCTTCGACGTCACCGCGCAGCGCTGGCTGCTGGAGGGGGTCTATGACTAGCTACTTCTTCGATGCCAGCGAGCGCAGGAAGAATGCCAGGTTGGCCGGCCGTTCGGCGAGCCGGCGCATGAAATAGCCGTACCACTCGTCGCCGTAGGGCACGTACACCCGCATCCGGTGGCCGGCCTCGGCGATCGCGCGCTGCTCGTCCGGCCG
>JBPCPA010000288.1:0-2917 GCA_050999655.1 Jatrophihabitans sp.
CACTTTGTCCCTCTCTTCCTTGGGGTTTCTCCTCGTCCCCCGACCACCGGTCTGTGTTACAGCCGGACGCAGCCGAATTCGAGCTCGCTCATGGCCGACCTCCTTCCGTCACAATCACGGTCAGATCGACCGTAACATCCGACAGCGGACAGCCCAAGGGGCGCCGGCAGATTGTCAGATATTCAGATGGTTCCCACTCTCGCGCTCCGCTAAACCGTCCTGGCAGACTGGCCGGCATGGAAGCTCAGATGGTGGCGCTGTGGACGCGGGTGCTGGCCCGGCCGGTCGGCCCCGACGACGACCTCTTCGCCGATCTGGCCGCCGACTCCCTCGAAGTCCTCGAACTGCTCGAGTGCATCGGCGACGAGTTCGGGGTCATCGTCTCGGTCGAGGACCTGTTCCAGGCGCCGACGGCGGTCGGGGCGGCCGGGCTGGTCCAAGCGCGAGGCGTGCCGACCCCGTCCTGACCCGGCCGCCAGCTCACCCCGCCGACTCACCCCGCCGGCTCACTTCGCCGGCTCACCTCGCCAGCTCGCCCGGCACCGGTTCGCCGCGGCCGGCGGCGCGCCAGCGCACGCTCCAGTCCACCGCGCGCCGGATCGCGAAAGCCGGCAGCACCACCAGCGCCGCCACGCCCAGCCAGCCGGGCCAGCCCAGGCCGAGCACCAGCCAGATCAGCACGGCCGGTCCCACGATCCGGCCCAGCTGGCCGCCCATCGCATAGGTGGCCTGGTACTGGCCCTGCCGCTCGGCTGGCGCGAGCCCGAAGGACAGCCCCCAGCCGGCTGCGGAGTGGCGCAGCTCGCCGAGCACGTGCACGACCGCCCCGAGCAGCAAAAGCACCGTCGCCGGGCCGGCCGAGCGGCCCGAGCTGAGGGCGAACAGCAGGCAGGCCGCGCCGATCAGCAGGCCACCGGCGCGCGCGGCCCGGACGGCGCCCTGGATGGTCTCGGTGTTGCGCGACGTCCTGACCTGCAACAGCACCACCAGGACGGTGTTGACCACGATGCAGACCGCGGCCATCCACTTCGGCGCCCCGGTGTGGCCGGCAATCCACAGCGGCAGCACCAGGTTGAGGATGTCGTTGTGCATCGACATCAGCCCGTCCAGCGCCACGAACAGCAGGTACGGCCGGTCGCGCAGCGAGAGCAGCCGCGGTTCGGAGCCGGCCCGCACCGAGGGCGCCAGGTCGGGTAGCCGGGTGGCCAGCAACGCCACCGCCAGGTAGCTGGCGGCGTTGCCGATGATCATCAGCCGGTAGGCGGTCAGCGAGCCCACCGCGATCGCCGCGCCGCCGGTCCCGGCGCCGAGGGTGTAGCCGACGTTGGCCATGGTGCGAAACATCGCCCGCGACCGCACCCGCTGCTCGGGCGGGATGCAGCCGGCGATCAGCGCGCCCCGGGCGCCGCGTTGGCCGGCGTCGGCCAGCGCGGTCAGCGCTGCCACCAGGATGAAGCTCCACAGCGAGTTGACCAGCAGCATCGCGCCGAAGAGAGCGGCCAGCAGCACGTAGAAGACCACCTGTTGCCGGCGCGGGCCGCGGGCGTCGGCCAGGTAGCCCATCGGGGTGCTGGCCACCAGGCAGACCAGGGCCGCCACGGAGAAGCCGATGCCGACGTGGGTGGCCGGCAGCTCCACGAACCTGGTCAGGGAAAGCGCGCTGGAGGTCACCCATAAGCCCGAGCCGGTGGTGTTGACCAGGCTGATGATCGCCAGCGTTCGGCCGGGGCCGGACGGTGGCAGAAAGCGGTCCAGCATCGTGACATTGAATACCATCACGGCCCAGGTCGGACAACATCGGGCAATCGCGCGCGGCCGAGCCGACCCGATGGCTGGCAACCTCGCTACGGTTCCTAGGTGGCCAGCACCGATTCGCCGAGCAGGGCGGTCGCCCGATCGCTTCGCCGGCTGTATGTCGACGCGGCCCGCATCGACCTGAGCCAGTCCGACCCGGTGGTGTCGGCCCGCAACGCGGTCGGCCTGGCGCTGCCGTTGGCGGTGGCGGCGGCCTTCGGCAGCCCGGCGGTGGGCGTGCAGGCAGCGATCGGGGGGCTGCAAACCGCGTTCGCCGACCGGCCCGGTCCGTACCGGCTGCGGGTGGTCCGGATGCTGATCACCGCGCTCACCGCCGCCGTCACAGCCGGCTTGGCGGCCGGCCTGGGTGGCAACCTGGCCGCCTCGGCGGTGCTGCTGGCGATCCTCGGCTTCGGCGCCGGGCAGTTGCTGTCGGTGGGTCCGAGCGCGGCCCAGGTCGGGGTGGCGGCGACGGCGTGCGCGCTGGTGCTGGGCCACATTCCGGAGCGTCCGCTGGCCGCGCTGTACACCGGGCTGCTGGTGTTGGCCGGTGGCCTGGTGCAGTTGTTGCTCGCGGTCGCCGCCTGGCCGCTGGGCCGGCACCGGCCGGAGCGGCAGGCGCTGGCCAGCCTGTATCGCCAGCTCGCGGCGCTGGCCGACGATCCGATCGACGCCGGCACCAGCCCGCCGCTCGGGCCGGCGATCGCTGAGGCCACCGCGGTGTTGCGCGGCGCGGGTCACGACCACGGCCCGAGCGTCGCGGCCTACCGGGTGCTGCTGGACGAGGCCGTCCGGGCCAGGCAGGACATCCTGGTGCTGTCCGGTTACGCCGACCGGTTGCGGCGCGAGAATGCCGGACGGGCCGAGGCGTTGCTGCGGGCCGCAGCTTCGCCAGGCTGGGGTGGTGCTGGCCGGCGTCGCCGACGGGCTGCAGTCCGGCCGTCCGCTGGACCGGCCGAGCGCGGCCCTGCTGCTGGCGCCGCTGGCGTGTTCGATCGGTGAGCTGGGCGACACGCTGACCGAGCAGGCCGCGGTGAACCGGCTGCGCAGCCTGGCCGGGCAGCTGCGGGCGATGGCCGAGACCGCCCGCACCGGCGCGGTCGAGGGCCGGACGAACGAGGAC
>JBPCPA010000305.1:0-35492 GCA_050999655.1 Jatrophihabitans sp.
GCTCGTCGTAGCCGCGCAAACGGGAGGCCAGCTCGGCCAGCTCGGACGTGCCGCGCAGTGCCTGCTGCCAGGCTGCCTGGTCGGCGACCTCGGCAGCACTCAGCGCCGAGTGAAACGTCTGGCCGGCCTGCACCGCGGCGGCCAGAGCCGCGTCGGCCGCCGCGCTGGCCGCGGCGGCCAGCTCGATCATCTCGATGTCGTGGTTGAGCTGGGCGACCCGCTCGGTGACCGTGCGGTAGCCGAACCGGGCCTGGTGCACCGCCAGCTCGTCGCGCTCGATCGCCGCCAGCACCGCGCCGACTCGCTCGGCCAGCCGGGTTTCAGCAAGCGCGGCAGCCTGAACCTGATCGCGAAGCTGGGCCAGCTGCCGTTCCTGCTCGGCCAGGCCGGCCTCGATGCTCGGCAGCCGGCCGGCACTTGCCTCAGCGGCTGCCCACGCCTGGGCCGCCCTGGCCAGGGTGGCCTCGGCCAGTTCCGGGCTGAGGTGGTCGGCCCGCGCGCGCAGGTCTGCCAGCTCAGCCTGCTGCTCGGCCAGCTGCTGGCGGTGCTGCTGCAGGTTTGTCTCCAGCGTGTGCAGCTCGGTCTCGGCGGCGCTGACCTCATCGCGGCTGACGTGATCGACGGTAGGCCGAGCCGGCCGGGGATGCTCCAGCGAGCCGCACACTGCGCACGGATCGCCACTCTGCAGCGCCAGGCCGAGCTCGCTGGCGATGTTGGCCCGCCAGCTCATGCGTAGCGATTCCAGCCGGCCGCGTTGCCGGTCGGCCGCCTCGAAGACCTCTTGGGCCAGCTGCTGGTTGCTGGCAGCCGCGCGCGCCGCTGCGACCGCCTGCCGAGCTGCGACCAGCCGAGTGGTCGCGCGATCTCGTTCGGCAGCCAGCGAATCCAGCCGGCCGGCGGCCACTGCGGCCTGCTCGCGGGCGGTCATCAGCTCGGCCGTCCGGGCCGGCAGGGCGGCCAGCTGGGTGTTGGCCAGACTCAGTAGCTCACCGAGCGTGGCCCGCTCGCCGACCAGCTGCTCGTGCTCGTCGCGCAGCCGGGTCAGCTCGCGCTCACGGCGCAGCTCACCGGCCAGCTCGCCGACTGTCGTGCGATGCTGCGCGGCGACCTCTCGCAACCGGGATTCGTCGGCACCGTAGAGCTGTTCGGGCACCGCGTCGCGCGCGCGAGCCTGAGCGTCCTGGACCGAATCGGATCGGGCTACGGCTGCCGTCAGCGCCTCGGCGGCGGTCACCACGCTCAGCGCCCGCCGGCCGGCAGCCAGCTCGGCGCGAGCCTCGTCGACCTGTTCGGCGGCCTCGGCCAACCCGCGCTGCTCGCCGCGCAGCCGGTCGCGAATCTCTTGCCGGCGCAGCAGGTCCTGGCCGCGCCGCAGGGCCGCCTCGGCATCGAGCCGACCGGCGGCGGCGGCCTCGCGGTCGGCCGCCGCGCGCCGTTCGGTGGCCTGCAGTCCACCCTGCACGCCGGCCAGCAGCTGGGCCAACCTGGTTCGATCGGCGAGCTCGGCGAGTTCGATCAGCTCAGCCACCCGGTCATCAGGCAGGCCGGCAGCGCCGGCGAAGGAGTGGCAGGCGTGGCGTACCGAGTCCAGCGCGGCGGCCCGGGACTGCTCGGCCGCTCGCCGGCCGTCGATGAGTTCCTGCTGGGTGCGGGCCAGCAGTTCGGTGCCGAACAGCCGTTGCAGCAGCACCCGCTTGGTGCTGGTGTCCGCGCGCAGGAAGTTGGCGAACTCACCCTGTGGCAACAGCACGGTCTGCACGAACTGGGCATGGCTCAGGCCGACGGCGCGGGTGATCTCGTCCTCGACGTCGCCGATGTTGTGCGAGAGCAGTTCGCCACCGTCCAGGTCGTCGGCCGAACTCAACCGCCAGAGCTTGACGCTCATGTGCACGGTGGTGCTGCCCGCCGCCCGCTTCTTCGGCCGTTCGTAGCTGGGTGTCCGGCGCACCCGGTACAGCCCGCTCTGGGTTTCGAAGACCAGCTCGACCACCGGCTCGGTGCCGGCCGGCGCGTGGTGGGACTTCAACCGTTCGAGCACCGCCGAACTCTGGGCGAGCTTGCCGTACAGGGCAAAGCTGATCGAGTCCAGTACCGTCGACTTGCCCGAGCCGGTCGGGCCTTCGAGCAGGAACAGCCCGCTGTCACCGAACCGGGCCAGGTCGATCCGGGCCGGCTCGGCGAACGGGCCGATCGCGGTCATGCTGAGCCGGTGCAGCCGCATCAGCGGTTTCCAACCGGTGGCACGGTGACCAGGGCCCGCTCGTAGGCGCGCTCGAACAGGTTCAGCTCGGCGGCCGAGGCTGGGCTGCCGGTGACGTGGCTGACGAAGTCGCTGCCGAGCTCGCGCGGGCTGCGCTCGACTGCGCCGAGTGCCACCTCCCCGGCCGGTTGGCCACCGGCCGGCTCGTGCAGCACCTGCAGCACCTGCGGGTAACACGAGCGAGCCCGGTCGAACAGCCGGTCGGGCCGGACCCGGTCGGTGACGGTCAGCTTCACCCAGTCCTCGCCATGCCCGTCGAGTGCCAGCAACTTCTCCAGCGTGCCGGTCAGCTCGGTCATCGCACGCGGCTGGGCCAGCGGCACCGCCTGCACCTCGACCCGGCCGCCGGGCTCGATGTCGACCAGCGTGACCGACTTGGTATGACCATGTTCAGAAAAGGAATACCGCAACGGTGAACCGGAATAGCGCAGCACCGTCGCGCTGGACGAGCGGGGCTGCTGGGCGCCGTGCAGGTGGCCGAGCGCGACGTAGTCCACCCCGTCGAAGGTGTCGGCCGCGACGCTGTCCACGCCGCCCACCGCGATGGAGCGCTCGCTCTCACTCGGCGCGCCGCCGACCACGAACGCGTGCGCCAGCACCACCGACGCCGCCCCGGGCCGGCCCGCCAGATCGGCGCGAACGCGCCGCATCGCCGCCGACATGACCGCCTGGTGCGAGCGTTCCACCGGCCGGTCCTCGGTGGCCAGCACGATCCGGGCGGCGTCCGGGTCGAGGTAGGGCAGGGGGTAGACCGCGAGTTGACCGGCTCCGGGGTCGCCCAGCAGCACCGGCTCGCCCACGCCGGCCAGTTCGGTGCGCAGCCGCAGCCGATCGGTGAACAGCCGGGACCCGAACCCCAACCGGATCGCCGAGTCATGATTGCCGGCGGTCACGATGACCGTGGTGTGCTCGATCAGCCCGGCCAGCGTGTCGGCGAACAGGCTGACCGCCTCGACCGGCGGCACCGCCCGGTCATAGACATCGCCGGCGACCAGCACCGCGTCGATGGCAATACCGTCGACCGGGTCGGCGACCAGTGCGTGAAGCTGGCCGAGCACCGCGCGCTGGGCATCGAGCAGATCGAGGCCGTGCAGCGTCCGGCCGAGATGCCAGTCCGAGGTGTGCAGCAGCCGCATAGCATGAAACTACAAGCGGATCCTGACAGAACCGGGTAGCGACGCCGGTCCGGGTCGATCCGGTCAGCCCACCGGGTGCAGCCCGGCCGCGGCGCTGACCTCGAAGCTGACCGGTGCCCGGTAGCCGCGGCCGCCGAACGCGCCATCGATCGCGATCACGGCTGCCCGGGCCTGGGCCGGGTCCAGCAGCCCGATCACGCAGCCGCCGAAGCCGCCGCCGGTCATCCGCGCCCCGTAGGCGCCGAAGGCCAGCATCACCTCGACGGCCAGGTCGACCTCGGGGACACTGTTGTCGAAGTCGTCGCGCATGCTGGCGTGCGAGGCGGTCAGCAACGGGCCGATCTGGCGTAGCTGGCGGGTCCGCAGCAGGTCCGCGACCGCCAGCGTCCGGTCGTTTTCGGTGATCACGTGCCGGGCCCGCTTGCGCAGCCGCTCGTCGGTGAGCCGGCTGATCGCATCGGCCAGGCCTTCCAGGTTGATATCACGCAATGCGGGGACCCCGAGTTGCCGGGCGGCCTCTTCGCAGTCGGCCCGACGCTGGCCGTACTGGCCGTCGGCATGCTGGTGCGGTGCCCTGGTGTCGGTCACCAGCAGGGTGAGGCCGGCGGCGGCCAGGTCGAAGCCGACCGGTTCGACCTGCAGCGATCGCATGTCGCAGAGCAGCACCTTGCCCTTTTCGCCGAACACCGAGGCCAGCTGGTCCAGGCCGCCGGTCGGCGCGCCCACGAACTCGTTCTCGGCCTGCCGGGTCAGCGATACCAACTCGGCCGGTGTCAGCCCCAGTTCGAACAGCGCGTTCAGCGCGCCGGCCACCGAGCACTCCAGCGCGGCCGAGGACGACAGCCCCGCGCCGGTCGGCACATCGCTGTCCAGCTCGATGCACACCCCACCCAGGGCGTGGCCACGTTGCCGCATCGCCCAGGCCACCCCGGCCGCGTAACCGGCCCAGCGCCGGTCGCCGGTCAGCGCCTCCGGGCACAGCTCGTCCAGGCCGATCTCGATCGGTTCGCCCAGCTGCACCGAGCTCACCTCGAGCACCGGCTCGTCCAGCTGAGAGACCGTCGCAGTGCAGCCGGCCCCGATCGCCAGCGGCAGGCAGAATCCATCGTTGTAGTCGGTATGTTCGCCGATCAGGTTGACCCGGCCGGGCGAGCGCCAGCGCGCCTCAGCCACGGTTGTCCCGCTGGCTGAACGCCCACGCGTCGGCAACCATCTCGGTCAGTCCGCGCCGCGGTTGCCAGCCCAGCTCACTGCGTGCCCGCGCGTTCGAGGCGACCAGCACGGCCGGATCCCCTGGCCGCTTCGGGGCATCCACCGCCGGGGTGGGCCGTCCGGTGACCTGGCGGACCGCCTCGATCACCTCCCGGACCGAGGACCCGTCACCGGAGCCGAGGTTGCACAGCAGGTGGCCATTGTGGCTATTGTGGCTATTGTGGCCGGCGGTCCAGTCCAGCGCGCGCAGGTGCGCGTCGGCCAGGTCCAGCACGTGGATGTAGTCGCGCACGCAGGAGCCGTCCGGGGTCGGGTAGTCGGTGCCGTTGAGCTGCAGGCTCGGCCTGATCCCGGCGGCGACGTCCAGCGCGATCGGGATCAGATGGGTCTCGACGGCATGGCGCTCACCGACCGCCAGACCCGGCCGGATCAGCGCGCCGGCCACGTTGAAGTACCGCAGGCTGACCGCGGCGAAGCCGAAGGCCTGGGCGTAGCCGGCCAGCATCTGATCGACAGCCAGCTTGCTCGCCCCGTACGGATTGATCGGACGGGCCGGCGCCGACTCGGTGATCGGCACCGATTCGGGTTCGCCGTAGGTGGCCGCGGTCGAGGAGAACCCGATCCGCCGGACGCCGTTGCGGCGCATGGCCTCCAGCAGCGCCAGGCTGCCGGTGACGTTGTTGGCCCAGTAGATCTGCGGCGCGGCAACCGACTCGGCGACCAGCGACTTCGCTGCGAAGTGCAGCACCGCCTCGATGCCGTCCTCGGCCAGCACCGCGTCGGCTTCGGCGATCGAGCCGTGCACGAACCGGGCACCCGGTGCAACGGCGTCGGCGTGGCCGGCCGACAGGTCGTCCAGCACGCTCACTTGATGACCGGCCGCGAGCAGTTCGGCGGCCACCACGCTGCCGACATAGCCGGCGCCGCCGGTGACCAGTACCCGCATGGTGCCTAGCTTCCTGTCAGCTCGTCGCGAGCCCCTGACCCTACACTTGAGCCGAGCGGTCACGCTCGACGCATTCAACCCCCGCGGGAGCGTAGATCGCTGATGAACGGCACGCTGCTCAACGTCTGCATCGTGCTCGCGCTGATCCTGATCGAGGGCCTGTTCGTGGCGGCCGAGATCGCGCTGGTGTCCCTGCGCGAGGGCCAGGCCAGGGCGATGGCCGAGGCCGGCCGCCGCGGCGAGGCGGTCGCGCGGCTGCTGGCCGATCCGAACCGGTTCCTGGCGGCCGTCCAGATCGGGGTCACCTCGACGGCGCTGCTGTCTTCGGCCTTCGGCGCGGTGACGCTGTCCGAGGCGGCCAAGAAGAGCCTGATCTCGCACGGGATGGGTGACACCCTGGCCGGCGCCATCGGCATCATCGGGGTCACCCTGGTGATCTCGTTCGTGACGCTGGTGATCGGTGAGCTGGTGCCCAAGCGGCTGGCGTTGCAGCGTCCGGACGGGGCGGCGCTGCTGTTCGGCCCGACCCTGGACCGGCTGGCCCGGGTGGCTCGGCCGGTGATCTGGTTGCTGTCCAAGTGCACCAACGGTGTCGTGCGGGTGCTCGGCGGCGATCCCGACGCCGGTCGGGAGAGCATCAGCGAGGACGAGCGGCGCGGCCTGGGCGCCGCGCACGAATCGCTGTCCTCCGACGAGCGCCGGCTGATCGACGACGTGTTCGCGGCCGGCGAGCGCTCGGTCAGCGAGGTGATGATCTCGCGCACCGAAGTGACCTTTCTGGAGGCCAGCACGACCGTCAGCCGGGCGGCCAAGGCGGCCGGTGACTCACCGCACTCGCGCTATCCGGTGATCGGGCAGAACAGCGACGACGTGCTGGGTTTCGTCCATATTCGCGACCTGTTCCTGTCCGGTGCCGGCGCCGACGACCGGTCGCGGGTGATCGGCGACCTGGTGCGCGAGGTCAAGGTGTTGCCCGGCTCGAAGAAGGTGCTCTCGGCGCTGAGCGAGATGCGCCGAGAGGGGCATCACATGGCAATCGTGGTGGACGAGTACGGCGGCACCGACGGCATCGTCACGCTGGAGGACCTGATCGAAGAGGTGATCGGCGACATCCGCGACGAGTACGACGAGGCCGAGCGCTCGACCCGCCGGCTGACCGGTGGTGTGGTCGAGGTGGACGGCCGGAGCAACCTGGACGACTTCGCCGAGTTCACCGGCCTGGACCTGCCCGACGGGCCGTACGAGACCGCCGGGGGTTTTCTGATGGCCCGGCTGGGCAAGTTGCCCGAGGTGGGCGATCGGGTCGAGATCGACCAGCACGTGGTGCAGGTGGTGGAGGTGGACGGTCGCCGGGCCGCTCGGCTGCGGGTCGAGCCATTGCCGGCCGCTGAACCGGGCGGCGCAGCGGTCACAGAACCGGGTGGCGCACCCGACCGTGAGCCGGCGGCCGGCTGAGCGGTGAATGCCGGGTGGCCGGCAGAGTACCTGCAGCTGTCCGATGTTGGCAGATTCGACCATATTTAAGATTGCCCCCGGATTCGGCTGGCGATCCGGTGGTTACCGGCCGATGATGAGAACGAAAGAGGGATCCGAAGACGACATGGTGTGGGGAATTTGTTGTGGCTCATCCGCGATACGCAGTGACCAGCGCTCGCCAGAACTTCTCACTTTCCCGAACCCTGTTCGGCCTGTCCATCCTTGCGCTGGCGGTGTTGCTGTGCCTGCCGGCGCTGATCCGCTCCGGTGACAACAGGCTGGCCGCCGCGCCCGGCGGCCCGCCGCCGGTGCCCGCAAGCCGGCCCGCCACGCCCGCAGTAGCGGCCAACCCCGGCCCGGCACCGACCGCGCAGTTCGAGGCGGCGGCTATCCGGCCCTCGATCATCCACACCGCGGTAGCGGCGGTGCCGGTGGCCGACGGCCTGGTCGGCCCGGCCGGTGACATCGGCGCGCTGGGCATCCCGACGATGGTGCTGCGCGCCTACCACCTGGCCGCTGACCAGCTCGCGATCGAGCAGCCGACCTGCAAGCTGCCCTGGTGGCTGCTGGCCGGCATCGGCCACACCGAGTCCGGCCACGCCGAGTCCGGCCGGCTGACCGCCGACGGCACCACCCGGGGGCTGATCCTCGGCCCGCGACTCAACGGTGGCATCGCCGGCGACGCGGTCATCCACGACACCGATCACGGGGCCTTCGACGGCGACACCAGCTATGACCGCGCGGTCGGGCCGATGCAATTCATCCCGTCCAACTGGCTGCGCTGGGGTGCGGACGGCAACTATGACGGCAAGAAGAACCCGTCCAACACCTACGACGCCACGCTGGCCGCCGCCCACTACCTGTGCGCCGGCGGCCGGGACCTGTCCACCCCGGCCGGCCTGGCCGCCGCGGTGCTGAGCTACAACCAATCCCAGCCCTACCTGGCCACCGTGCTGGCCTGGGGGACGGCCTATCGCGACGGGGCGCTGGCGTTGGCCGACAGCCCGCTGCCGGTGGTGGTCGACGTGACCAAGGTGCGGCCGCCGATCTCGGCCCGCCCTCCCAAGGCCGCCTCCAGCCAGCCTGCGACGCCGACCTCGTCCTCGGCCCGGCCGAGCCCCAGCAGCACCGCGCCGACCTGTGCGCCCTCGACGCCGGCCCCGATCTCGACGGGTGCCAGCGCGACCGGCTCGGTCAGCGGGTCCGGTTCGGCAGGCCGGGCCGACTCGGCGCAGGCCTCCGGTGCCACCGGCAGCGCGGCCGCCGAGTCGCTGGCTTCCGGCCAGTCGGCCAGCGGTGCCAGCACGCTCACCCAGACCGCCGCGAGCGCCAGCTCCGGCACGGCCAGCTCCGGCACGGCCAGCCCGAGCACGTCGGCGAGCCCGTCCGGCTGCGGGCGCTGAGCTGGCTGCGCGACCGGCCAGGAGGCGAGCGCATCCGCGACCGGCCCGGATGGAAGGATCTGGTGTTGTGACACAGCTTCCGCGGGTCCTGTCCGGCATCCAGCCGACCGGCGAGTCCATGCAGCTGGGCAACTACCTGGGCGCGGTGCGCAACTGGGTCGACATGCAGGACGGCTACGACGCCTACTACTGCGTGGTGGACCTGCACGCGATCACGCTGGACGCGCCCGAGCCGGCGGCGCTGCGGCAGCGGACCCGGATCGTCGCGGCCCAGTTGCTGGCTGCCGGCCTGGATCCCGACCGGTGCGCGCTGTTCGTCCAGTCCCACCTGCCCGAGCACCCGCAGCTGTCCTGGGTGCTGGAGTGTCTGACCGGCTTCGGCGAGGCCAGCCGGATGACCCAGTTCAAGGACAAGTCCGCCAAGTCCGGTGCCGACCGCCAGGGCGTCGGGCTGTTCACCTACCCGATCCTGCAGGCGGCCGACATCCTGCTCTACCAGGCAGATCAGGTGCCAATCGGCGAGGACCAGCGCCAGCACCTGGAGCTGACCCGCAATCTCGCCCAGCGCTTCAACGCCAAGTACGGCGACACCTTCGTGGTGCCGCAGGCCTTCATCCCGAAGGCGGCGGCCAAGATCCTCGACCTGCAGGACCCCACTGCCAAGATGTCGAAGTCCAGGCCGGACGCCGGCACGGTGTACCTGTCTGATGACGCGGCGACGATCACCAAGAAGCTCAAGCGCGCGGTGACCGACACCGACAACGAGATCCGCTACGACCCGGCGCCAAAACCGGGCCTGTCCAACCTGATCACCATCCTTGCCGCGTTCACCGACTCCAGTGTCGAGTCGGTGGCCAAGGATTTCGGCGGCCAGGGCTACGGCGCGCTCAAGACCGCGGTGGCCGAATCGGTGGTTGCCTTCGCCCAGCCGTTCGCCCAGCGGACCCGGCAGCTGCTGGACGACCCGGCGGAGCTGGATCGGATCCTGGCCCGCGGCGCCGAGCGGGCCCGGGCGGTCGCCGGGGCGACGGTTGCCGATGCCTATGCCAAGGTCGGCTTCTTGCCGCCGACCGTAGGCTGAGCCCCGTGTTGTCCTCCCGCCGCGCACCGCGGTCGAGTCGCCGACCGGTTCCAGGCGCGGGCCGCTGATGCCGGCCACCGTCCGGGTCGGCGTTGCGCTGGCGATTCCGGAGCCGCACGCCGAACTGCTGGCCGGCTGGCGCCGCCGGATCGGTGATCCGGAGGCGGACAAGATCCCACCGCACGTGACCCTGCTGCCGCCCACCGAGCTGGCCGCCGACCAGCTCGAGGTGGTGGACAAGCACCTGGCCGACGCGGCCTCGGCGGTGCTGCCGTTCACCATGCGACTGGCCGGCACCGGCACCTTCCGGCCGGTGTCGCAGGTGGTGTTCGTCCAGGTGTCGGCCGGCATCGCCGAGTGCGAGCTGCTCGAACAGGCGGTACGCCGCGGCCCGACGGCGCGCGAGCTGGAGTTTCCCTACCACCCGCATGTCACTGTCGGCCACGACATCGCCGATCAACAGCTGGACCAGGCCTTCGAAGGATTGCGTTCTTTCGATGCGCAATTCGACGTCGATCACTTCACCATGTACTCCCAGGACCCGGCTGGGCGCTGGCACATCCACCGCGAGTTCCCGCTGACGGGTCCCTGATCGATGGCACCGCTCACCCAACTCAAGTCTCGGGCAACTGCACGCTGGACGCGGCTGCGCGCCGAGCGGCCCGGGGTGGATCACACCGCCTCGGCCTACCAGCACTACACCGCCCAGCTCGGTAACCAACTGGCCGCGGCGGTCACCTACTTCAGCTTTCTGGCGCTGTTTCCGCTGGTCTTGCTGGGTGTCTCGGTCACCGCGTTCGTGCTCGCGGCCGACCCGCACCTGCAGAACGAGCTGCTGGCCCATGTCAGCGAGCAGGTGCCGGGCAGCTTCGGCGACACCCTGCAGACCGCGATCAACACCGCAATCAAGCAACGCGCTGCGGTCGGCATCGTCGGCCTGGTCGGGGTGGCCCTGACCGGTCTCGGCTGGATCGACAACCTGCGCAACGGCATCGACACCCTGTGGGGTTTTCCGTTACGCAAGCGGAAGTTCCTCGCCAAGAAGCTGTCCGACGCGCTGGTGCTGTTCGGCCTCGGCCTCGGTGTGGTGATCTCGCTCGGGATCACCGCCGGCGGCACCGCCGCCAGCCACCAGTTGCTGCACTGGATCGGCGCCGATCGGCTCACCGGCGCCGGCACGGTCGCGGCGATCCTGGCGCTGCTGCTGGGGATCACCGGCAGCATCCTGATCTTCGGCTGGGTGATGATCAAGCTGCCGGACGCCGACGTCAGCCGGCGCACCGCCTTCCGGGCCAGCCTGCTGGCAGCGGTCGGCTTCGAGATCCTCAAGGTGGTCGGCACCATCTACATCGCCCGGGTCACCAAATCACCGGCGGCCGCGGTGATCGGACCGGCGCTGGGCATCCTGGTCTGGATCAACCTGGTTTCGCGCTACCTGCTGTTCTGCGTGGCCTGGGCGGCGACCGCTCGCGATGCCGACACCGTCGCCGACCCGGTGACCGCGCCGGTTGCGGGGCCAGCGATGCCACCGGCCCCGCGGGCGGGGCTCTCCCCGGCCGGCGTCGCGGCCGGCCTGCTCAGTGCAGGCGCAGCGCTCGGCGCCGGATCGCTCGCCGTCCTGCAATCCCGACGCAACCGAGCCAGAGACCGCCGGCAATCGCGGCTGTGACCGGGATCAGCACCGTCCAGTTACCGGACCCGGCCAGGCCCGCCGGCACGGGTGCCGCGGCCAGCGACACCGCCGCGCCGAGGCTGGACGCCGGCCGGGGGTCGGAGCTGATCGGTCCGGCCAGTCGGCCGACCGGCGAGATCGCCGGTGCGCGTGCCTCCAGCGCGAAGCCCCAGCCGAACAGGGCGGCGGCCTGCTGGTACTGATCCAGCGGTAACCGGGAGTCGCGCAGCAGGATCACCCCCAGGGTGTGCCCGTTGCGCCTCGCCGCGGCCAGGTAGGTGTGCTGGGCGGCGTCGGTGTAGCCGGTCTTGGCCAGCACCGCGCCGGGCACCGTGTCCAGAAAGTTCAGGCTCTGATTGGCGAACTGGTACGGCCCGACCTTGCCGTAGGCGCTGGCCCGCGGCAGGTAGCTGGCACTGCGCAGCCGGTCGTAGCCGACCAACCGCGGCTGTCCCAGCACCGCGCGCAGCACCAGGGCCATGTCGTAGGCCGAGGTGAGCTGCTGCCAGCCGTCCAGGCCGGACGGGGTCTGCACCACGGTGTCGTAGGCGCCGAGTTGCTCGGCCTTGGCGTTCATCTGCGCGACCGTGCGGGCCATGCCGCCGTTGGCCTCGGCGAGGGCGGTGGCGGCGTCGTTGCCCGACACCAGCATCAGTGCGTCGAAGAGCTGATCGACGCTGTAGCGGGCACCGGCCAGCAGTCCGACCGCCGAGCCCTCGGCGTGCGCGGCGCCGGGTGAGACCGCCACCTGCAGGCTGCCGGGCAGGTTCGGTGCCACGGTGAGCGCGGTCAGCATCTTCAGGATGCTGGCCGGCTGGTAGCGGCCGTGCGGGTCACGGGCCGCCAGGATGTCGCCGGTGTCCAGGTCGGCCAGGATCCAGCCGTGCGCGTCGATGTTCTTGGGTAGCGCCGGGGCGCCGGCCGGCACCACCAGCCCTCGGCCGGCCAGCGCCTGGCCGCCGGGCACCGAGCCATCCGGTGCCTGTCCACCGGCTGGCGGGTGCGGGTCGGGGGCACTCGGCGAGATGCCGGTCGAGCTGGGTCGGGGTGCCAGCGGCGCGGCCGCCGCCACACCGCCGCCGAGCGCACCGATAGCCAGCGTGACGAGCAGCGCCGCCAGCCGGCCGGGCAGCTGTGCTGGTATCCGACGGCGGCCGGGTGATGCCGGGCGCCGGCCAGGTCGTGCCGGGTGCCGGGGCAGCGTGCCGGACCGTCCGAGGCTCGGCTGCCGATGCACCTGCCCAGGCTAATCACCTCTGGCCGGTTTGCGGCCCTGCCACGAGATTCGCGCGTTCGGCGCGTCGGATACTGGGCAGATGCAGCTGTCCAAGCGGGTGTCGCTCTTCCTGGTCGCGTTCGGCGTCTGGTCCTGGGTCATCTGGCCCACTTTCCTCAAGAACATCTGGGCCGACCCGCGCTCGTGGAACGACGGCATGACCGCGTTCTTCGGTGTTCACCTGGCGCTCACCGTGGTGTCGCTGATCCTCGGCACCGCCATCGGTTGGCTGGGCATCCGGGGCTGGCGCGCGGTGTCGCGGCAGGACGGCTGACAGGTCGGCTTCTGGGAGTTAGGTGGGAAATATCCCGCTCGAACGGCGCGAGCCGGTGCCGATCCATCGGCGGCTGGGTTCGGCAACGTCACGGGCTGATGCTGACCAGAGCATCCGCGCTGTTTCAGCGAACCTGCGCTGAAACACACCGGCCGCTGGTTGCCAGCCGGGAATCGCACAACAATGTGATGACAACCGGCCGTCCCGGTCAGGCGATGACATCGACACGGACTACCGTAGCCGCGGTCGGAGGCGTGCTGCCTACCGAAAAGCTACAACCTGTGAGGGAGAATGTCTTGCGCCGATCGCTGAGTTCCTGTCGGGTCGCAGCCGTAGCCGGGATCGCTGCTTCGGCGATGCTGCTCGCTGCCTGTGGAAGCGATTCCAGCTCAACCAAGCCAGCCGCCCCGGGCGGTTCCTCGACCACGGCCGGAAACAGCGGCCTGAAGATCGGGATGGCATATGACATCGGTGGTCGCGGCGACAAGTCGTTCAACGACGCCGCAGCCGCCGGCCTGGACGCCGCCAAGAAGAAGTACAACCTGGGTGCCGGCGACGTGAAGGAACTGGAAGCCGCGCAGGGCGAGGCCGAGGCCGACAAGGAGGCCCGGCTGACCCAGCTGGCCGACAACGGTTTCACCTCCATCGTCGCGGTCGGCTTCGCCTACGCCGACGCGGTCAAGGCGGTCGTGCCGAAGTACCCGAACGTCAAGTTCGCGATCATCGACGACAACTCGGTGCAGGCCCCCAACCTGGCCGACCTCACCTTCGCCGAGGAGCAGGGCTCGTTCCTGGTGGGCGCCATCGCTGCGCTCAAGAGCAAGGTGCACCACGTGGGCTTCATCGGCGGCGTGAACGTCGCGCTGATCCAGAAGTTCCAGGCCGGCTTCGACGCCGGGGCGAAGAAGATCGACCCGTCGGTCAAGATCGAGGACAAGTACCTCACCCAGCCGCCGGACTTCGGTGGCTTCAACGACCCGACCAAGGGTGAGACCGCCGCCAACGGCATCTACGACGCCGGCGCCGACGTGATCTTCGCCGCCGCCGGTGGTTCGGGCAGCGGCGTGTTCAAGGCCGCGAAGGCCAAGAACGACCTGGCGATCGGCACCGATTCCGACCAGTACCTCTCGGCCGCGCCGGACGTCCAGAGCGTCGTCATCTCCTAGATGCTCAAGCGGGTGGACGTGGCGGTCGGTGACTTCATCGACTCGGTCAAGAACGGCACCTTCAAGGCCGGCAACACGGTCTTTGACCTCAAGGCCGGCGGCGTCGACTTCGCCACCTCCGGTGGCAAGATCGACGACATCAAGTCCAAGATCGACGAACTCAAGCAGCAGATCATCTCCGGCCAGATCGTGGTACCGACCAAGCCGTAGTAGCTGCCGCGCCCCACCCGGCACGATGCCGTCAGGCCGTGGTGGCTGCCCCCGCGCACACCGGGCCCGAGGTGGCGATTACCGTCACCTCGGGCCCGCGCACGTCGTCCTGGCCCGATCTGGGCCCTGCTCAGGAGGTCGAAGATGGCAGAGGTAGCCGCAACGTCGGATTCGGCGCTGCCCGACAGCGCCATCGAGGTCGTCGGGGTCACCAAGCGCTTTCCCGGCGTGGTGGCCAATTCCGACGTCAACATCGCGGTCCGGCGCGGCACGGTGCACGCGATTGTCGGTGAGAACTGTGCCGGCAAGTCGACCCTGACGAAGATCCTCTACGGCATGCAACGTCCGGACGAGGGTGAGATCCGGATCGACGGCAGGGTGGTGACGTTCCACTCCCCGGCCGACGCGATCGCCGCCGGCGTCGGCATGGTGCACCAGCACTTCATGCTCGCCGACAACTTCACGGTGCTCGAGAACATCGTGCTGGGCAGCGAGCCCACCTCGCGCGGCCGGTTGAACTTCGGCCTGGCGCGACGCCGGATCACCGAGCTGAGCAAGACCTACGGCCTGGACCTCGAACCCGATGAGCTGGTGGAGCATCTCGGCGTCGGTGACCGGCAGCGGGTCGAGATCGCCAAGGTGCTCTACCGCGGCGCCCGGACGCTGATCCTGGACGAGCCGACCGCGGTGCTGGTGCCGCACGAGGTGGACGAGCTGTTCGACAACCTGCGCGAGCTCAAGAGCGAGGGACTGACGATCCTGTTCATCTCGCACAAGCTGGACGAGGTCATCTCGGTGGCCGATGACATCACGGTGATCCGGCGTGGCCGGACGGTGGGCACCGCCGACCCGCACTCGGTCACTCCACGCCAGCTGGCGGAGATGATGGTCGGCTCGCAGCTGCCCAGCCCGGAAACCCGCACCGACACCGTCCGGCCCGAGGTGGTGCTCTCGGTGCGCGGCCTCAGCGTCGCCGGCGAGGGCGGCCGCGATGCGGTGTCTGACGTGTCCTTCGACATCCATGCCGGTCAGGTGTTCGGGATCGCCGGGGTCGAGGGCAATGGCCAGGGTGAGCTGGTCGAGGCCCTGATGGGAATCCGGCCGGCCCGCACCGGCACCATCACCCTGGCCGGTAAGGACATCACCGGCGCCTCCACCCGGGCCCGGCGGCTGGCCGGCATCGGCTACATCCCCGAGGATCGGCACCGGCAGGGGCTGCTGCTGGATGCCTCGCTGTGGGAGAACCGGATTCTCGGTCATTCCGATTCGGCCCCCAACGTCCGGGGCCCGCTGATCGACCGGGCCGGGGCCCGCCGGGACACCGAGCGGATCGTCCGCGAGTTCGACGTCCGTACGCCCGGCGTCGACGTGCCGGCGCTGGCGCTGTCCGGCGGCAACCAGCAGAAACTCATCGTCGGACGCGAGCTGTCGGGCGATCCGGTGTTGCTGATCGCCTCGCAGCCGACCCGGGGCGTCGACGTCGGGGCCCAGGCGGCCATCTGGGAGCACGTCCGCAACGCCCGCGCGGCAGGCCTGGCGGTGCTGCTCATCTCCGCGGATCTGGAGGAACTGATCGGCATGTCCGATGCGATTCAGGTAGTGTTGCGCGGCAGATTCGTCGGCGAGGCCGACCCCTCTACGGTGACTGCCGAGGAACTCGGCTCGGCCATGACCGGAGCCGGCTCGGCGGCGGGTGCGGCGTGAGCACGCCGGACGGCGTGGTGAGCGCGCCGGACGGCGGGCGGCCCGGCTACCTCGACCGGCTCAGGCACCGCTACCCGCTGCGGTCGGTGTTGCTGGGCACGGTGGCGCCGGTCGGTGCGATCCTCTTCGCCGCCATCGCCAGCACCGTCATCCTCAGCCTGGGCGGCCACAGCCCCGGTCACGTGTTCCAGACCATGTTCCAGCAGGCGGGCAAGCCCACCCCGTTCGTCGACATGGTGAATCAGGCCCTGGTCTACTACCTGTCCGCGGTCGCGGTCTCGATCGGGTTCCGGATGAACCTGTTCAACATCGGCGTCGAGGGCCAGTACAACCTGGCGGCGCTCGGCGCGGCCTATGTCGGCGGCCAACTGGCCGGTGGCGGCCCGTTCCACATCGTGGTCGAGGTGTTGGTCGCGGTGTTCATCGGCGCATTCTGGGCCGGCATCGCCGGCCTGCTCAAGGTCACCCGCGGCGTCAGCGAGGTGATTTCGACCATCATGCTGAACTCGATCGCGGTCGGCCTGGGCTCCTACCTGCTGCACAAGCTCGGCCAGTCCAGCGGCAACAACATCCAGACCAAGCCGATCGGCTCGTCCGGCCAGATGCCGGGGCTGGGCTATCCCGGCACCCACTCGGAGATCTTCGGGTTTCTCTTCATCGCGATCCTGGTCGGCGTCGGCTACTGGTTCATCGTCGGCCGCACCAGATTCGGCTTTCGAATCAAGGCAACCGGCATGAACGAGTCGGCCGCGGTGGCCAGCGGGGTGAACGTCCGGCGGATGACGCTGGTGGCGATGCTGCTGTCCGGCGGCGTGGCCGGCCTGGTCGGACTGCCCGAGCTGCTCGGCCAGACCCACACCTTCAGCCAGACCGCCCAGTCGGGATTGGGCTTTGCCGGCATAGCCATCGCGCTGCTCGGACGCAACTCGCCGATCGGCATGGCGCTGGCCGCGTTGCTCTGGTCGTTCCTGGGCAAGTCGGCCAACCAGCTCGACTTCATCGGCGTTCCTCGTGAGATCGCCGCGATCATGCAGGGCGTCATCCTGCTGTCGGTGGTGATCGCCTACGAGCTGGTCCGCCGGTATCGCCTCGTGCTGCAGCAACGAGAAGTCGCCGCGCAGCTGGCCGTCGGCGCCGGTGTCCAGCAGGCGGTGACAGCATGACGGTGGCAACCGAACTGCGTACCGAGGCCGCGCCGCGCCGCAGCCTGCGGCTCTCGCCGCAGGCGATGGTGTTGTTGGCCCTCGGCGCCTTCCTGGTGCTCTCGGCGGTCCGGACGCTGACCGCCGGTTATGACCTGACCAGCAGCGGCACGATCGCCGCCGGCCTGTCCGCCGCGGTGCCGATCGGCCTGGCCGGCCTGGGCGGGTTGTGGTCCGAACGCGCCGGTGTGGTGAACATCGGCCTGGAAGGCATGATGATCCTGGGCACCTGGGGCTGTGCCTACCTCGGCTGGGACCACGGCCCGTGGGCCGGCGTGCTGTTCGGCACGCTGCTGGGCGCGCTGGGCGGGCTGGTGCACGCGGTGGCCACCGTGACCTTCGGGGTCGATCACATCATCTCCGGTGTCGCGGTCAACATCATCGCGCCCGGCCTGGCGCTCTACCTGACCAAGGTCACCTTCGCCCACTACCCGGATGGCGGCCAGAAGCAGTCACCGCCGATCAGCGACCCGCAGTCGATCACGCTGCCGTTCTCGCACTGGCTGCACACCATCGAGGACAAGCACTGGTTCGCGGTCTCGGATCTGGCCGGCCTGCTCGGCGGCCTGGTGACCGGGCTGTCGCTGGTCACCCTGCTGGCGGTCATCGTGGTCATAGCGTCCGGCTGGGTGTTGTGGCACACCGCGTTCGGCCTGCGGGTGCGCTCCTGCGGCGAGGATCCGTACGCCGCCGAGTCCCTCGGGGTCAATGTCTACAAGTACAAGTACATCGCGGTGATCATCTCGGGCGCGATGGCCGGCCTGGCCGGTTCGGCGTTGGCGATCTCGGCCCACCAGTTCCGCGATGGCCAGACCGGCGGCAGGGGCTTCATCGGCCTGGCCGCGCTGATCTTCGGCAACTGGCGGCCGGCCGGGCTGGGCATCGGCGCCGGCCTGTTCGGCTACACCGATGCGATCCAGCTGCGCAGTTCGTCGGCGGTGCACGCGCTGCTGATGCTGCTGGCGATCGCCCTGGTGCTGGTGGCGGCCTGGCAGTGGCGCACCGGCCAGCGGGTGATCGCGATCATCGCGGTGACGATCGCGGTGCTGGCGGTGTTCTGGTTCTTCGACACCAAGCGGGTTCCGGACGAGCTGGTCGGCACCACCCCGTACGTGGTGACCATCCTGGTGCTGGCCCTGGCCTCGCAACGGTTGCGGATGCCCAAGGCCGACGGCCGGGTCTACCGGCGGGGTGAGGGCCGGTGACCGACCCGATCGACTGGGAACTGCTGCGCACCGAGGCGGTGGCGATGCTGACCCGGTCCTACGCGCCGTACTCGCGGTTCCCGGTCGGCGCGGCGGCGGTGACCGACGACGGGCGGCTGGTGACCGGCTGCAATGTCGAGAACGCCTCCTACGGCCTGGGCCTGTGTGCCGAGTGCGGCCTGGTCTCGGCCCTGGCGGCCAGCGGCGGTGGCCGGCTGCACGCGATGGTATGCGTGGACGGTGCCGGCTCGCTACTGATGCCGTGCGGCCGGTGCCGGCAGCTGCTGTTCGAACACGGCGGCCCGCAGATGCTGGTGGCCAGCGATCAGGGCCCGATCACGGTCGCTGACCTGCTGCCGCATGCCTTCGGCCCGGACGACCTGGCGGCGCTGGCGAACCAGGCGAGCGAGGCCGCCGACCCGGCATGAGGCCCCTGTGCACCCTGGAGCTCAGCGCCGCGCCGCTGGTGGCCGATCCGTACCCGTACTTCGCCCAGGCGCGGTCGCAGGCGCGGGTGCAGTGGCACGAGCAGCTGCAGATGTGGCTGGCTTTCGGGCACCACGAGGCCAACGCGGTGCTGCGGGCCCGCACGTTGGGACGGGTCTGGACGCCGCGCTGGCCGGCGGTGCCGATGCCGGCCTTCGAGCTGATTCACCGGCACTCGTTGCTGGAGAACGAGCCGCCGGTGCACACCCGGTTGCGCCGGTTGATCGCGGCCGCCTTCGCCCGGGGCCATATCGAGCGGCTGCGGCCCAGGATCGGCGAACTTGCCGGCCAGCTCGCCGACGGGTTGGCCGAGGCCGGCGCGGACGGCTCGCCGGTGGAGCTGATCTCGCGCTATGCCGAGCCGTTGCCGGTCCAGGTCATCGCCGAGCTGCTGGGCATCGACCGCCAGGACTGGGGATTGCTGCGGCCATGGTCCAACGCGATCGTGAAGATGTATGAGTACCAGGTCTCTGAGGACCAGCGGTTGGCCGCCGAGGCGGCGGCAGCGCAGTTCGTGGCCTACCTGCGCGAACTGGTCGCCCAGCGTCGGCGCCGGCCGGCCGATGACCTGATCTCCTCGTTGATCGCCGAGACCGACGCCGACGGTGCCCGGCTGAGCGAGGATGAGCTGATCACCACCTGCACGCTGCTGCTCAACGCCGGCCACGAAGCGAGCGTGAACGTCGTGGGAAACGGTGTCCAGGCGCTCGGCGAGCATCCCGATCAGTGGCAGCGGCTGCTCGCCGATCCCGGGTTGGTGAACACCGCCGTCGAAGAGCTGATCCGCTACGACTCGCCGTTGCAGCTGTTCGAGCGGACCGCGCTGTCGGCTACCGGGATCGGCGAGATCACGGTGCAGCCCGGCGAGAAGGTGGCGGCCCTGCTCTGCTCGGCCAACCGGGACCCGGCGGTGTTTGCCGAGCCGGACCGGCTGGATGTCGGGCGGCTGGACAATCCGCAGCTCGGTTTCGGGGCCGGCATCCACTTCTGCGTGGGAGCGCCGCTGGCCAGGGTCGAGCTGCAGACCTCGCTGGCGGTGCTGGCCCGTCGCTTCCCGGCGCTGCGACCGGCCGGGCCGGCCCAGCGCCGGGACGAGTTCGTGATCCGCGGCCTGCTTGCACTGCCGGTCCTGCTGCGCTAGCGGAGCCGTCCCGTTCCCCGTCCCCCGACTACCGGCTATGAGAGGCATTCGAGCATGGTGAGCGAACCCTTCGACGCTGTCAGCGTGATCCGTACCAAGCGCGACCGCGGCCGGATACCCGACGCCGAGATCGACTGGGTGATTGACGCCTACACCCGGGGTGCGGTGGCCGAGGAGCAGATGGCCGCGCTGGCGATGGCGATCCTGCTCAACGGCATGCAGCCCGAGGAGCTGTCGCGTTGGACCGCGGCGATGATCGCCTCCGGCGAGCGGCTGGACCTGTCCGGGGTGAGCCGGCCCACCACCGACAAGCACTCCACCGGTGGGGTCGGGGACAAGATCACGCTGCCACTGGCACCGCTGGTGGCAGCGCTCGGCGCTGCGGTGCCACAGCTGTCCGGACGCGGCCTCGGCCACACCGGCGGCACCCTGGACAAGCTGGAATCGATCCCCGGCTGGCGGGCGAACGTGTCCAATGCCGATTTCCTGCAACAGCTGAACTCGGTCGGCGCGGTGGTCTGCGCGGCCGGCGACGGCCTGGCACCGGCGGACAAGAAGCTGTACGCGCTGCGCGACGTGACCGGCACCGTCGAGGCGATCCCGCTGATCGCCAGTTCCATCATGAGCAAGAAGATCGCCGAGGGCTCCTCGGCGCTGGTGCTCGACGTCAAGGTCGGCAGCGGCGCCTTCATGAAGAACCTCGCCGACGCCCGGCAGCTGGCCGAGACCATGGTGGTGCTGGGCACCGCGGCCGGCACCCATACCGTGGCGTTGCTGACCGACATGGACACCCCGCTCGGCCGGACCGCCGGCAATGCCCTGGAGGTGGCCGAGTCGGTCGAGGTGCTGGCCGGCGGCGGGCCTGCCGACGTGATCGAGTTGACGCTGGCGTTGGCCGTGGAGATGCTGGCCGGCGCCGGCATCACCGGCGTCGACCCGGCCGCGGCGCTGGCCGATGGCAGGGCAATGGACGTCTGGCGGGCGATGATCGCCGCGCAGGGCGGTGATCCGGCCGCGCCGCTGCCGGTGGCCGCCGAGCGGCACGTGGTGACCGCTGGTGCGTCCGGGGTGCTGACCCGGCTGGATGCCTATGCGGTGGGCGTGGCGGCCTGGCGCCTCGGTGCCGGCCGGGCTCGCAAGGAAGATCGGGTTTCGCCGGGGGCAGGCGTGGTCATGCTGGCAAAACCAGGGGATTCGGTATCGGCCGGCCAGCCGCTGTTCGAGTTGCATGCCGACGACTCGGGCCGGTTCGAGCGCGCGATCCAGGCGCTGGACGGTGGCTATGACATCGGGCCGGCGGCCGGGTTCAGCCCGCGGCCGCTGCTGCTGGACCGGGTCACCGCCTAGGGTGGGCATCCTCGAGCCGCCACCGCAGGCCCGCCGGGTGGTCATCCCGATCGCCCGGTTGGCCCGATGGCTGGACGGATTTGCCGACCGCCACGGGGAATTGAGCACCGAGGCGGCACCGGAGCAGTTGCTGGTCAGCGCCGCCGACGGCTCGCGGGTCTGGATCGAGGTGCCGTTCGGGCCCTGGGACCACGCCGCGGCGCGGCCGCTGACCACCCTGCAACTGCACCTCACGCGGCCCCGCCGGATCGGGGTGCTCCTGGTGCGCCGGGGCGGTTACGCGGCCGGGGTGTTCGACGGTCAGACGCTGGTGTCGTCCAAGGTCGGTTCCGGCTACGTCCAGGGCACCACCAAGGCTGGCGGCTGGTCCCAGCAGCGCTATGCCCGCCGGCGTGACAACCAGTCCAAGGCGGCCTTCGCCGAGGCGGCCGAGGTGGCGGTCCGGATCCTGCTGCCGGCCGCCGGAAGCTTGAGCGCGCTGATCTGCGGTGGTGACAGGGCCGCGGTCACCGTGGCCCTGTCCGATCCCCGGTTGGCGGTACTGCTGCCGCTGCGCAGCGAGCCGTTCCTCGCGGTGCCCGATCCCCGGCTGAAGGTGCTGCAGGCCAGCCCGGAGAAGTTCCTGGTACTGACCCTGCACATCCACCCCTAGCCACGGGGCGAGCACTCCGAGCTGTTGCCGTCAATGGATGGACAGGGTCTCGGCCTGCAGGTAGGTCCGCGCCGCCCAGGACACCGGGTCCTTGGCGTAGTAGCGCTGCAGCGCGTTGCCGTTGAGGGCGTTGTCCAGCGCCGCCATGATCATCGACTGGTCCAGGACCAGCCGGCGATGACCCACCGCGCCGGTGGTCGGGTTGACCGCGTCGTAGAAACCACCGTTGGCGGAGTAACTGTCCGGATAGAGCCTGCGCAGGGTGGCGATGTTGGCGTAGGCCTGCTGCGGCAGCACCGACAGCGCCAGGAACGAGGCATGCGGGGTCACCGTCGTCTCGGTCGCGCAGGTGACGCACTGCGACAGCCCCTGGCCGACCGGCAGGCTCAGCCCCTCGACCCCGTAGGTGCTGTAGTCCCCGGTGTCATCGGCGGTGCTGGACGGCGACATTCCCCAGAC
This sequence comes from Jatrophihabitans sp., assembly GCA_050999655.1. Taxonomy (GTDB): domain Bacteria; phylum Actinomycetota; class Actinomycetes; order Mycobacteriales; family Jatrophihabitantaceae; genus Jatrophihabitans_A. The sequence continues at coordinate 22,309 of JBPCPA010000305.1, forward strand.
CGGGTAGTGCAGAACCTCGGTGGCGTACTTGATCTGCACCTGCGCGGTCCGGACGTCGGCCAGGCCGAAACTGCGGTTGCCCCACTGCGTCTCGGGAATCACCTCGTTGGCCATGAGGCCCTCGAACATGCCACCACCGAACGTGGGCAGGTAGCGCAGCGACGTGCCCGGGTAGGTGTAGTGGCCCTCCCAGACCCGAAACACCTTGCCGGATTGGGGATCGCGGATGTTCTGCCAGTAGCCGGCCGGCGCCTGACCCTGCCAGGAGAAGTCCGGGTCGGTGGCGCACTGCTGCGGCGGCAGCGTCCGCCAGGTTCGCCACCAGACATCACCGGGCATCTGGTGCAGCCCCATGCCGAGGTACATCGAGATCCGGGGGTCGCTGTAGATCGCGCCGTTGTGGTAGCCGGCCGGGCCCTGACCGACGTAGTAGCCGCCGTACTGCTGCCCGGTCGGCTGGTTGCCCTCGATGGCGGGGTTGGTGTTGCAGGCAGTCTGCGGGCGGTTGTCGTAGAAGATCGAGAAGTCCATCGGCTTGATCAGGCTGTCCACCAGCGGGCGCAGCGCAGGCATCGCCTGGCGGGCCACCACGAGGCCGGAGGCGTACCAGCCGTTGTCCACCGCCGACAGGAAGTAGCAGTTGTCCTGGGCCGGTGTGGTCTCGGTGGCACAGTCGATGTCGCCGGGGTTGCGAATCACCGCGCCGCTGCCGGTGTCATACCACTGGTACAGAAAGCCGTAGGAGCGTTGCAGGGTGCTCACCTCGCGCAGCGTGGCAGCGGCCATCGCCTCGGCCTGCCGGGCGCTGATCAGGTGCAGGTCCTTGGCCGAGACCACCGCCCAGAGGTACACCCCGATGTTGGCGGCCGAGGTGTAGCTGCCGCGGGTGGTGCCCGGACCGACATTGTCCAGCGGCAGGTGGGTGTGCGGATCGACGTCGTCGGCGTAGAACTTCCAGGTGTCCCGGGCGATGCCGTAGAGCACGGCCCGTTGCTGGCCGGTCAGCCCGCTGGCGGCACCGGCCGCGTTGGCGCTGGCCGGCGTGGCCGGTACCAGCAGGGCGGCCAGCAGCACCGCGCTCAGCGAGACGGCCAGCGCGAGGTAGCGGCGGGTGATCCTAGGACGAGGGCGCATGATGGGGTCCTTCCTCGGTGACCGGCTGGGCGCCGATGCTCGAACCGGTCCGGGTGGCCGCGAACGGGTTGGCCACCGCGTCGAGCAACCGGATGGTGTAGTCGTTCTGGGGGTGTTGCAGCACCTGCTTGGTCGGGCCCTGCTCGACCAGTTTGCCCTTGTTCAGAACCAGGATCTCGTCGGTGATCACCCGGGCGCTCAGTAGGTCGTGGGTGATGTAGAGCAGGCTCAGCCCGCGGGAGGCGCGCAGGTCGGCCAGCAGTCGCAGCACGCCGGCGCGCAGCGAGACGTCCAGCATCGAGACCGGCTCGTCGGCCACGATCAGGTCCGGCTCGCAGGCCAGCGCGCGGGCGATCACGACGCGCTGCCGCTGGCCGCCGGACAGTTGGTGCGGCAGCTTGGCCGCGTACTGCTCCGGCGGTGTCAGGCCGACCGTCTCGAGCAGTTCGTGCACCCGGTCGCGAGCCTGACCGGCCGACATCGCCAGGTAGTTCCGGCACGGCCGGGTCAGGATGTATTCCACCGTATGCACCGGGTTCAGGGCACCGTACGGATCCTGAAAGACCAGCTGCACCCGCTTGTGATAGCTGCGCAGGCCGCCGCTGCGCAGCGAGTGCACGGCCAGCTCGCCGAACCGGATGGCACCCCGACTCGGGCGTTCCGAGCCGGTGATCAGCTTGGCGAGGGTGGACTTTCCGCTACTGCTCGCCCCGACCAGGCCGACCGCCGCGCCGGGTGCGATGGTGAACGAGACATCGTCCACCGCGGTCGTCAGAGCCCTGGCCCGGCCGCGGGCTCGATAGCTCTTGCTGACCGATTCCACCGTCAGCGGCGGCACATCGCGGCTGGTGCGTGGCGGTGGCGGCTGGTCAGCGGACATCGGTCAACTCCCGGTCGGTCTCGGTGGACGGGGCCCGGACGTGGCAGGCCACCTGGCCGGTGCCCAGCGCGGTCAACGGCGGGTCGATCCGGGTGCAGACCTCGACCGTCAGCGGGCAGCGGGCGGTGAACGGGCAGCCCGGCTCGGCGATGGACAGATCCGGCGGTGCGCCTGGAATGCCACCGAGGGAGATCTGTTCGGCCCGCGGGTCGGCGTAGCAGCTCAGCAGCGCCTCGGTGTAGGGATGGTGCGGCCCGCTGAGCAGTGCCGCCGACGGCTGGTCCTCGACGATCTCGCCGGCGTACATCACCAGCACCCGGTCGGTGGCTTCCAGCACCACGCCCAGGTCGTGGCTGATCAGCAGTGCGGTGAAGCCCTGTTCTGCCTGCAGCTGCTTGATGGTCTGCATCACCGCGGCCTGCACCACCACGTCCAGCGCGGTGGTCGGCTCATCGAAGAAGATCATCCGGGGCTCCAGGGCCAGTGCCAGCGCGATGGCCACCCGCTGGCGCATCCCGCCGGACAGCTCGTGCGGAAACCGTCCGAGCACGTCGGAGGCCAGCTGAACCTTGTCCAGCAGTTCTGCCGCGCGCCGGTGCACATCGGCCCGGGTGTGCCGATCGTCAGGCCGGGCGTGCGCGGCGAAGACGTCGGCGAAATGCCGCTCGACGCTGCGCACCGGGCTGAGTGCGTTCATACCGCTCTGCAGCACCAGCGCGATGCCGTTGCGCCGTTGCCTGCGTACCTGCTCGTCGCTCAGCGAGGCCAGGTCGGTGCCGTCGAAGCTGATCGTGCCGGCCTCCAACACCGCCAGCGGTTGCAGCATCCTGGTCAGCGCGTAGCCCAGCGTGGACTTGCCGCAGCCGGATTCGCCGACCAGGCCGACGAACTCCCCCTCGGCCAGGCTGAGCGAGACATCGCGGACCGACCAGACCCGGGTGCCGCCGGCCGGACGGTAGGCGACGCTGACCCCGCGGGCCTGAAGTAACGCCATCACTTCTCCCGAAGCCGGGGGTTGGACAGCGCGTCCACCCCGAAGTTGACCAGCGTGAAGGACACCGCCAGCAGGGCGATCGCCAGACCAGGTGCCAGCACCATCACCCACTGGCCGGTGAGCAGCGCGTTCTGCCCCTGCGCGTAGTACAGGATCGTGCCCCAGCTGACCGTGTCCGGGTTACCGAGCCCGAGGAACTCCAGGCTGGCCTCGGCCATCACCGCGGCGGTGGCTGCCGAGAAGAAGCTGGCTGCCACCAGCGAGGTCATGTTGGGCAGGATCTCGCGGAACACCACCCGGCCGAGCTTCTCGCCGGAGAAGGTGGCCGAGGTGATGAAGTCCCGGCCGCGCAGGGTGGCCGCCTGGCTCCGGATCACCCGGGCGCCGGTGGCCCAGGCGGTGAGCGCGACCACCAGCACGATGGTCCACACCGACCTGCTCGGAATGTAGGCGGCCAGGATGATCATCAGCGGCAGGCCGGGGATCACCAGGGCCAGGTTGGTCACGAAGCCCAGGACGGTGTCCAGGACGCCGGGACGGTAGCCCGAGATCAGCCCGATGATCACCGCGACCACGGTGGCGGCCAGGCCCGCGACCAGGCCGACCAGCAGCGAGACCCGGGCGCCGAAGACGAACTGGCTGAACACGTCCTGGCCGTTGCCGGTGGTGCCGAACCAGTTCTTCGCGGTCGGCCCGCTGTACGGGATGAAGTCGGTGGATTTGGGCGAGTGCGGGGCCAGCACCGGCGCGAACACCGCGACCAGGATGTTGATCGCCAGGATCACCAGGCCAATCCGGGCCTTGCCGTTGCGCCACAGGGTCGCCAAGGATCGGAGTAGGAAGCGCAGCGGCCCGGGCGCGGAGGGCACCGCGGTGACCGGCGCGGCGGCCTGACCCGTGGCCGGCGGTGGTGTGGACGTGGCGATGGTCATCGGCGCACCCTCGGATCGAGTCGGACGTAGAGCATGTCGATGATGAAGATCGCCACCAGCATGCTCACCGTGATGACCAGGAACAGTGCTTGCATCAGCGGGTAATCGCGATTGGTCACCGCGGTGTAGAGCAGGTTGCCCAGGCCGGGATAGCCGAAGACGCCCTCGACCAGCACCGAACCGCCGACCACCGCGCCCAGCGACAGCCCGAACGCGGTGACGTTGGGCAGCAGGGCGTTGCGCGCCGCGTACTTCAGCGCAACCGTCCGGCCGCGCAGGCCGTTGGCTTCGGCGAAGGTCACGTAGTCCTCGCCGAGGGTGTTGATCATGTTGTTCCGCATGCCGAAGACCCATCCGGACAGCGACGTGATCGCCAGCACGAAGCCCGGCAGCACCGCATGCGGGACGGCGTCGGTGAGGAAGTACCAGCTCCACTCCGGACTCAGGCCGGGGGAGTAGCCACCCTTGATCGGAAACCACTGATGCTTGAAGGCGGTGAAGTACAGCAGCAGCAGGCCGAGCCAGAACGGCGGGAACGCTGCGAACAGGGTTGCTCCGACCGTCACTCCGGTGTCGGTGCGGGTACCGCGCCGCCAGCCGGCATAGACGCCGAGCAGCGTGCCGATCACGAAGGCGATGATCGTGGTGGCGCCGACCAGGATCAGCGTCCACGGCAATGCCTTGCCGATGGTGTGGGCGACCGTCTCGTTCGGGAAGGAGTAGGACCGACCGAATTTGAACTGTGCGATGTTGAGCAGGTAGTCCCAGTACTGGCCGAACACGTTGCCGTGCGGTGACCCGAGCTGGAGTTCGATGGCATGCCGCTGCTGGTTGGTGATCGGTTGCCCGGTGGAGGCGATCTTGGCCAGCGCGGCGTCGACCGGCGAGCCGGGCATCAGCCTGGGTAGCAAGAAGTTGAGCGTGACGGCGGCCCACAGGGTAACCAGGAACACGCCGATCTTGCCGGCTACGTAGCGCATGTCTTCCTCCTTTCGACTCCGAGCTTTCGACTCCGAGCGTTCACAGTCCGGCAGATCAGGACCGCTTGAGGTGGGTCAGCACCGTCAGCAGGGCGTTGTTGTAATTGGTGGGCAGGGTGTACGGATCGGCCTGGGACGGCCAACCGGTGAAGTTCTTGGTGGAGAACAGGCCCCAACTGCCGCCGTAGTACATGAGCACCACCGGCACGTCGGTGTACATGGTCTGTTCCAGGGCGTTGGTGGCCTGCTTCTGGGTGGACAGGTCGGTGGCCTTGGCCAGGGTGCCCAACGCCTGATCCACCTGAGGGTTCTTGAACCGCTCGAAGTTGTTGGCGCTCGGCGTGTTCACCGGGGTCGCGAAGGCGCTGTTCAGCGCGTTGTTGAAGTCGGTGTAGGGATCGCCGGTGCCACCGAACCCGCCGAACGCGGCGTCGAACGTACCGCCCTGGGTGGTCTTGCTGTACGCGTCGTACTGGGGCAGGTCCAGGGTGACCTTGATGCCGACCGCGCCGAGCTGGTTGACGAGTTCCTTGGCCGCGGCGACCCAGTCGCTGAAGTCCTGCGGGGCGGTGATGGTCATGCTTGCCGCCTTGCCCGAGGACGACACCAGCCGGTTGCCCTGCCTGGTGTAACCGGCCTTAGCGAACGCCGCCATCGCGGCCGGGATGTCCTGGTCGACATTGCCCTTGTTCGGCAGGCTGCCGTCCAGCCACTTCTGCAGGTTGGGCAGGATCAGGCCGGACTGGCTGGCCTGGTCGAGGTAGCCGTTGACGGCCTTGGTGGCGATCTTGCTGCGGTTCAACGACAGGGAGATGCCGCGCCGGAAGTCGACGTTGTTGTACGGCGCCTTGGTCAGGTTAAGGAACAGCCCGATGGTGCCGCCCGGCGGGAACCAGTAGGTGTTGGTCTGCGGGCTGTGTGAGACGTAGGTCTGCCTGACGTTCGGCAGGAAGTTGTAGGACCAGTCGAACTTGCCGGACGAGGTGTCCAGCTGATCGGTGGTGGCGTTGCTGGCCTTGGCCGGGAAAACCACCTGGCTCGGCGCGATCCGGTCGGCCTGCCAGTAGCCGGGATTCTTGGCGAGGGTGTACTGGGTCGGTGCGAACTTCGCCAGCGTGAACGGTCCGGTGCCGACCGGTGTGGTGTTGGCGTACTTGGTCGGATCGCCGATCGTGGACCAGACGTGTTCGGGCACGATCGGGGTGCCGGCCAGCACACCGGCGAACGGGACGTTCGGCTGCTTGAAGGTGAAGGTGGCCGTGCTGGCGGTCGTTGTCACCCCGGAGAGCTGGCCCCAGACGCCGGTGGTGTCCAGCGCCGGGTACTTCTTCAGCAGCCCGAAGGTGTAGGCGACGTCCTGGCCGGTGAACGGCTGCCCGTCACTCCACTGCACTCCCGGGCGCAGCTTGTAGACCAGCGTGGTGGGACTGCTGAAGGAGAACCCGGTGGCAAGGTAGGGGGTATACGAACCGTCGATGGGACTGCGGATCTCCAGCGGCTCATAGATCAGAAAGGTGCCGTGCAACTCGGTGCTCGGCTGGTAGGGGTTGAAGTTCGCCACCAGGGTCGGGTTGCCGGCGTCGCCGGAGATGGTGAGCGTGCCCGAGCGGGCGCCGGCGTTGTCGGGATGGCCCAGGCAGGCCGTCAGGCTGCCGGCGGCCAGCAACGCCGCGGCAAGTGCGGCAAGCGACTTTCGGCTGATCATTGCTGGCCTCGCTCGGTCGGCTCGGCCGGCACCAGTCGAACCCTCGCGATGCCGGGCATCGGCAGGTCCAACTGCAGGTCGGCGACGCCGCCGGCCGGTTCGAGGTCGGGCAGCTGCTGGACGGCGAGCTGGTCGCGCTCGCGCAGCTGGGCCCACAGCTGCGCGTCCGGCCAGTCCAGGCCGTCCGGGTAGCCGGCCAGGATGTTGGAGTGCTCGGCGTCCACCCGCGCGATGCTGACCCGGTAGCCGGTCTCGGCGAGGCCGTCGATCCGCAGTTCCAGCCGGCGATCGAGCCGGGAATCGCCGTTCATCAGCTCGGCATTGATGGTGCCGTTCCAGACCAGCACGTCCACCGTGCCATCGTCATGCCGGGCGGCCAGCGACTGGATCAGCACGCCGGCGCCGTCCCCGCTGGCCCGGACCGCCAGCAAATGATCGCCGAGTTGCTCGGCCAGTCGCACCGCCCAGTACCGCGGCTTGCGCAGGTTGCCCACGGTCAGCAGGCCGAACCCGTTGTGGAACAGCGCGGGGGGCCGGCCGAGTTCTTCGAAGTGGTCGCTGATCACCCAGTAGGCCAGCGCGTCCATCCGGTTCTGCACCGCGGCATAGCCGCTGAGCACGAACGGTGCGCCGATCACGCCGTCGTGGATCGGGCCGTAGTGGGTCGAGCCGACTCCCCATTCGGTCCACCAGATCGGTGCTTTGTCGAAGCCATGTCGGGCCAGCGCTGGGGCTGCGTCCACGGGCAGGTTGCCGTAGGTGTGCGAGGTGACGAAGTCCAGTGGCAACTGTTCCCGCTCGGCGAAGGCGGCCAGCGGCTCGATCCACTCGCTGGCCGCGGTGGACGGGCCACCGACCAGCAGCCGCGGGTCGACCGCTTTGACCGCCCGAGCGGTCTCGGCATAGAGCCGGAAGTACTCCTGCTGGGTGCCCGACCAGAACACCACCAGATTGGGCTCGTTCCACACCTCGAAGCCCCACTGGGCGACCTCGTCGATGCCGTAGCGATCGACCAGGTGCGCGGCCAACGCCCCGATCACCGTGTGCCACTCGGCCCAGACACGCGGCGGACTGATGATGCCGCGGTAGGTGAACACGGTCTGCTCGGGATCTGCGGCCAGCACCCGCGGCACGAACAACAGCTCGACGACCGGGCGGATGCCGAGGTCGAGCAGCCGGTCATACAGCTCGTCCACGATGGTGAAGTCCAGCTGCAGCCGGCCATCGGCGTCCCGGCTGACCACGGCATTGTCGTCGTGCAGGATCGCGTGCGCCCGGACCGCGCGCACGCCGAGCTCCGCGTGTGCGATCCGCAACGCCTCACCGAACTCCTCGCCGATCTGGTGCCCGTTCTGGTCGGTGCCCAGGCGAAGCTGGCTGAGCCGCTCGCTGCCGACCAACCGCCAGACCCGCTGCAGCGCACCGGTCACCTGAGCGGCGTCCACCTCGATCCGGACGGCGGTCGCCGGCCCGCTCAGCGTGCTGGCGGGTACCGGTTCGGACCAGTTCCAGGCCGGGAACTCCGCGCCGGTGACCGCACCGACCCGGTATTCATAGCCCAGCCCGTCACGCAGGCCGGTGTCGGCGAATGCGCAGGCCGGAACTGCCGGAACGTCGCTGCCGCCATGCATCACCAGGTGCGGCTCGCCGTCGCCGTCGGTGCGCTGGATCAGGTAACCGGCCGCGCCCGGCACCGGCGCCCAACTCAGCCGGACGTGCCCGTGCTGGGCCTCGGCGACCAGGTCGGCCGGCGCCGGCAGCGCGCTGCTCGGGTCGGCGGAGGCGGTGTCGGTGAGCCGGGTGTAGATCCGGCGTTCCCAGTCGGTGCGGGCGTCCTGCTCGGCGCTGCCCACGGCGGCCGGCGTGGCCTGGTCCTCGCTGCTGGCGGTCATCGGGGCCTCCTCGACGTGCTGGTGCTGGCGCGGCAGCCGCAACTGCGGCGGAGTTGGAGCTGGGTGGGCAGCACCAGCGTTTGGCGACTGCCCTGCGGCTCGCGCAGCCGGTCCAGCAACATGCGCACCGCCTGCTCGCCGAGCTGGCGCATCGGCTGGCGCACCGTGGTCAGACCGGGCCGGACGTGCCGGGCCGAGGCGATGTCGTCGAAGCCGGTGACCGCGACATCGGCCGGTATCCGCAGCTTGTGCTCGGCGAAGACCGGTAGCGCGCCGATCGCCATCTCGTCGTTGCCGAACACCACGGCCTGCGGTGGCCGGCCGGGGCGATCGAGAATCTCGCGCAGCGCGCGCTCGCCGCCGGCCTCGGTGAACCCGCCATACGCGTCCGGGGCGGCCGGTACCGGCAGGCCGGCCGCGGCCAGCGCCGCGCGGAAGCCGTCGAATCGCTGCATCGAATCCGGTGAGCGAGCCGGGCCGGCCACGAACGCCAGCTCGCGGTAGCCGTGCACCTGCAGCAGGTGCTCCGTGACACTCCTGGATCCACCATGATTGTCAGCAGAAACCGCATCGAGCTTGGGCCGGCCGGCCTGGGCGGCGATCAGCACCACCGGGACGCTCCGAGCGATCGCCGCCAGGTCACGGCTCGACAGGCTGCGGGCGGTGACCACCAGACCGTCCACCTTGCTGGCGACCGACCGGGCCAGCTCGCGACCGGTGGCCCCCTCGGTGGCCGCGATCAGCACCGCGTCACCGGCCAGTGTCGCAGCCCGCTCGGCGCCGCGAATCACCTGATCGACAAACAGCGGCGACTCGCTCTCGGCCTCGGCGTCCTTGCCCAGGTCCGGAAAGAGCAGCCCCACGATGCCGACCCGTCGCTCGGCCAGGCCGCGCGCCGAGCCATTGGGCAGCCAGCCCAGCTCGGCGGCGGACTCCAGCACGCGCTGGCGGGTCGGCTCGGAGAAGCCGATACCGTCGCGCATCACTCGCGAGACCGTCGCGGTCGACACACCACTGCGGCGGGCGACCTGGTAGATCGTGGACTTCTCGAGCACCGAGCCTCCCAGTACGTAACCGGTTACTCTGATTAACCGGTTACGTAACCACCAGGTATCCAACCTGTCAACGAATCGTTTCCATTGGCATATAGGGGCTTAACCTGGGGCGGGTGGCTGTCGGGGCGAGCGCGGACGGCACACCGGCCCGGTTTCCGCACCTGAACAGCTGCGAGAACCGGGCCGGATGAGCGGACGGCGAGGTTTACCGGACGGCGAGGTTTACCGGACGGCGAGGTTTACCGGACGGCGAGGACACCTGACTTCGGTGCCTTGATCTTGCCGGCCGCGGTGTAGGCCTTGGTGAGGCCGGCGATCGCCGCTGCCGGGTCGTTGATCAGCACGCTGTGCTCGGCGTTGGCGGTGAGCGATGCGGTTGCCGCCATGGCTGCCGCACCGCGTGCCACGATCTGGGACTGGGCCAGGTCACGTGCCACCGAGACCACCAGGTTGTCCTGGGCGAAGCTGTACCTGCTCTGGTTCGACATCGAAGCCGCGACCTTCTTCAGCAGGCCCAGCATGGTGGTGGCGTTGCGGGCGGAGCCGTCGGCGTTCCAGTTCTTCGTCGCCAGCGTGGTGTTCAGCGCGGTGACAGTGGCCGCGGTGCCCGGCACGGTCTCCAGCTGGTCGCGCACGGTCTGCAGCCGGTCGCGCTGGTTGTCGGTGCGCAGACCCCAGCCGAACGGGTACAGCGGGTCATAGCTGGCGTCGCCGACATTGATCGGCAACTGGCTCTCGGCCTTGGCCCAGCTCAGCGGCAACCGGCCGGTGAAGGGCTGCTTGCCGAACAGCACGTCAGCCACCCCCTCGCCCTCACTGCCGGGCAGGAACGAGCCGATCACCCCGGCCGCTTCCGGCACGATGCCGGTGATGTCCAGCGGCCGGCCGGAGACGTCCAGCACCACGCATTTCATCGCGGCGCAGACGGTGTCCACGGCGTTGCGATCGGCCACCGACAGCTGCATGGTGTGACCGTTGCCGACATCGCCCACCCCCTCGGCGTAGGGCGTCTCACCGACGACCACCACGCCGACGTTGTAGCCCGACGTCGCGGCCGAGGCATTGGCCGAGTAGTCGATGGTGGCCTGCGGGGCGTCCTGCCGCATGCCGGCCAGGATCGAGGTCGCCCCCGGAATCACGTTGCCGGACTGGCCCTGCCAGGTCAGCGTCCAGCCACCGGTCTGGTTGCCGGTGTTGTCGGCGTTGGAGCCGGCCACGTAGATCTTGGCCTTCTTGCCCAACGGCAGTACCTTGCCGTCGTTCTTCAGCAGCACCTGGGATTCGGCGGCCGCCTGCCGGGCAACCGCGCGGTGTGCGGCATCGCCGATGGTGGCGGCGTTGGTCCGGTCGGCGAATGGGTGATCGAAGAGGCCGAGCGCGAACTTCTGGTTGAGGATGCGGGTGACCGCGTCGTCGATCCGGGCGGTGGTGACATCACCGCTGGCGTTGAGCGCGGTCAGATCGGTCGTGAATGCCTGGTAGTTGTAAGGCACCATCACCATGTCGATGCCGGCATTTACACCGATCTTGACGTCGGACTTGTAGTCCGGGCCGATCTGGTCGATGCCCTGCCAGTCGCTGATCACGAAGCCGCTGAAGCCCAACTGGTTCTTGAGCACGCCGGTGATCTGGTCGCCGCGGGCGTGCATCTTGATCGGCGCGCTGTCCTTGCCGATGATCTGCAGGCTCGAGTAGGACGGCATCACGGTGCCGACCCCCTTGGCGACCGCGGTCGTGAACGGAGCCAGATAGAGCGCGTCCAGCTGGGCCTGGGTGGCGTAGGTGACGCCCTGGTCGATCGTGTACGTCCCGGTCGTGGACGAGCCGTACTTGGTGCCGCCGTCGCCCAAAAAGTGCTTGGCGGTCGCCAGCACGCTGGTGTTCTTGCTCAGCTTGCCGTTGCCCTGCAGGCCGTCGATGATCGTCTCCAGCTGGCTGACCAGTGCCGGATCTTCGCCGAAGGACTCATAGGACCGGCCCCAGCGCTCGTCCCGGCTCACGCACACGCACGGTGAGAACGCCCACGGCACGCCGGTCGCCCGGGTCTCGGTGGCGGTCACCACTCCGTCCTTCTCGGCCAGCGCCGGATCGCGGGTGGCGCCCATTCCAATGTTCTGCGGGAACACCGTGGCGCCGGCCAGGTTGTTGTCGCCGTGCACCGAGTCTTCCGCGTAGATAAGGGGAATCTGCAACGGGGTGGCAAGTGCCTGGGTCTGGAAGGCATCGACCATGTCGGCCCAGCCCTGCGGGGTGTTCGGGGTGGGCGTCGAGCCGCCGCCGGACAGGATCGAGCCAAGCCGGTAGCTGGCGATGTCGGTGCCATCACCCACCGCGCCACGCTCTGCCTGGGTCATCTGGCCGACCTTGTCCGCCAACGTCATCCGTGACATCAGGTCGGCCACCCGCTGCGCCGCGGACAGCTTGCTGTTGAGGTAGGGCAGGCCGTGTGCGTTGATCACAACCACCGGCGTGGGTCCGGACAGCGTCGCGCCGGTCACCGTCAGCCGTACCGGCACGGTCTTGGACTCGGCCGCCGGGGTGCCGGCCAGGGTCACCACCGCAATGGTCCTGGTGGTGCCGGACGCCGAGCCGGCCGGAAAGCTCAGCGTTGCGCTGGCCGCGGTGAAGTCGGTGCCGGCCACCGCGGTGCCGCCACCCAGGGCGTAGGCCACGGTCACCGCCGCACCGAGCGGCGCGCCGTCCGGAGTGGTCACGGTGACCGGGACCTGGGCGGTGCCGCCCGGATCGACCAGGTAGGTGCTGGTGGCCACGCTGACCTTCGGCGTGGCGTGGCCGTAGACAGCGAAGTCGTCGAAGACGAGGTGGCCGCTGCTGTTGCCCGGCAGGTTGATCGCCAGGCCCCACATCGAGGTCAGGTTCAGCACGCCGTCTGACGGCGCGCCGGGCGGTTGGTAGTCACCGCGCTTGACCAGGCTGGCGAACGGCTCGGTGACCTGCTGCCAGCCGGCGGTGCTGTCGGTGAAGAATCCCTGCCACAGCTCAGAGTGCTCGCCGTCGGTGCCGCCGTCCTTGATCTCGTACTCGGTCTTCTGCCCGCTGCCGGTGCCCTTGACCCAGAAGCTGAAGCCGGCGTAGCCACTCCAGTCGCCCGGAGTGCTCAGGTTGTCGGAGAAGCCGCCGTAGCCGGCGACGGTGTAGGGCACGTCCAGGCCGTGGTTGCCGGCCGGCGCGCCGGGCCGGTCGGCGGCGGCCACCACCGAGAGCACCGGAGTGCTGGCGGCATCGCTGCCGAACGGGAACAGTCCCGGGCTCGCGGTGCCGACCGGCACGCTGCCCTCGAAGTCCTCGATAGTGGGCAGCGGCCCACTGGTGGCCGCGGCGCTGCCGATGCTGAGCGCGGTGAGCAACGATGCGGTGAGGGTGGTGGCGGCGAGGGCTGCGAGCGATCGCCGGCGGGATGAGGGTGTGCGCATCTGGGATGCACCTTTCGGCTGGGGTGGGCCGGTGCGGTGGGGGTGACCGGTGATGAAGCAGGACAGAGCTGGGAGCGCTCTCACCGTAGCCATGGGCTATTTTGGCCGTCAAGGCTGCCAACCGCGCCGTTCACACCAGCTTGATGTGGTCCCTACTCGCCGATGACCGGTGGTGACA